>JAFASQ010000499.1 GCA_019244395.1 Solirubrobacterales bacterium | reverse complement strand
AGATTGCCGCCGCCGGCATGATGATGGTCGAGGAAAGCGTGCTCACGATCGGGCTGTTCTGCTGGCTGTTCCTCAAGGTCGCCCGCGAGGCCGAAGAGCGCCAGCAGCTACTCGACGCGGCGGCCGCGAGCGGGATCGAGCTCGATGAGCAGCGGGCCGCGCGCGCTGTGGCCGCGGGCCGCGGCCGGGAACTCCTGGAGCGCCTGACTACCACCGCCGGCCCGCGTCCGGGCTGAGACTTATCTCGCCGTCGAGGAGAGGAATGCCACGAGCGCCTGGATCTGGCTCGGGCTGAGCGTCTTGGAGAAGGTGTTCGGCATGATCCCCGGGGCATAACCCGGCGGTATGTAGGCGTACGGCCTGGTGATCGCGGTCTCGATGCACTTCTCCAACGTCGTGCCGCGGATCCTCTGCGACGCCGGCGCGGCGCACGCGGCCTTCAGCGTGTTCAGGCTCGGTCCGACGGTGCCAGTGGTCCCGGCGGCCGACAGCGTATGGCACGAGCCGCACGAGCCGACCCCGGTGAAGATCTGCTTGCCGACCGCCGGCGTCGGGTTGACCTTCTCGGCCACGGCCGCCGCGAGCGCGCCGGTGTCCACGCCGGGGAGGGCCGCCACCGTGCCGACGTACGAGGCCACATCCTGCGCGTTCTGGCCCTTGACGAGCATCGCGGGCATCCGGCCCTGTGTGTTCGGGTACTGGATCCAGTAGGCGACGAGGCCGGCGATCGAGGTGCTCTTCACCCCGTCGGCGCGGTCCTGGCGGAACGCGTCGTCGAGGTTCGGCCCCACCGTTCCGGTCGAGTTGGCGTGGGAGAGCGTGTGGCACGACGCGCAGTTCGAAGCGAACAGCTTTTTGCCGTTGACCAGATTGCCGTTGGCGTGCTTGACCGAGCAACCGCCCAGCGCGAACACGATCAGGGCCCCGGCCGTCAGCGTGGCGATGCGTCCCAGCGACTTGACCATACCTCGACGGTGGGACTCTATCCAAGCGCTCGGCTCCTGGCGCGGCGGGTCAGACGCGGCCCGCTGCGCCCATCCCGAGGGCCCGCGCCGCGGGCACGGGCGCGCCGCGGTCATCACGCTCCTCCTATACGATGGCTGGGGATGAGGACGCGTCAGAGGTACCGGATGAGGACGCCATCCACCGGGCGGGAGGTCGTGATCGAGGCCGAGGCGGGCAAGGCGTACGTCGACCGGGAGACGGGCGAGCCGCTCGAACCGGTCGCGCAGCTCCTGCCCCTAGCGCCCACCCCCTCCGAGCTGCCCTGGTCGGTAGAAAACCTCCGCTTCTGCAACTGGTGCGACCAGCTGTGCCAGAAGGACCTCAACGACTGCCCGCATTGCGGACGGCGCCTCGAGCCGCTCGACCTCTGAGGTTTGGTCACGGTGGGTCCTAGAGCCGTACTGGGTCGTGGCCCGCTGGGCGCAGTCGCCGGCATCGCCGCGGCAGCCGTGCTCTGCGCCGGCCTGGCGGCCTGCGGAGGCGGCTCTGCCTCCACCGACACCTCCGGCGCCCCGCAGCTGACGGTGCCGACGGCGACGATCACCGCCTCTCCGGCCACCACCACCGGCACCACATCGACCACCTCGACCACCGGGACCACGACGTCATCCTCGTCGGGCGGCTCGCCCTCGGCCGCGGCACCGTCGAGCGGCGCCTCGGGCTCGTCCGGTTCGTCCGGTGCTAGCGGAGGCGCTGCCGGCGGCGGGGCCTCGAGCGGCGCGGCGGGCGCGGGTGGCACGGCCGGCGCGGGTGGCACGGCTGGATCGGGCGCGGGGTCCGCGGCCGCCCCGACCGGGGCGAACGGCGGAGCGGCGCCGACCGCCGGCGGCACGTCCGGTTCGGGCGGCGGCGGGACCGGGTCGGGCTCAGGGTCGGGCTCGGGCAGCGGTGGCGCCGGCATCCCGTAGGGGAGCGCGCGCCTACTTCTTCTTGCTCGGCGTAGTGGTCGACGGCGCCGGCGTGGGCGCGGGGTTCGTGATTTCGGTGGCGCTGTACTCGACGCGAGTGCCCGGGTAGTCGCACGCGTACCGGGTGCTCTGGCCGACCGTCACCTGCGCCTGGCTCGAGGCCGGCGGGTTGTTGCAGTTGTAGCTGCGGCTCTGGCGGTAGGCGAAATGAGTCGTCGATAGGTCGATCGAGAGGACCGGCGCCCAGGTCGGCGTGGTCAGTGCGATCGCCTCCCCGCGGGCAACCGGCAGCGACGTGGTGAGCGGGAACTGGACCACCTGGCCGAGGTAGGGCTGGACATCGACCACCGGGCCTTGCTCGACCATCTGCCAGGTCCAGTGGCTCCGCGAGCCGACGGGCTTGAGCACGGTCACCGCGACCTGGGCGTCGCCGCCGTAGGTCTTGTCGAGGAACGCGACGTCGTTCTTCGCCGTGGTCGGGTTCGTCGAGAGCGTGGACAGGCCGACGGTGAAGGCAACGAGGCGGCCGCCCTGCTTGACCGTGGACGGGTAGGCGCTGTTGTCCCTGATCGTCTCGATCGCGGTGGCCCGGGTCAGGATGATCGTGCACTGCGCCGGCGCGACTCCCTTGGGGCAGACGGGGGCCACGAGGGGCGTCGTGGTCGCGCCGAGTTCAAGCACGGCAGCGCTCGCGGAGGCGGAAAGCAGACCGCAGAGCACGACGGCACCGGCGGTGGCCAACAAAGAACGTTTCATGTCAGATTCAACACGAGGGCCTGGCGCCAGTTGCGCCATGCCCGAGCGGCGAGCGCAGATCCGGCGCGATCGGCCGAGCGCTCCGCTCCAAATCGGCTAGGCGTGCCCGACCTAGATCTTCGTCACGTTTACTGCCTTCGGTCCCTTCGGACCGGCCTCCTCCTCGTAGGAAACCTTGACACCCTCGGACAGCGAGCGATAGCCGTCCCCCACGATGCCAGTGAAATGAACGAACAAGTCGCGCCCGCCGTCATCGGGCGTGATGAAGCCGAAGCCCTTGTCGTCGCTGAACCACTTGACAGTACCCGTTGCCATGTACTCCCCTTAGATGCCTTCTTTCGGACACGCCGGTACGGTGCCCGAGGGCCCCGACCAACCCGGGGAAGGTAGCAAGGACAGGCAGCGCGTGGTTTTCCGGAGTGACCCGTGCAGCTTCTCGCCCGCGAGCAGAACGCCACTAGGCTCAGCGAAGCTCGCGCGCCACGGCCTCGATCTCGGCGGGATCGCCCTCGGCCGGAATCCAGGGCAGCCGCAGCGGATCGTCCTCGTAGCGCGGGATCACGTGGACGTGAAAGTGCCAGACGGTTTGCCAGGCCGCCGATCCGCACGCATTGAGCAGGTTCACGCCAGCCACGCCGAGTCGCTCGGAGACCCGCCGTGCCATGCGCTGAGCAGTGGCCATCGTGGCCTGAAGGTCCTCCGGGTCGACCTCGAGCAAATTCCGTACGTGCTCGCGCGGCACGACCAGCACGTGGCCCCGCGTCGCGGGGCTGATGTCCATGAAGGCGACCGTTCGCTCGTCCTCATCGACCTTCTGGGAGGGCAGTTCACCCGCGACGATCTTGCAGAAGATGCAGTCCGGGTCGCGCACCGCCGCGCAGCCTATCGCTCAGCGACGCTGGACCCGCCGGCGCCGGCCAGCTCCCGAGCCCGCGCGATCGCCTGCTCGCGCGAGGTGATCTCCCCCGCGAAGCTCGCCTCCTCGAGTTCGGCAAGGATCCGACCCAGTGCGCGGCCCGGCCGCATGCCCACCGCCCGCGCCACCTCGTCGCCGCGGAGCGGCGGCCGCGGTCGTCCTTCCCGCCAGACGAGCGCCTCACCGAGCAGCTGGCGGGCCAGCTCCACGTGCCGGGCGATCGCCTCCTCCGCGCCGCGCCCGCGCGTGGCCAGCCGATCGGCGACGCTCAGCAGCGTCACGTCCACCTGCACGGGCTCGCAGTCGCGCAGATAGCGGTAGATGGCGCGGCGCCCCAGCGGCATCTCGTGGACCAGGAAGCCCAGGCGCAGGTGATGGCGCGTGAGCGCGGCCACGTGTTCGCGCAGGCGCTCGCTGGCCCGCAGGCGGGCCAGCACCCCGGCGGCCAGGTCGGCCCCGACTGCGTCGTGCCCGATGAAGGTCACGCGTCCTTCGGGCGTGACCCGGCGGGTGAGAGGTTTGGCCACGTCGTGCAGTAGGGCGCCGAAGCGAAGCGCCTGTCCCCGCGTGAGCTCGTTGGCGAGCGGCTCGTCGAGAAACCGCGCCACCGCTTCGCCGTGTTCGCCCAATGGGCGGCCTGGATCGAGCGAGAGCGCGATCGTTTCGGCGAGAACCGAGCGCGTGTGCTCGTACACGTCCAGGTGGTGATAGGGACTCTGCTCGACCCCGCGCATCGCGGTCAGCTCCGGCAACACGACCTCGGTCGCCCTCACCTGATCCATCAGCCCGAGGCCCTGGAGCGGGCGGTCCGAGACCAGGACCCGCTTGAGCTCGGCGAAGATCCGCTCGGGGGCCACCTGGGCCAATGCCGGCGCACTCGCGGCCGCGGCCGCCACGGTCTGAGGGTCGGCCACGAAGCCGAGCTCGCAGGCCAGCCGGGCCAGGCGCAGAGTGCGCAACGGATCCTCGGCGAACGCGTGTGGGGAGACCATCCTCAGCCTCCGCTCGCGTATGTCGCTGAGACCGCCGAACGGATCCACGGGCGGTCCGCCGCCGAGCGGCTCGGCGATCGCGTTGATCGTGAAATCGCGGCCGGCCAGGTCGGCCTCGATCGAGTGCCCCACGAGCGGCAGCACGTCGACCTGCCAGCGGCGAGCGCGGTCGACCACGCGCCACACGCCGAACGCCTCCGACAACGCGAAGGCGTGTGCGTCAGCGCAACGCGCCAGCGAGCGTGCCAGCCGGCGGGCGTCGCCCTCCAGGGCCACGTCGTAGTCGTCGGTGGGCCGCCCCAGGGCGCGGCCGCGCACCGCGCCGCCGACCAGCCAGGCCGGCTCGTTCGCGACCGCGACCAGCGCCTCCATCGGGTCGGAGACGGTCACGCCGGCGTCCCGTCGCGGTGGTAGACGCGGGGCACCCGCGCCGAGATGCCGCACACGATCTCGTAGTTGATTGTGTCGATCCGCCGCGCGAGCTCCTCGGCGGTCACGCGCTCGCCACCGCCCTCACCGGTGCCGATGATCGTCACGCGATCGCCACAGCGCACTGCGTCGCTGGATCCCACCTCGACCGTGATGTTGTCCATGCTCACCGTCCCCACCAACGGAAAGCGCCGGGCCCCGATGATCACCTCACAGTTGTTGGTGAGCCCGCGGCGGATCCCGTCGGCGTAGCCGAGCGGAACGGTGGCGACCCACGTCTCCTCCCGGGCCACCCACCGGCGGCCGTAGCCGGCGCTGTCGCCGGACGCGGCTCGCTTCACCGCCGCCACGTACGAGCTCAGCTCGAGCGCCGGCTCGAGGTCGTGCGAGAAGGGGTCCTCGTTCATCGGGTCGCAACCGTAGACGGCGATCCCGCAGCGCACAAAATCGAAGTGACTGGCCGGCTCGCGCAGCGTCGCCGCGCTGTTAGCGGCGTGCACCGCCACTCCCGGCCAGCGATCGCGCACAAAGCGGACGAACGGAGCGAACCTGGCCAGCTGCGCCGACGTGAACTCGGGATCCTCGTCCGCGCTCGCGAAATGCGTCATCGCGCCGGCGAGCTCGAGCGCCGGCGCGGCCGCCGCAACCCGCTCGGCAACGCGCGCCGCCTCGGCGAAATCGCGCGTGCCCAGCCGCCCCATCCCGGTGTCGAGCTTCACGTGGACGCGTACGGATCGATCGCCCACGGCGCCGAGAGCCTTCAGCAGCTGCGACACGAAGCGGTCGTTCCATGCCACCAGCTCCGCCCCCGCCCCCACCGCCACCGGAAGCTCCTCATCGCTCACCGCGCCCATCACGAGCAGCGGCGCTTCGATCCCGCTCGCGCGCAACGCGGCCGCCTCGACTGCGGTGGCCACGGCCAGGGAGCGCGCTCCGCCGGTCAGGGCCGCCCGCGCCACCGGCACCGCGCCATGCCCGTACCCATCCGCCTTGACCACCGCGCATAACCCCGCCCCTCCCGTCAACGCCCCCCGCAGCTGCGCCACATTGCGCTCGATGGCCGCGAGGTTGACCCGCGCCAGCGCGCGCAACGGCACGGTCAGGACTCCAGCGAGGCCCGAGCGTGCGGGAGCGCCGCGATCACGTCGCTGGCGATCACACCCTCCGGCCCCATCTCGCGCGCGATCTCCAGACCGGCGCGGGAGTGCACCAGCACGCCCGCGCAGGCCGCATGAAACGGATCCATCCGCTTGGCCAGGAACGCTCCGATCACCCCCGAGAGGACGTCGCCAGTGCCGGCGGTGGCGAGCGCCGATGCCCCGCCCCGGTTGACTGCTACGTGCCCATCGGGCCTCGCCACAAGGGTGTCGTCCCCCTTGAGAACCACGATGGCCTGCGCCCGCAGCGAGGCCTCGCGAGCGCTCTCGAGACGCCGGGCACCGACCGAGGCGCTGTCCGTGTCGAGCAGCCGCGCCAGCTCGCCGGCGTGCGGGGTGAGCACGGTGGGCGCCTCGCGTTCGGCCAGCCAATCGAGTGAGCCCGCGTGGGCGTTCAGCCCGTCGGCGTCGAGCAGCAGCGGCAGGCGCGCGTCGTGAGCGAGCTGGCGGGCGAACTCGAGCGCGCCCGGCGTGCGCCCGAGCCCCGGACCGAGCACGAGCGCGTCAGCGCGCTCCACGCGCTCGAGCACCTGCTCGACGCCAACCGGGTCGAGCGACCCGTTCGTGTCGGGGAGCGGCGCGGTCATCACCTCGAGCAGCCGCGACTCGAAGATCGGGTTCAGTGACGCCGGCACGAACGCGGTGACATACCCGGCGCCGGCCCGCATGGCGGACTCGGAGGCCAAGCACGGCGCTCCGGTCAGTCCCCGCGAGCCCCCGCACACGAGCACGCTGCCCGCCGCGAACTTGGTCGAGGCCCGGCCACGGCGCGGGATCTCGTCCGCCACGCGGTCCGCGATCATCCCGGTTCGCGGATCCCCGGGGCCCCCGGCCGGGATCCCGATGTCGAGCACCGACACCTCGCCGGCGTGCGTCTTGCCGGGGTCGATCCACAGCCCGGGCTTCCCCGCGTGAAATGTCACGGTCGCCCGCGCGCGCACCGCAACCCCGGCCACCTCCCCGCTCGACGCGTCGACGCCGCTGGGGACATCGCAGGCGAGCACGATCGACTCCGAACCGGCCGCGTTGATCGCCTCGATCGCGCCGGCCGCCGGCTCCCGCGGCTCACCCGCGAAGCCAGTGCCCAGGATCGCGTCGATGATCGCCGCGGCACCGGCCAGCGCGCTCGCCGCGAACGACGACGGCGGCGCGCCGGGCAGGCGCCCCAGGCTGGTCGCGGCATCACCCCGCAGGTCCTCCCGCGAACCAAGCAACCGCACGTCCACCTGGCGGCCGCGCGAGCGCAGCACGCGCGCCGCCACCAGCCCGTCACCGCCATTGTTCCCCTTGCCGCACACCACGACCACCCGACCCTCCGGCGCCAGCGATCCGACCCGGTCGGCCAGCCCGGTGCCGGCGCGCTCCATCAACTCGAGGCCGGAGATCCCCCGCTCAGCGATCGCCCACTCGTCGAGCGCCCGCTGCTCGCGGGCATCGGGCAGCGGGTCAAGCCAGTTGGGAAGGCTCCTCATCGCCCGGGGAGGCTAGTGGCCCTCCCCTCAACGTTCCACCCGTAATGCCGGCCCGGACGCCCGGCGCGACGGCCACCGCGGTCGCTCCGTACCTGGCCCACTCGACCGACAACGTTCGCGCCAGGTTCTCGAGCGCGGCGCGCGCCGCCGCCGCGAACGAGCCGGCGCGCGAGCGCGGCGCGATCAGGAGCACCTTGCCGGCCCCGCCGGGAATCAGCGCTCCCGTCGCCACGCCTCGCGTGGCGACCCAGGCCCGCTCGAGCGCCTTGCCCAGCTCGGCCTCACCCCCCTCGCCGAACGCGGGCCGCGCGTCGAACACCAGCGCGTGCAGCGGCGAGGCCGCGATTGCCCACTCCCGCGTTCGATCTTCGTCGAGGCCCACATCGAGCTGCTCCAACCGTGCTCCGAGACCAACCAAACCATCAATCACGACTCGCGGCACCCCACCCGCCACCGCGACCGCGCGGCCACGGAGGAGCTCTTGACGGAGCACGGTCACCGGCGCGACACCCTAGTCGCGCTGCCCTCAACGTTCCAGCCGTAATGCGAGCCCGGACTTCCGGGCGAAACTTCCGCTGGGACGACTACCCGGTGACGGGGTCACGCTCGGACAGTAGGATCGTTCTCTCGATCGAGGAAGGAGCGAATAGCGATGCTGTCCTATGCACACGGCGCCTGTCCGGAGCCGCTGCTCGGCGAGACGATCGGCCACAACCTCGACCGGACGATCGCCCGCGTTCCGGACGCTGACGCGCTCGTGTCCTGGCCGCAGGGGCTGCGTTACACCTACGCCGAGTTCGGCGAAGCCGTGGACCGCCTCGCCGGCGGCTTGCTCGCCGCCGGCCTGCATAAGGGCGACCGGGTCGGAGTGTGGGGGCCGAACCGGGCCGAATGGACCCTGACCCAGTACGCGACGGCCAAGGCCGGGATCATCCTCGTCAACATCAATCCGGCCTACCGGGTGAGCGAACTGCAATACGCGCTCGGCCAGTCGGGCTGCCGCTGGATCATCTCGAGCCAGGAGCTCAAGGGCTCCAGCTTCGTGGCGATGGTCGACCAGGTCCGGCCCGACCTTCCCCAGCTGGAACGAGCGGTGTTCTTCGAGACGCCGGAGTGGGAGGAGCTGGCCTCGGGCCAGGGCTTCACCGGTGACCTGCGCGCGCATGGCGATGAGCTCGACTTCGACGATCCGATCAACATCCAGTACACGAGCGGCACCACCGGCTTCCCCAAGGGCGCCACGCTTACCCACCACAACATCCTCAACAACGGATACTTCGTCGGCGCCCTGCTCGGCTACACCGAGCGTGACCGGGTGTGCATTCCCGTCCCGCTCTACCACTGCTTCGGCATGGTGCTGGGCAACCTGGCCGCCACTTCGCACGGCGCCTGCATGGTCTATCCGGCCGAAGTCTTCGACCCGCTGGCCACGCTCCGGGCCTGTGCGGATCAGCGCTGCACGAGCCTCTACGGCGTGCCCACGATGTTCATCGCCGAGCTCGGCCACGAGCGCTTCGCCGAGTTCGACTACAGCACGCTGCGGACCGGGATCATGGCCGGATCCCCCTGCCCGATCGAGGTCATGAAACGGGTGAGCGCCGAGATGGGGATCGGCGAGATGAGCATCGCGTTCGGCATGACCGAGACCTCGCCGGTCACCACCCAAGTGCGCTGCGACGACACGCTCGAGAACCGCTGCGGCACGGTGGGCGAGGTCGCGCCGCATGTCGAGATCAAGGTCGTCGACCCGGCCACCGGCCGCACCCTCCCCCGCGGCGAGCCGGGCGAGTTCCTGGCCCGCGGCTACGTGGTGATGCGCGGCTACTGGAACGACCCCGAGCGGACCGCGGACGCGATCGACGCCCGGCGGTGGATGCACACCGGCGACCTGGCCACGATGGACGATCAGGGCTATGTACGCATCGTCGGACGAATTAAGGACATGGTCATCCGCGGCGGCGAGAACGTCTACCCGCGCGAGATCGAGGAGTTCCTGTACACGCACCCCGCGATCGCCGACGTCCAGGTGATCGGCGTCCCCGACGAGCGCTACGGCGAGGAGCTGATGGCGTGGATCATCCTGCGCCCGGGGGCGTCGCTCACCGACGATGACGTCAAGGAGTTCTGCAGAGGTCAAATCGCCCACTTCAAGATCCCGCGCTACGTGAAGCTCGTCGATTCCTTCCCGATGACGGTGACCGGCAAGGTGCAGAAGTTCAAGATGCGCGAGGTGGCGACCGAGGAGCTCGGGCTCGCCCGGGCCGCCGCGATCGCAACCGCCTAAGAACCGGCCGGGTGAGAACCGGCCCGGACCGGCCGCATCGATGCGGCTCCGGCGCGACGGCTCACCCTGCCCCCCGCGCCAGCGCGCTTCGGCGCCGGTTCTATCCGAATCAACGCTCGCTAAAACCTTCCTAACCTTGACGCGCGGCCTTGGGGGAAGCCTCCCGCCTCCGGGCGCGGGCCGCGCGGCGCGCTCCTCGGCGCCCTACCCGCGTGAGCTCTGAGTGGAGGTCGCGGATCCGCTCGAGGATGTAGTCGGCCGCCTCCTGCTGCTGCTCGCGCGTCGCATGCTCGATCATCTCGAAGCGGAACGGCTGGCCGAACTGGACTGTCACCTGGGGGAACTGAAGCCGCCTCCAGTTGCGCACCTGGTAGGACCCGAGAATCGCCACCGGCACCACCGGCACCCCCGACCCGAGCGCCAAGCGCCCGATCCCAGGCCGCGCCTCGTCGGCCATCTTCCCGGTTCGCGACCGCCCGCCCTCGCAGTACATGACGATCGCCCCACCGCGGGCCAGGATCCGGAACGCGGTGATGAACGCCTCCTCGTCGTGGTAGCCGCGCCGGACCGGGAACACCCCTCCGTGGCTGAACACCCATGCCCCGATCCCCTTGAACAGCTGGGACTTGCCCATGAACTGGACCCGCCGCCGGATGAACGCGCCGGCGAAGAAGTGATCCATGAACGAGGCGTGGTTGGGGGCCAGGATGACCGGCCCATTGGGCACATTCTCGCTGCCGTATCCCCGGGCTCGGTAGGCCAATAACGCCCAGATCACGGTGCCCACCCGGACCGGCTCGTACACCTTGGCCTCGGGCTCGTGGTCGCGGATCAGAGCGTGGTAGCGGTCGAACTCCTCCTTCGGGCGCGCGTCCTTGTAGACCTGGGGCCTGAGCTCGACGTCGGGCATGTGGCGAACGCTAGTCGACTAACCGCTCAACGGCAGCACCATTGACGGCTTCTCGATCTCGTGCTCGGTGGTCGTCGCCACCACCGCGGTGCCGATCGCGAAGAACTCGATCACGTGCGATCCCCATCCGTGGCTGCGCTCGACGATCCGGGCTCCCACGATTCCGCCCGCCCGCACCTCGTCGGCCTCGCGCTGCATGCGCTCCATGGCCAACTCGCGTGCCTCGTACAGCGCCTGGGTGTAGTTGGGCATCTCCACGTTGCGCCCAACCTGCTTGAGCGAAGCGAGCATCCCTTGGCGCCCCACGTGGTAGACGCAGTTGCCCATCACCATCCCCACCGGCCGGTATCCGGCTCGCAGCAGCGTGGCGAAGTCCTGGCCGCTCAGGTCCGAGGTGAACGGACGGCCGTTCGGCGCACGGTGCAGCTCGCCGGCTCGGTGCCTGACCGCGGTGCCCACCGCGATGAACTCGGCCAGGTCCGCGCCCCACTCGTAGCGCCCGATGTCCAGCCTCACCCCGACGATCCCGTCCGCCCCGAGCTGGTCGGCTTCCTCCTCCATGCGCGTCATGGCCAGCTCGCGCGCGTGGTACATGGCCTGGGTCAGCACGCCGAGCTCCTGGCTCTGGTTCCACATCGCCTGCTGAAAGCCGATGTGGTAAATCGAGCTCCCAAGCACCAGCCCGAGCGGCTCAAACCCGGCCTGCTTTACGAGCAGGAACTCGTTCACCGACAGGTCACTGGTGAAGAACCCCCGCGCGACCTCCTGCTTCATCCGCTCGATTCGCTCGATCCCCGACTCGGGGATACCGGCCAGCGACCCCGCCTCGTACGCGGCCTGACGCGGCGCCTCGTCCGGAGGTGCCGGCGCCACCTGCGCCGGCGCTTGCGCGTAGTCGTCGTCTTCACGCTTGAGAAATCCCATCGGTCCTCCGCTCCTGTCGACTCATTGCATCAGCAGGCGCTCGAGCGCCTTCCTGGCCACCTCGTTGCGCTGAGCCTCCGCGGCCAGAGCCTCGGTCAGCGCCGTCAGCCATGCGTCGAAGTCGAGCGGCTCGGTCTTCAAGACGATGCCGCCGGACATCCGCGCGCAGGTGGTCTGGAGTGCGCCACCCTTGTACTCGAGCTCGAGCCGCTGATCGCCCGCATCGATCGTGATCTTCCGCACCAGCTTGGAGCCGAACATGCGCTCGCGCCAGCGATACACGCGCGCGCGACCGGGGAGGGCGTCCTCGAGGCGCGCGGCGAGACTGTCCACAAACACTCCCAGATCGCTTGCATCGGCCCGCAGTGACGCCGACAGCAGATGCAGGTCGATCTCGGTGCCTTCCGATGACACGGCCTCAGGCTACGCCATTTGCGATCCGTGATCCGTGATTCACGGCCGCCGGTCCATGGAAGCCTCTCGATATGACAACTCAGACCACACCGGTCCCTTTTGTGGACCTGAACGACGGCAATCGCATTCCCCAGCTCGGCTTCGGCGTCTTCCAGGTGCCGGCCGAAGAGACGGCTGAGACGGTTTCTCACGCCCTGAAGACCGGCTACCGGCTGATCGACACCGCCGCCGCCTACGGCAATGAGGAGGGTGTCCGCGACGCCCTTCAAGCCAGCGGCCTCGAACGCAGCGACGTGTTCATCACCACCAAGCTGGCCAACCCCGAGCACGGACGCCACCGGGCGCGGCGTGCCTTCCAGCAGAGCCTCGAGAAGCTGGGCGGCGACTACATCGACCTGTACCTGATCCACTGGCCGATTCCCAGCAAGGATCTGTACCTGGAGACGTGGGAGACCCTGTGCGGCCTGAAGGACGAGGGCAGCGTGCGCTCGATCGGCGTCTCGAATTTCCAGATCGAGCACCTCGAGCGGATCATTGACGCCACCGGCGTCGTGCCTACGGTCAACCAGGTCGAGCTGCATCCCCGCCTCCAGCAGCCCGAGCTCCGGCGCTACCACGCCGAGCACGGCATCCTCACCGAGGCCTGGAGCCCGCTCGGCAAGGGCCAGCTCCTGGATGACCCGGCGATCGAGAAGATCGCGTCCGGTCACGGCCGCACTCCGGCCCAGGTGGTGCTGCGCTGGCACATCCAGCTCGGCAACATCGTCATCCCGAAGTCTGTGACACCCTCTCGGATCGAGGAGAATTTCCAGGTGTTCGACTTCGAGCTGAGCAACGCTCAGATGCGGCGGCTGTCCGAGCTGGACCGCGGCGAGCGCACCGGCCCCGATCCCGACAGTTTCGAGGGTTAGTCGTCAATGCGTGGCGCCCTGCGAATCGCGATCGTGGTCACGCTGTTGGCCGTGCCCTCGATCGCGATCGCGGCCGCCGGCAGCCAGGTCCGCGCGATCAACTGCGGTCGCGAGCAGTACAAGCCGGCCCGCATCATCCTGTCCTGCGGGGACGCGGGTATCTGGCTGGGCAAGCTGAGGTGGTCGAGCTGGAACCGCACCAAGGCGGTCGCCACCGGGGACTACAACCAGAACACGTGCACCCCGACCTGCTCGGCCGGACACACGGTGACTCGACCGGTGAAAGTGACGCTGTCAACACCGCAAACCTGCCCGGGCCGGCCGAATCTGGCCTTCCGTCGCGCGACGTTCACGTTCCCGAGCGGCGCGCCGCCATACGCGTTCCATCGTTACTCGTTCGACTGCCCGTTTTAGTCGGACTGCCGGTCGCATATCCTCCGGCGCGTCCCACGAGCACAGGAGGCTGACGAGCATTGCCGGACGTCGAGGCCCACATCACCGGAACCGTCTGGAAGATCGAGGTTGAGGTCGGCGACCGCGTGCAGGAAGGCGACACGGTCGTGATCCTCGAGTCGATGAAGATGGAGATGCCGGTGGAGGCCGAGGATCCCGGCGTGGTGAAGGAGATTCTGGTCGAGGAGGGGCAGTCGGTCTCCGAGGGAGACGCGCTCGTTGTCCTCGAATAGGCCGCCCGGGCGCGACCCCGACGAGCCGCTCCAAAGCGGGCGGCTCCTGGTCGATGAGCCGGCACCCGGCGTGGCCCGGCTGACCATCTCCAATCCGGGCAAGCGCGGCGCGCTGGACCACGCGATCCTCGACGGCTTCGCGGTGACGCTCCCGAGCCTGGACGCCCGCTGCGTGATCATCACGGGCGAGCAGAACACGTTCTCGGCCGGTTACGACATCGGCGACCTCCGCGGGCCGGGCGTGTTCGCCGACGAGGCGGAGCGACTCGTGGCCCACCCATTCACGGCAGCGCTCGAAGCCGTCGAGGCCTACCCGTTCCCGACCCTCGCCGCCCTCAACGGGCACGCGATCGGGGGCGGGCTCGAGCTTGCGCTGGCCTGCGACCTGCGCATCGCGGCGGGAACAATCGCGCTCGCGATGCCCCCGGCCAAGCTCGGCCTGGTCTACTCGCACACCGGGATCGGCAAGTTCATCGAGACGATCGGCGCCCCCCGTACGCGCGAACTGTTCCTGGTCGGGCGGCGAATCGACGCGCGGACCGCGAAGGATTGGGGCCTGGTCAACGCCATCGCCCAAGAGGGACGGATCGGCGAGGAGGCGGTCGAGCTGGCCAGCGAGATCGCGGCCAACGCGCCGCTGGCCCAGGCGGGCAACAAACGCGTCATCAACGCCGTCCTGAGCGCGCGGGCGACGATGGACCCCGCCACCGAACGCGAGCTGATCGAGCTGCGCCGCGCCTGCTTCGCCTCCGCGGACTTCCGCGAGGGAGTTCGCGCATTTTCCGAGAAACGTCCACCGCGCTGGCAGGGACGCTGATCCATCCGAGCCTCGGCTTAGCCTACGGTTCCAACATGATCGAGATCGAAGCTCGCCTCAGCGAGCTGCGCGCGTTGGGCCTTCACCAGCGCATCCGCTTGGTCAGCGGGCCGCAGGGTCCTCACGTCGTCCTCGACGGCAAGCCGGTGCTCCTCCTGTGCTCGGACAACTGCCTGGGTCTGGCCGACCACCCGCGCGTGCGCGAGGCCGCGGCCGAGGCGGCGATGCGGTGGGGCGTAGGTGCCGGCGCCTCGCGCCTGGCTTCCGGCACGATGACCGTACATCGCCGCCTCGAGGAGCGCCTGGCCGGCTTCCTGCGGCGCGAGAGCGCGCTCCTGTTCGGCTCGGGCTTCCTCGCCGCCGCCGGCGTGATCAGCGCCCTGGCCCGCCCGGGCGACGTGGTGTTCTCCGACGCGCTCAACCATGCCTCGCTGATCGATGGCTGCCGCCTCTCCCGCGCCGAGATGTTTGTCTACGACCACGGCGACGCCGAGCACCTCGCCTGGGGACTCGCCCACGCGCAGGGCCGCGGAGCGCTGATCGCCACCGACGGCGTGTTCTCGCTCGATGGAGATGTGGCGCCGCTCGAGGACATCGTCGAGCTCGCGCAGCGTCATCGAGTCCGCGTGCTCGTCGACGAGTCGCATGCCCTCGGGTCGCTCGGCCGCGGGGGCCGCGGCGCACTGGCCGAACACGGCCTCGAGGATCAGGTGGACGTGATCCTCGGCACGCTTGGCGGAGCCCTCGGCTCTTACGGCGCCTTCGCGGCCTGTGATCGAGTGATGACGCAGTATCTGCTCCAGGCCGCGCGCACGCTGGCGTTCTCGAGCGCGCCGGCGCCGCCGGCCGTGGCCGGCGCGCTGGCCGCCCTCGCGCTGCTCGAGGATCGCCCGCGGCTGGTCGACAAGCTTCACGTCAACGCCGCGGCGCTGCGCGAGGCGCTGGTCGCGGAGGGCTTCGACCTGCGAGGAGCCCGCACCCACATCGTGGCCCTCATGCTGGGCGAGCCGGAGCCGGTGCTGCGTATGGGCGAGGTTGCGCTCGCCCGCGGTGTGTTCGCGCACGCGGTGGTGCCGCCGGCCACCCACGGACCTGTCTCCTGCCTGCGCCTGACCACGATGGCCACCCACCGCGCCGAGGAGCTTCGCGCCGCCGCCCCCGTCCTCGCCGAGGCCGCCCGCACGGCCGGCGTCGATCCGCGGGCGATGGGGGTCGTGGTGCCACCGCAGGACGAGTACGACGATGAGCCGACGGAGCCTTACGCCTACGAGGCCGAGCAGACCGGGCCGTACGACTACGAGCAGATCGCCCACGCGGCGTAGCCCGGCGCCCCCCAGCCCGGCGAGCTAGTCGTCGTAGGGCTCGAAGTCCCGCTTGCGCGCGCCGCACACGGGGCAGAACCACGTTTCGGGGATGTCCTCGAACGCGGTTCCAGCCGGAATGCCCCCGTCGGGGTCCCCTTCGGCGGGATCATAGATGAACCCGCACGATCCGCAGATCCACTTCACCGGCCGAAGGCTAACGCGAGTCGGGGAGAATGGTCCCGCATGACGAGCGTCGACCGACCGGGGCCCGAGCAGCCGCTCAACTTCGGTCAGACCACAGAACCGCGGCCCGCCGGCACGGTGATCGTGCTGCGCGGGGGCGACGCCGCGCTCGAGGTGCTGCTCGTCCGGCGCAACCCGAACGCGCGCTTCATGGGCGGCGCATGGGTGTTCCCGGGCGGTGCGGTCGACCGCGCCGAGGGGCAGGGCGACCACGCGCACCGCGCCGCCGCGATCCGCGAGCTCGCCGAGGAGGCCGACATCACGATCGCCGAGCCCGACCAGCTCGTGCCGTTCAGTCGCTGGATCACGCCGGCCGAGGTCAAGATCCGCTTCGACACCTGGTTCTACCTGGCGCGGCTTCCGCCCGGCGCGCACGCCAGTCCCGACGGCAGCGAGGTGGTAGACGCCCGCTGGTACGCGCCGGCCGCCGCGCTGGAGGCCCGGGCCCGCGGCGATCTGTTCCTGGTCTTCCCGACGATCAAGCACCTCGAGCAGCTGTCCGCGTTCGGCTCGGCCGAGCAGCTGCTCACCCACGCGCGCGGGCGCCAGATCCATCCGGTGCAGCCCCGCGTCCTGCTCCAGGGCGAAACCGCCCGGATCGTGCTGCCGGGTGAGCCCGGCTACGCGGAGTGACCCTCTCCCGGTCGTGCCTATACTCGCGCCGTGACGGCTTCGCTGCCCGCCGATGCGCAAGCGGTCTTTGACCGGTTCATCACCACCGAGCTGACCACCGTCAACCGCGCCGGGCAGCCCATCACCTGGCCGGTCACGCCGTACTACCGCCCGGGCGCTCCGTGCATCGACGTGACCACCGGGCTGGGCTATCCGAAGAAGGCCGATGACGCGCGCGCCAACCCGCTGGTCGCCCTGCTGTTCTCCGACCCGACCGGCAGCGGCCTGAGCGACCCGCCCACGGTCCTCGTCCAGGGGTCGGCCGAGGTCGACGACCAGGACCTCGAGGCCAACCGCCGGCGCTACGCCACGGAGTCGCTGGAGAAGCTGCCCGGGCTGCGCAAACTCGACCCGCCGGATGCCCTGAAGCGCTTCCTGAGCTGGTACTACACCCGGATCTACATCCACATTCGACCCGAGCGGGTCTATATCTGGCGCAGTCCCGGTGCCGAGCCCGAGCTGTTCGACGCCCACATGGAGGAGGTGCGCTCCGGCCACTCCGAGGAGCCCGCCCGCTTCCACGCCGATCCCGAAGGCGGCCGGACCACCTGGCATCCGCGCCTGAACGAGCTCGGCACCATCTACCCCACGGCGGCTCTCTCGATCGTCTGCCCCGACGGCTTTCCGTTTGCCGTACGCGTGAAGGTGCGCGCCCACGAGGCCGACCGGCAGATCCGGATCGACGACCCGCCCGCCGGCGCGCCCCTCCAACCGGGGCTCGCCTGCCTGGCTGCCCATGCGCATGATCCGAGCTTCGGTGCGATGCAGAATTTCCAGGTCCGCGGCGACCTCGTCCTGCGCGACGGCAGCTGGGCGCTGGTTCCGCACAAGCTGGTGGGCGGTCTGGAGGCGCCGCCGTCACGCGTCGCGCTGATCCGCGCCAACGCCGGCAAGGCCCTGCGGTTCCGTCGCACGGCCAAGCGCGAGCTCGCCCGCCGCGGGTGATCTGGGGCCGCCTGCGGCGGCATCCCTGGGGCCTTTGCGCCGGGCGTCCATGCCCGGCGGCGTGGCTGCGCACACGCCCGGCCGGCACGGATGCCGGCCGGAACGGCCCCACGGACGCCGAGCGCAGCGAGGCCCAAAATCGCTACGCCGCCGCCTCCTCCTGCGAGATCACGTGCATCACCGCGTTGATCAGCGCCAGGTGCGTAAACGCCTGTGGGAAGTTGCCCAGGTGCCGCCCGGTCCGCCCGTCGAGCTCCTCGGCGTACAGACCAAGCGGCGACGCCTGCGCCAGCAGCCGCTCGCACATCTGCGCGGCCGGCTCGGCCTCCCCGATCTCCGACAGCGCCGAGACCAGCCAGAACGAGCAGATCAGGAACGTCCCCTCCTCGCCGGTCAGGCCGTCGTCCGTTTCCTGTACCCGGTAGCGCAGAACGAAGCCGTTCTCCTGTAGCTCGGAGGCGATGGCCAGCACGGTGGCCTTGACGCGCTCATCCTGGGCGGGCAGGAAGCGCACCAGCGGAATCAGCAGGGTCGAGGCGTCGAGCGCGTCGGTCTCGTAGTGCTGGCGGAACACCCCACGCTCGGAGACCCCGCGCGCGAGGATGTCGGCCCGGATCTCCTCGGCGACTCCCTGCCACTCCGCAGCCTGATCCCCTTGGCCCTGGAGCTGGGCCAGCCGCGCCCCCCGGTCCAGCGCCACCCAGCACATGAGCTTCGAGGAAACGTAGTGCTTGGGGTCGCCTCGGGCCTCCCAGATCCCCTGGTCGGGCTGGCGCCAGATCCCCTGCGCGCAACGGACCTGGTCCTGGAGCACCGGCCACAGCCGGCCGGGAATGTGCCCGCCCATTTTCGTGTGCAGGTAGACCGAGTCGAGCACCGACCCGTACACGTCGTTCTGGCGTTGCCGGTAGGCCCCGTTGCCGATGCGCACCGGCCTTGCGCCCTCGTAGCCGTGCAGGTGGGGGAGCTGCTCCTCGTGCAGGTCGCGCTCGCCGGCCAGCCCGTACATGATCTGCAGCGCGCCATCGTCGACGCGCTCGAGGTCGGCCACGAACTGCATGAAGTCGTCCGCCTCCCAGTCCAGTCCCAGCGCGTGCAGCCCCCACAGCGTGAAGGTGGCATCGCGCATCCAGCAGTAGCGGTAGTCCCAGTTGCGCTCGCCGCCCGGCGTTTCGGGCAGCGACGTCGTCGCCGCCGCCACCGTGGCGCCCGTCGGCGCATAGGTCAACCCCTTCAGGGTGAGGGCCGAGCGCTGCAGGTACTGGCGCCAGCGATGGTCCGGGAAGCGTCCTGTCGCGAGCCAGTCGCGCCAGTAGTGGAAGGTGTTCTGGAGACGCTCCTTGGCGTTGGCACAGTGCGCCGGGCCGTTCAGGCCATGCCTCCACCCGAGCGCGACGAAGCGCTCCTCGCCCTCGGTCAGCGTGTGCCGGGCGCGCGCCCGGCCGCCCTCGATCCCGATTCGCAGGTCGGTGATCAGCCGCAGAACCGTCTCGCCGTCGGTGGCCTCGGCCGCCGACCAGTCATCGGACACCATCGCCCAGCGGGCCGGCCGGCGCCCGTAGTCGAACATCGGCTCGCAGACCGCCTCGATCTGGACCTGGCCCTGGATGCACTCGATCACCCGCACCAGCATGTGGTCGGCATCGTGGTCGGTGGGCGGCCGGGTATGCGATGTCTCATCCGCGTGCTGGTCATGCCAGGGGCCGATCGTCAGCCCGTCGCGAACCACCACCCAGCCCGACGGCGTCATCCAGGTCGTCTCGAGGATCATCGTGCCGGGCACGTAGCGGACCGACAGCGGGACGACGACCCCGTAGGGGCCGACGCGGAAGGATCCCCCGCGCCGGTCCAGGAGCGCTCCGAACACGCTCGCGGCGTCGAAGCGCGGGATGCACATCCATTCGATGCTGCCGTCGGGCGCCAGCAGAGCGCCGGTGTGGCAGTCGGACAGGAACGCGTAGTCGGCGATCGGCGGAAACGGAGAGCCTCCGCTCAGCGGCGCGTCGTGCGGCGGCAGAGGAATACTCGGACTCATTCGCGCCCGCAGCCTAACCGTCTGGACTACCCTGTCGGTGTCGACTGACGGAGGTGAGTGGTGTCAGACGAGGCAAACCGACCCCAGCGGCGGTCCAGCAGCGCGGAAGCAGCAGCTACGCGCTGGCGCCAGAAGAACCCCGAGGAGGACATCGACCACGATCCCCCCTCGCACGTCCCCGAGGACGAGGAGGTCGTGCCCAACCGGCACTCCGCCAGCGCCGAGGCCGCCGCGTTGCGCTGGCACGAGCGTCATCCCGAGGACGAGGACTGAAGCGTCCTGTGACCGGGGCTGCCGGGGCCCGGCGCCCGATGGGGTAGAAGGCGGGCCGGCGCGGCGGTACGCTGTTCGCGTGTTCCGGCCAGACGCGAACCTCCCTATGCGCCTCGGGCGGACCGTGCTGATTCCCTTCGGTCCGCTGATCGTCGTGATCGCGCTCGCTAGCTCCCGGGAGCTGACCGAGTCGGTTGCCGGGCCGCTTCTCCTGATTGCCATGGCCTGGTTCTTCTGCTCGCTGATCCTCGTGCCGGCGCTGCTGTTCAGAGCGGACGCCCCGCCGGGTTCATCCACCGACGAAGACGGGGGCGGGAGCGGCGGCCCGCAGGAGCCGCCGTCGCGCGATCCCGGTCCGGGCGGAATCCCGCTGCCGGACGCCGAGCAGTCGAGCGAGCGTGTCCGGGACCACGTTCGGCGCAAGCGCCGGTGGCCGCGGCGCACGGCGCGCGAGCCAGTGCCGGCGTCGTCTCCGAAGGTCCTTCGCTAGCAGCGGCCCATCCCCGGCCGCAGGGACCGGATCAGCCGCCGCCGTAGGTGACGATCAGGTCGGTGATCACGCCGAGCACGAAGCCTGCCGAGACCATCAGCAGACCGAGCTCGCGGTGGCCGTAGCGGCGCATGCCGTTCCAGATCTCGCCGATCACATACAGGATCGCGCCGCCCGCGGTGGCGTAGAAGGCCAGCTCCAGCGGGTGGCTGGTCACCGCGTAGCCGACGATCGAGCCGAGGAAGGTTGGCCCGCCACCGATCAGGCCGGCCAGCCCGATCCAACCCCAGGAAGGCTTGACGTCTCCGAGTGGGCCGACGATCCCAAACCCCTCGGTCGCGTTATGCAGCGCGAAGCCGGTGATCAGCACGGTGGCGAGGCTGATCGCGCCGGCGCGGGCGGACACGCCGATCGCCAGGCCCTCGGCGAAGTTGTGCACCCCGATCGCGGCGGCGATCGTCAGCCCTACTCGCAGCGCCCGCCGGCGGGCGGCGTCCAGCTCGCGCACGAGCGGATCGGGATCGAGCGCGGCGGTCTCCGCTCCGCCCGCGACCGGCGGGCGCCGGGCTGCAGCCGGCCGCATCCGGCGCTCGAGCATCGCCAGGCCCGCGCTGCCGGCGGCGAAGCCGGCGGCGAGCAGCACGACCAGCCAGACGAGGTACGCCACCGATTGGTGCCCGTCCTTCACGCCCTGCAGCGCGTTTTGGATGATCGAGAGGCCGCTCGACAGGACGTCGACGAAGATGAACGCCAGCACGCCGATCGAGAACATCGCCAGCGCCACGCGCGGGCGACTGCCGAGCAGTTGCAGGCGTCCCACCGGCAGGCCGAGGAAGATGGTGAAGCCGGCGAGGGCGCCTAGAGCGATGGTCTGTGCGAACGACAAGTGGTCTAGCAACAATTAGGGGACCCTAACGCCGACCGTGCCGAGCCTACCAGATTAGGTCGCCCTAAGTCCCAGCGCGGCGGTCGGAGTTACCGGCCACCTCCGTATATACCCGCTCACGCGTCTTGTGCCTGCCTGGATGCGCTCGGCGTCCACCGTCCCGTCCTGCCTCTGACGGCTTGGGGGCCAGCGGTGTTGCCGGTTGCGCGCCCCGCGGTCCACTCTGGAAGGCGGAAAAGTCCACACTCGGCGCGCGTCGTGGCTCGAGTGTCGCGGTGGCCACGCCCCAGGTGGCCGAATATGCATTCGGCGCCACGCAAGACGCGAGTGTTGACTTGTCCGCGATGGTCCTAGCGGGAGTGGAGAGTCCTCGCCGGCACGTCCACCGCGCCGGGCACGTCCACACCCCGGCGGGTGCTCACGTATCCGAGTTGAAGTCCGGTAGCCCCAGCGTCTGCAGCCAGTGGTTGACCGTGATGTTCAGCTGGGTGAATTCCCCGGTCCAGATCAGCACTCCCATCCCGATCAGTACCACGCCGCCGGCGCCGATCACCACCGCGTAGTGGCGCCGGACCACGCCGAACAAGGAGGTCATCGTCCCGAAGGCGAGCCCGGTGATCAGGAACGGGACGGCAAGCCCGGCGCAGTAGACGGCGAGCAGGAAGGCGCCGTGTGCCGCCGAGCCCGACACGCCGGCGGCGGTGATGATCGCCCCCAGCGTCGGCCCCGTACACGGCTGCCAGGCTAGCGCGAACGCGGCCCCGGTCAGCACCGGCCCGCCGCGGCCCGCCCGCTCCATCAGCCTGCCCACGTGCCACTCCCGCGAGAGCCGGGGCACGAACGGGGCCAGCACGAACACCGCCCCCATGGCGATGATCACCGCGCCGCAGATCTTCAGCGAGGCCGGACCGGTGAGCGCCCCGTGCAGGGCCTGCTGGCCGAGCAGGCCGAGCGCGATGAAGATGGCCGAGAAGCTCGCCACGAAGGCGAGACTGGGCCCGAGCACCCGACGCGCGCGGATCTCCGGACGCGCGCGGATCTCGGCCGGCGCCACCCCGGCCACCGCCGAGATGTAGCCCGGGACGAGTGGCAGCACGCAGGGAGACAGGAATGAGATCAGCCCCGCGCCGAACGCCACCGGAATTGCAATGCCCGACGCAGGATCCATCGTTGCTCGCAGCTGAGGGTATCGCCGCCACGTCGAAGCCGATCCGCGTAGATGCTCCGCGTCGGCACCGGCGACCGGTGGTACGTTTGCCAGGCCATGGCCACAGCTATCACCACTCTCCAGAACTTCATCGACGGCACGTTCGTCGATCCTGCCGACGGTCAGACCGAGCCCATCCTCAACCCGGCCACCGGCGAGGCGATCGCCGAGGCGCCCCTCTCCAGCGCCGCCGACGTCGACCGCGCGGTGCACGCCGCGAAAGCCGCTTTCGACGGCTGGGCGACCACCACCCCCGGCGAGCGGGCCCTTGCCCTGCTCAAGCTGGCCGACGCGATCGAGGAGCATGCCGACGAGCTCGCCGAGCTCGAGGCCGACAACGCCGGCAAGCCGATCAACGCCTTCCGGGACGACGAGATCCCGTTCATGGCCGACAACCTGCGCTTCTTCGCCGGCGCCGCCAGGTGCCTCGAAGGCCGTGCGGCCGGCGAGTACCTGAGCGGGTACACCTCGATCATCCGCCGCGAGCCGGTGGGGGTGATCGGACAGATCGCGCCCTGGAACTACCCGCTGATGATGGGCGTGTGGAAGATCGGGCCCGCCCTGGCCGCCGGCAACACCGTCGTGCTCAAGCCGGCCGAGACGACCCCACTGACCACGCTGAAGATGGCCCAGTACGCCGCGGAGATCTTCCCCAAAGGGGTCCTCAACGTGGTCACCGGCCACGGCGATCCGACCGGCCGGGCGCTGGTCACCCACGGGGACGTGAGCATGGTGTCGCTGACCGGCTCGGTCGAAACCGGGAAGTGGATCGCGCGGGCCGCGGCTGACACCCTGAAACGGGTTCACCTCGAACTCGGCGGCAAGGCGCCGGTGGTCGTGTTCGACGATGTCGAGATGTCGACCGCCCTTGAGACGATCGCGGGCACCGGTTACTACAACGCCGGCCAGGATTGCACTGCCGCCACCCGCGTGCTGGCCAGCTCGAAGGTCCTCGATGACGTGGTCGGTGGCCTGGTCGAGCAGGCCCAGGGCCTGGTCATGGGCGACACGCGCTCGTCCGACACGACGCTGGGGCCGCTCAACTCCGCGCGCCAGCGAGAACGAGTGGAGGGCTTCCTCGAGCGCCGGCCCGACCACACCGAGATCGCCACCGGCGGCCACCAGCCGAACCGGCCCGGGTTCTTCCTCGAGCCGACGGTGGTGTCCGGCCTGCGCCAGGACGACGAGATGATCCAGCGCGAGATCTTCGGCCCGGTCATCACCGTCCAGCCGTTCTCTGAGGAGGCCGAGGCGATCGCCTGGGCCAATGGGACGCCGTATGGGCTGGCGGCCTCGGTGTGGACGCGTGATGTGGCCCGGGCACACCGGGTCGCCAACGCGCTGCGCTTCGGTTGCGTGTGGATCAACGATCACATCCCGCTGGCGTCGGAGATGCCGCACGGTGGCTTCAAACAGTCGGGCTACGGCAAGGACCTCAGCATGTATGCGCTCGAGGACTACACCGAGGTCAAGCACGTGATGGTGTCGCTCTCCTGACAGCGGTGCGGACCGGCCCGGCAGGCGGCGTTGCGAAACTCTGTCTCGGCGTACCCGTTAGAGTGAGCACGGGTTCCACGTGGAAGCGTCCGCATTCCGAGCAGGGGCAGCAGTAGCCCGGACTCGACCCTCGATTGGGTCTCACCCGCCCCCGCCTCTCCTTCGCCTCCGCTCCGACGAGCAGCTCGTGGCGCTGTTTCGCGCCGGCCACGACGACGCCTTCCGCGTCATCCATGACCGCTACCGCCAGCGGTTGTTCGCCTACACGCGCCAGATGCTGCCGCACCGCCAGGACGCCGAGGACGCCCTCCAGGACATCTTCGTGCGCGCGTATGCCGGCCTGCGCGCCAACCACCGCGAGCTTGCCCTGCGGGCCTGGCTCTACCGGGTCGCCCACAACCGCTGCATCGACGAGTTGCGCCGGCCCTCGCCCCCGCCGCCGGAGGTGATAGAGCTCCTGCGCTCCCCGACGCACGATCCGATCGCCGAGGCCGACCAGCGCGAGTCGCTTCGGCGCCTGATCGCCGACGTCCGCCGACTGCCCGATCAGCAGCGGTCGGCGCTCTTGATGCGCGAGCTCGGCGGCATGTCCTACGCGGATATGGCGGCCGCGCTTGGCGTGACCATCCCGGCCGTCAAGTCGCTGCTCGTTCGGGCCAGACTGGCCCTCGCCCAGGCGCTCGAGGCTCGCGACACCGCCTGCTCGGAGATCCGCGAGGCGCTGGTCCTCTCGCACGACCGCGGGTTGCGCCCCAACGCCACCGCCCGGCGTCACATGCGCGACTGCGCCGGCTGCCGGGAGTTCCGCCACCAGCTGCGCGGCGTGAGCCGGCGGTTCGCGGCGATCGTCCCCACCCTCGGGCCGCTCGGGGTACTCGCCAACGTGCTCGGGGTCGGCGGCGCGGGCAGCGGCGCCGCGGGTGGCGCGTTGGCCGCCGGCGGAGCGGGCGGGACCGGAACCGCCGTCACCGGAACCGCCGTCACCGGAACCGCCGTGACCGGAACTGCCGTGGTCGGCGTGGGGACGATGACGGCCGGCGCAACGCATGTGGCGACGCTGCTCGCCGCCGCCGTAGTCACCGCGGGCGGCGCGGTCGAGCTCCAACACAATCTTCCGGCGGCACCCCGTCACGTTCACCAGACGCGTGTCGCCGCGGCCGCCCGCGCTCGGCCCTCCGCGGCTGGTCCAGCTGCACCGGCGAGCGCGAACGCGTCCGGGGCACCGGCCGCCCCACCCGCCGTGATCAGCCTGGCCGCGCAACCGCAGGTGTCCCGAACCGCTGCCGAGCCTGCGCCTCCCTCCGCGCCGGCGAGCACCCAGATCAAGCCGTCGCCTTCCACCAGTCCTCGCGCGCGGGCCAAGCACCAGCCGAAGTCGACCGGCGGGATCTCGACCGTGATCAGCGTCGGCGGCGCGACCGCGAGCCACTCGGCCGCCTCGCCGACCGCCCCGGCCACGGGCACATCGGCCACCTCAACCACCGGATCGACGAGTTCGGGCACGGCCAGCACGACGCAGCCAACTGGGACGCCGACCGACACGACTTCTGACACCCCATCGAGCTCCACCACCAGCCCGACCCAGCCGGCTGCGCTCAGCACGTCTACGTCTGGCGGCTCGACCGGAACCGCCACCGGCACGGGGTCATCGGCGGGCGCCGCGACCGGCGGGTCGCTGGCCCCCGCCCAGTGATCAAGCCTCGCGCGGCTGCGCCGCCGAGCACCGACAGCCACCTCGAGCCGCTCGACCACGAGGACGTCATCGTCCGCCGCGGGCGACGATCGGGCCTCTACACGTTCGTCGCCGTCCACTCCACGCTGCGGGGCCCCTCACTGGGGGGCTGCCGGATTTGGGGTTATCTCGATTCACACGAGGCACTGCGTGATGTGCTACGCCTCGCGCGCGCGATGACCTACAAGGCAGCGGTGGCGGACCTGCCCCTCGGCGGCGGCAAGGGCGTGGTCATGACCGCGCCTGGGGCCTCCCTCACCTCCGAGCGGCGCACCGCGGCGCTGCTCGACTTCGGCGACGCCGTGGAGTCCTTGGGCGGGCGCTACATCACGGCGGAAGACGTCGGGACGTCCAGCCGCGACATGCGGGTGATCGCCGAGCGTACCCGGCACGTGGCCGGGCTGCCTCGTCGACTCGGCGGGTCGGGCGATCCCAGTCCGTTCACCGCGTTGGGCGTCGAGTCAGCCATTCGCGCATGCTGCGAGCGCGTGTTCGGCTCCGGTTCGCTGCGGGGGCGGATCGTCGCCGTCGTGGGCCTCGGCCACGTCGGCTCGAAGGTCGCCAAGCGCTGTGCCCGAGCAGGCGCCACCCTCGTGTTGAGTGACATCGATCCGCGAAAGCGCCGCTTGACCGAGGAGCTCAGCGCTGGCTGGGCTCCGCCCGAGCGGGCCCTAGAGGTCGAGGTCGATGTGCTCGCCCCCTGCGCCCTCGGCGGCGTGCTTGATCACGCTACCGTCCCGCGACTACGCTGCCGCATCGTGGCTGGGGCGGCGAACAACCAGCTCGCCGACACGTCGGTGGCCGCCCTGCTCGCGGAGCGGCAGATCCTGTGGGCCCCGGATTTCGTGGCCAACGCGGGCGGAATCATCAACATCGCCGAGGAACAGCATGGCTATGACGCGGCGTCGGCCAGCCGCCGGGTACGCCGGATCGGCGACATCGTGCTCGACATCTTCGATCGCGCCGATGCCGCCGGCACCACCCCACTCATGGCCGCGATGGAGCTGGCGCGGCAGCGGCTGGCGACCTAGAGCTGCAGCGACGGCCGCTGCACCCCATCCGGCAGGCGATCCTCATCGGCCAGCTTGTCCAGGTGTGCGGCCAGGGTCACCGCGGCGGCGGGGCGCAACTGCGCCGGAACCTCGCTCCAGGCCTCGTCGAGCAGCTCGTCGACGCTGCGCTTACCCTTCTCGAGCGCGGCGAGAAGGCGCCGCTCGCGGTCGAGCCGATGGGTGAGGTACTCCGCCAGCTTGGCCTGCGGATCATGCACGAGCGGGCCGTGGCCGGGGCACAGCACGTCGAGCCTGCGACGCCCTAGCCGTTTGAGGCCCTCGAGATAGGCAGCGAGCGCACCTGGATCCGGCGCGATGAACACGCTGCCCTCGCCCAAGACCGCGTCTCCGGTGAGCGCCGCCGTTCCGGTCACGAAGGCCAGGTGATCGGGGGCGTGGCCGGGCGTGACGAGGGCCTCGAGCGGCCCGAACCGGTCGCCGTCGGCGAGAACGACCGCGGCCGCACTGTGGGCCGCGGCCAGCGGAGCGTCGGGGTACCGGGCCCGGATCGCCGGAACCGCCTCGGTGTGGTCGGGATGGTCGTGGGTGAGCGCGATCCCACCGAGACCGCCGCGCCGCTCGATCTCGGCCGACACCGCCGCAACGTGTTCCTCGATCGCCGGTCCGGGGTCGACGAGCCACGCCGGGCCGCGGCCGACGATCCACGAGTTCGTCCCGCTCAGCGTGAACGGCCCCGGGTTCGGCGCCCGGATGCCGACGATCTCATGACCCGGCAGCTCGAGCCTCACGCGCCGCCGGTTTCGAGGTTGTCGCTATGTTGATCATGCGAGAGCAGCACGACGTCGATGGGCACGAGCCGGTCGGGCTCGATGGCCGGGCCGGTCGTCTTGACCAGGCCGGCGTAGTCCCCCGGCGGGGAGAACGCGGGATCCGTGAGCCAGCGCAGCCCCGCGTACTCGAGCAGCGCGGTGGGACCTCCGACGAGCGTGAGCTTGACCGTCATCCGTACCACCTCACGTTTATAGACGAGCCGTTTGAACCTGGGTAGGCAAGCATCCGTGGACGCGCAACGAACTCCAAGACGAGCCTGGCTGATCCTCGCCCTCGGCATCCTGGTCTACGCCGTCTCCGTCTTCCACCGGGCGTCACTTGGCGTCGCCGGCGTCGAGGCACAGCATCGGTTCGGGATAACCGCGGCGATGCTGAGCCTGTTCAGCGTCCTTCAGCTGGCCGTGTACGCAGGGATGCAGGTCCCGGTCGGCGTCATGCTCGACCGCTTCGGCTCGCGGCGGCTCATCGTGGCGGGCGCGGGCCTGATGGGGCTCGGCCAGCTCGTGCTGGCGATCACCCATTCCGTGGCCGCCGCCGTCATCGGGCGCGTGTTGGTCGGAGCGGGTGACGCGATGACCTTCATCAGCGTCTTGCGGCTGATCGCGCTGTGGTTCGCGCCTCGGCGCGTGCCTCTGCTTACGCAGTCGACCGGCATCCTCGGCCAGGTCGGACAGATCGTGGCGGCGTACCCGCTGGTCGCCCTGCTCCAGGGCGTCGGCTGGACCACGTCGTTTCTGTCGGCCGCGTTGATTGGACTCGGTGTCGCCGCGCTCGCCGGGCTCGCTCTGCGCGACCCGCCGCACCATCCGGCGGCCAGCCGCGTGCGCGTCAGCGGCGCCCAGGTGCTCTCGCGCCTCGCGCTCGCCTGGCGCGAGCCGGGTACCCGCCTGGGCCTCTGGACCCACTTCGCCACGCAGTTCTCGGGAACCGTGTTCGCCCTGCTGTGGGGTTATCCGTTTCTGGTCGAGGGCGAGCGCCGGACCCCGGGGGAGGCGGCCCTTCTGCTGACGTTGCTGGTCCTCGTGAGCATGGTCATCGGTCCGGTCCTCGGCCATCTCGCGGCCCGCTGGCCCTACCGGCGCTCGATCCCGGTGCTCACGATCCTCAGCGCCACCGTCATCGCCTGGACCGCCGTACTGGCCTGGCCGGGACGCGCCCCGCTGTGGCTGCTCGTACTGCTGGTCGTCGTGCTCGCGTCCAACGGCCCGGGGTCGCTCATGGCCTTCGACTACGCGCGGACCGAGAACGAGGCCGAGCGGATCGGGTCCGCGACCGGGATTGTCAACGTGGGCGGCTTCGTCGCCTCGCTGCTGACGATCGCGCTGATCGGGACGGTGCTCAGCCTGAGCAGCGGCGGTGGCCCGGGAAGCTACACGCTCAGCGACTTCAAGCTCGCGTTCTGCGTCCAGTACGCCTTCTGGGCGATCGGGGTCACCGGCCTCCTGCTCAGCCGTCGGCGCCTGCGCGCGGTGCGCGGGGTCCGGCTCGACCCGTTCCCCTCTGCCGTCGTCCGCGCCTGGCGCCGGCGGTGGGCCGAGGCCCGCTGAACCCTCGCCGCGCCGCTTCGGTGGCTACGGACGGACCGTGCCCAGGTAATGCCAGCTCCGCCCGCCATCCGTCGAGCGGTACTCCCAGGTCGCGCTGCCAGAGGATCCGATCAGGGCGACCAATCGGCCGGCGACGTCGCGCGCGACCGCGAGGGGACCGCCTTGGGTGAACAACGCGCTGTACCAGGTCTTGCCACCGTTGCTCGTCGCGTCGATCACCTGCCCGCCGCCCCAGGCGAACTCCGTCTGGCGATTGATCGCGCCGATGAACGTCACCGCGAGCGGAGCCTGTGCAGCGTGCAGGTGCAGCGCTGGACCGTTTGTCCTCCACGTCTTCCCACCATCCGCCGTCGCCACCGGATAGTCAGCATCGATCGCCGACGCGAGCGCGAAGCCGTGCTTGGCGTCGGTGAATACCCGCTGCCCGAATAGGCCGGCGGCTCGTATCCGAGTCCCGGGCGCGAGCGTGCCCGGCCTTCGCGTGATGCGGGTCGCCGTGACCACCTTGAGCGGCGTGGCGGCCGGGGCAGCGTGCGTCGACGCGCCGGCCACACCAGCGCCGGGCGCCCCGACCAACCCCGCGATGCCCACGATCGCCGCGACCACAGTCCGCGGGGACGAAACCGGCGGCATGAGACCTCCTCTTTTGACACAGTGCCGTGTGGGCGCAGCAGTGTGGCACACGAGATCGACCGGACGTCGAACTTATCGCTCTTCGCTTGACCCGGGCGTCGGTGCGTGGCTACAACGACCGACAGTGCTGTTGCGGACCCCCGACTACGAGGAGCTCACCGGACCTCCGCTGCCCCCAGCCGAGGTCGGCGAAGCTCAGCCGGCCTAGCAACTCGAATCGTCCCGGACCACCTCGGACAGCTGAACGACGCCGGCCGGGCCGCGGATCAGGCGGCGCGCCGTGCCTGCTCGGCTCGGCGGCGGAGGGGGCTGGCCGGCCGCTCTTGAAGCTCGCCGTCGACGATCAGCTCTACCCGCTCGTTGTAGGGCGCAAGGTACCCCTTGACCTCCGATGCCTCGCGGAACGGATGCTGGTAGTACCAGAACAGGTTCGGGTAGCGGCGCCCATCGAGGACCACGTCGCGGTAGGAGGCGAATCCCTTATATGGGCAGCCGGTCTCCAGCTCTGAGTCCCCGAGCAGCGATCCGTCGACGTCCGCCTCCGGGAGGTAGTAGCGCGTCGGCAGACCCGTCTCGAACAGCAGGACCGGAGTGTCTGACTCTGCCAGCCGGCGGCCCTCGCGCTCCACCCGCACGTGGCGCGAGCTCCTCAGCGCGTCGATGCGAACGAACGGGTCCCGCGGGTGGACGAACACCTCCTCGTCCTCCTCGTACCAGTGATCGAGCGAATCCCAGGGCACCGTCACGTAATCCGCGAGGTCCTGATCGTCGAAGCCCCGCACCGCATCATCGGCGGGCAGGCTGACGTCGCCCGCGGGAAATGCGTAAATCGGCGTCATCTTGCCCGGCTCCCACACCAGCAGCGCCCGCCGGGTATCGACGACCGTGTTGCCGGCGTGCGTGCCCCGGATCCATCGTGCGGTCGGGTAGTAGGTCAGCTCATCGAACGGGGGGCTGGGGTGCAGTGCGGCCATGGGTGCGGCTCCGTTTCTCAGTTGCGGTGGTGCTCTTTCGCAACCTTATCACGTTTGGACTAAATGGTCCAGTGGTGTATCATGCCGCTCACGATGAGCGTCGACTATGAGCGCGTACTGACCACGCCGCGGCTGCGACTGGTTCCAGCCACCCCCGCGGTGATCGAGGCCGAGCTCGAGGGTTTTCCTCGGTTGGGACTCGTCCTCGGCGCCGCGCTCCCCTCCGACTGGCCGCCCGAGCACCACGACCGCGACACGCTCGTATTCTGGCGAGGGCAACTGGCGGACCCCGCCGCGGCCGGGTGGTGGCTGTACTACACGCTGATGACCGAGAGCGAGCCCGCCACGCTCGTCGGGTCGGTGGGCTACAAGGGGCCGCCGAACGACGGCGTGGTCGAGATCGGCTACTCAGTCGTGCCGTCCTGGCAGCGCCGCGGCCTCGCCACCGAGGCGTCTCGCGCCCTGATCGAGGAGGCCTGGGCGCGGGGAGCTAACACGATCGTCGCTCATACTCTCGAGCACCTGACGCCTTCGCTTGGCGTGCTTCGCAGGCTCGGCTTCGCCCGGACCGAGTCAAGCGAGCAGGACGAGCTCGAGTTCAGGCTGCGGCGCGCGTAGCGCCGCGCCGGGAGCTCGGGAGCCCTTGCCGGCCGCCTCGAGCAGGCTGGGGGTCTCCTCGTCCACGTCGTCGGCTCCGGGTCCGCAAGTGGCCTCCGCTGCGGCGAACCGGTGAGCCAGGGCGCGACCGGAGCGGCCGGCTACGGCTCGAAGCGGTACCCCACCCCCCACGCCGTCTGGAGGTGGCGCGGGTTGGCGGGATCCTCCTCGATCTTGGCGCGCAGCCGGCGGATATGGACGGTTACCGTGGAGTTGTCGGTGTAGAACGTGTAGCGCCAGATCGCGCGCATCAAATCGTCGCGGGTGAAGACTTGGCGGGGATGGCGGACCAGGAACAGCAGCAGGTCGAACTCCCGCTGGGTCAGCCGCACCTCGACGCCCCTTACATGCACCCGCCGAGCGGACGGGTCGAGCTCCAGATCCCCCGTGACCAGCGGCCCTTCCGGGGTCGAGGCGTGGTCCACCCGACGCATGACCGCGTCGACCCGCGCGACCAGCTCGGCCGGCGAGAACGGCTTGGCCACGTAATCGTCGGCCCCCAGCTGCAGCCCGAGGATCCTGTCCGACTCCGCCGCCTTGCCGCTGACCAGGATCACGGCCGGGCGGGAGCCGTCGGCCGCGCGCATCCGGCGCATCACCTCGAGTCCGTCGAGCCGCGGCAGCTTCGCATCTAGTACGACCAGGTCCGGGGCGCTCAGCGCGGCCGCCTCGACCGCCACCGCGCCGTCCGAGACGACCTCGGTGGCGTACCCGGCGCGCTCGAGGTAGCGCGATAGCACCTCGGAGACAGTTGGCTCGTCGTCCACCACGAGCACCGAACCTCGGCGACCCGCGGGCGGCGCGTCCAGCGCGGCGGTCATGGTCTGCATCGCGTCTCCTTTTCCTCTCTCGGCATCTTGGACCAACCGGTCCAAACTGGACCTTACGGGACACTCGTTGGACTGTCAAGTCCAATCTTGCTACGATCGACGCGATGAGCTCTATCCCGGCCACCAAGCAGGGCCGCGCCACCAGGGAGCGCATCGTCCGCGCGGCGGCCGAGCTGGTCGGCGAGCGGGGGGCATCCGCGACCAGTCTCGACGACGTGATCGCCGCCACCGGTGCCAGCAAAAGCCAGCTCTATCACTACTTTGGCGACAAGCACGGTCTGGTCCAGGCGGTCGTCGACTACCAGTGCGCCACCGTGCTCGGCTTGCAGGCCCACGCCCTCGCCTCCGTGAGCGACTGGGACGACCTGGAGCGCTGGGCCCAGACCATGGTGGCGATCGTCGAGGATCAGGGCGCCCACGGCGGATGCCCGATCGGCACCCTGGCGGCCGCGCTCTCTGACACCGACGAGCGACTCCGCACCAGCCTCAGCGAGGCCTTCCAGGCCTGGAGCGACGCGATCCGCGGGGCATTGCTGCGGCTGCGGGACAACGGGCTGATTTCCACCGGCGCCGACCTCGACGCCCTGACCACGATCACCCTTTCGGCCATCCAGGGCGGCTTGCTTCTCTCGAAGACCTCGCGCGATGCAGGTCAGCTGCGCATCGCGCTCGATGGTGCCATCGCCCAACTGCGGTCGGGCGGGACGGTTGCGGACCCTACAGATCGAGCGCCACGCCCCCGCGCGGCACGGAGCAGCACACGAGCACCCGTCCGGTCGGCGGAGACTCGTGCGGCTCGACCTCGTAAGAAACCTCGCCGCTGATCAGGTCGCCCTGGGTCGATTCCTCAGGCGGGGCTGTGCGTGAAGCGCAGGGTCCGCTGGGCCGCCTTCTCGACGGCGATCACGAAGCACACCCGGTCCGGACCGCGGCTGGGAAACGGTGCTCCCGTGTACTTGTACGAGATCGGATCCATGTAGCGGCAGCCCTCGTCTGGACGGACCTCCACGACCCGGCCCTGAATCGCCGCCATCCGGTAGGGGTTTTCGAGGTCGGTGACCGACAGCCCCACGCGCGGATCACGCTGCATGTCCTTGGCCTTCCAGATCGCGTCGGAGGTGCAGATCAGGATGTGCTCGCCCTCCAGTCCGACCCACACCACCCAATTGCGCGGCGAGCCGTCGGCGCGCAGCGTGGAGAGATGAACGTAGTTGGGCGCCTCGAGCAGTTCGCGGACGTCGGGCGGTATCGGGGTCGACAACTCATGCCTCCTGAGGTCGGCTCAGCTCGGCGAACGCCGCGCGGACGATCATCTCGAGCACCATGCGGCCCGGATTGGTCTTGCTCCATCCCGAGTTCACCATCTGGCACCCCATCCCTCCTCCGGCCGGGTCAGGTCGTCGAGGAGACCGTCGAAGTACGCGCACAGCTCGGGCAGACGTTCTAGAGGCTCCCGGGGCGGAGCCCGGTGGCGCTCACGAGGTCGTCGACCGACCTCTCGTGATGGCCACGCTCCCAGACGCCCGCATCGATCGCTCGAGGACCTCCTCGAGCTCGAATTGGCGGGTCTGGCCACGCCGACCACGGTAGCGGAACGGTCGCTCAAGAACACGAACTGATCGTGAACGCGCCCCGCGTCGGGCCGTCGCGGTCATCCCGTAGGCGACCGCTCCGCCCAGGCTGGGGATCCAGAACGCGATTGTGTGGTAGAGAAGGACCGCCGCCGTGGCCGGCATCACCGGCGCGCCGTAGAGGACGAGCGCGCCGACCAGCCCGCCCTCCAGCACTCCGATCCCGCCCGGCACCGGCAGCGTGTTCGCCGCGTAGCCGATGACGTAGGCCAGCACCAGGGCAGGCGCGCCGATCGGGTGACCCACCCCGGCGCAGACGACGCCGAGTACCGCGATGTCGAAGCCGAGGTACCCGAGGGCGCCGAGCAGTCGCCAGTGGGGCCGGATCAGCTCACGCTCGGCTTGCCGGACGCCGTCAACGACCGCGCTAAGCGCGCGCCGGTGGCCGTTGCGGTGCCATCGCGGACGCGCAAGGGCCAGGACGATCGCGGCACCCGCGAGTCCGACTGTCGCGGGGATCGCGACCAAGGCAGCCCCGTGCGGGCCCGAGCCGATCCCCAGGCCAAGCGCGACGGCGGCTCCTTCCAGCGCGAGCACGTTCGTCCCGCTGGTCAGAAAGAACAGGCCGCTGGAGCGCTGCACGATGCTCTGCGTCGACATCCCGCCCCGGCGGAGCAGCATTCCACCCGCCGCCAGCGACCCGACGCCGCCGCCCGGAAGCACGGCGCCCGAGCCCATCTCGATCCAGGCCAGTCGACGCGCCTCGGACATCGGCAGCTCCTCGAAGAACCGCCGGAAGATGGCGAGGAAGCTGATGCACGAGGCCAGCTCGAGCGCTCCGGCCCCGATGAGCCACAGCACGTTGATCGAGCTCGCCTCCTCGGCGGCGCGGCGCAGATCCGGGACGGCGAGCAGAGCCGTCCCACCCGCGACGAGCAGCGCGGCAATGGAGACGAGCCGTCGCTTCAACACGTTCTCACGCGGCTTCTTCGGCCAGGCCACCGACGTGGCGCCCGCGGTCGTGACGCGGCTGCTCTTCGCCGGGTGCCTCGAGCGCGATTCGAGGCAGCCGGCGCTCGAGTCCGCGCGGCAGCTTCCAGGTGCGCTCGCCGGACAGCGTCAGCACCGCCGGTAGCAGCAGGCTCCGCACCACGAACGCATCGAGGAACACAGCGCTGGCGAGTCCGAGGCCGAACATCTTCACGATCCGGTCCTCGCCCAGCACGAATGAGATGAATACGCAGACCATGATCGTCGCCGCCGCGGTGACCACGCGCCCGGTCGAGCCCACGCCATCGACAAGCGCGGCAGTCGGATCCCGTCGCCGCGTCCACGCTTCGTGGATACGCGACACCAGGAACACCTCGTAATCCATCGAGAGCCCAAACACGATCGCGAACAGGATCACCGGGATGAACGATTCGATCGGGCCGGGCGTGACGCCGAACAGACTCCCGAGCCAACCCTTCTGGAACACGGCCACGGTCACTCCGAGCGACGCGCCGACCGACAGCAGGTTCATCACCGCCGCCTGGACGGGGATGACCAACGAGCGGAACACGACGACGAGGAGCAGCGCGGCGAGCACGATCACCGCGGCGATGAACAGCGCGAGCTTGTTGCCGAGCACGTGCGCGAAATCGATGCCGACCGCGGTCGAGCCGCCGACGAAGATGCGTGCCCCGGTGGAGCGCGCCACCGCCGGCAACCGGTGACCGCGCAGCCGGTTGACCAGGTCGGTCGTCGCCTGCGACTCCGGCGAGGTTGCGGGGAACGCCTGGAACACGACGGTCCCTCCCCCCGGGCTGAGGATGGGCGCCGACGCTGCCGCGATGCCGGGCGTCGAGCGCAGCGCTCCGGAGATCGCGCCGGACGCCGCGCGGTCGTGGGACCGCGGCAGCTGGGCCACCACCTGGAGCGGGCCATTGAAGCCCGTCCCAAAGCCTTGCGCCAACAGGTCGTAGGCCCGACGGCTGGTGTGCGAGGTGGGGTCGTTGCCCGCGTCGCTCTGCCCGAGCCTGAGCGTCGTCGCCGGCACGCAGAGCACCAGCATGATCGCGAGGCCCGCGACCAGGGACTGCCAGGGACGGCGGGCGACCACCGCCGCCCAGCGCGGCCAGAACGGAGTTTGCCGGCGGGCCGACCGGCGCCGGCTGGCGTGCTGTCCGATCCGCTCGCCGAACCGCGAGAGCAGCGCCGGCATCACGGTCAGCGCCGCGGTCAGCACCAGCGCCACAGTGGTGGCGACGGCGAGGGCGGCCGCGTCGAGCAGCGTGATTCCAATCGTGAGCAGCCCGAGCAGCGCGATGATCACCGTGATCCCGGCGACCAGCACCGCCCGCCCGGCCGTGTCCATGGCCACCGTGATCGACCGTTCCACGTCGCGGGTCTCGGCGTAGCTCTCCCGGAAGCGGGTGACCACGAACAGCGCGTAGTCGATCCCCACCCCGAGGCCGAGCAGCGCCGCCAGCTGGGTCGAGAAATCGGGCGTGTCGAGCAGATGCGAACCGAGCCCGATCAGCCCCAGTCCGGTTCCCAGCCCGAGCAGCGCGGTGATGATCGGCAGCCCGGCCGCGAGTGCCGAACCGAAAGTGATCAGCAGCACGACGATCGCCGCCACCAGCCCGATCGCCGTGGCCGCACCCAGCGACGGAGGTGTCGCCTGCTCGATGGCGCGACCGCCGAGCTCGACCTGGAGCATCGCGGTCTGCCCCGCCCGGGCGACGCTGATCACCTTCTTGACCGCATCCTTGGGCAGCAGATCGGCGCGCTCGTCGAAGGCGACGGTGGCGAACCCGATCCGGCCGTCCGCCGAGACAGCATGGGAGCCGGCCGAGCTGAACGGGCTGATCACGCCGGTCACGTGCGGCAGGTGGGCCACCGAGGCCAGCACGCCTCCGACCCGGCCCCGGATCGCCGGATCGGCGAGGCGGCCCCCGCGGGCGCGCAGGACGATCTGGTCGATGTCGCCCGCCTGAGCGGGAAACTCACGCCCCAGCAGGTCGGCGGCCCGCTGGGAGTCGGTGCCGGACAGCGACACGTTGTTGACGAACTGGTTACTCGCCGCGTTGGCGGCGCCCATCGACGCGATCAGCACCGCGACCCAACCGATCAGGACCAGCTTGCGATGGGCACGGACCCAGCCGGACAGCCGCACGACAAGACCCGACCGTGAGTTCGTTGCCGCCGGCGAGTCAGCCATCGTTTCCGCTCCGCTTGCTCACCCCGGCGACCGCTGACCGCTGGGGATCGATCCCCGCTTGGGATTCGCTGACCATCCAGATCTCGCCGGCCAGCGACTCATCGGCCGCGGCGCCCTTGAGCTTCAACTGCTTGCGGCGCATGTAGAGGCCTCCGTCGCCCCCGTTCAACTCCGACGTGGTGGCCGCCCACACGATGCCCTCGGCCGCCTCATCCGCCGGCTTGAAGATCGGCGTGTGCTTCATCAGGCTGGTCAGCACGCCCATCACACCGTCAGGGCCGCCACCGCCGAAGTTCGTCCTGGCCGGACCGGGGCTGACAGCAACCGCGCTAACGCCCGATCCGGCGATCCGGCGGGCCAGCTCGCGCGTGAACAGCACGTTGCCGAGCTTTGAGGCCCGGTAGGCGCCGAAGTAGCTGTACCTGCGCTCCCCTTGGAGGTTCTCCAGGTCGAGCTTCCTGCTGTAGATCTCCGAGGTGACGGTGACGACACGTCCCCCCGGCGCGGCGACGAGCAGCGGCAACAGTAGGTCGGTGAGAAGGAAGGGCGCGATGTGGTTGGTCGCCCACGTTAGCTCGATCCCATCCGCCGACTGCTCGCGGCGATTGAAGGCGCTGCCCGCGTTGTTGATCAGGATGTCGACGTGGTCGTAGCGGCGGCGGACCTCGTCGGCCACCCGCCGGACGTCGGCCTGCACGGAGACGTCGGCGAGCATCAGCACGGGCGGCTTGCCGGTGGCGACA
>JAFASQ010000447.1 GCA_019244395.1 Solirubrobacterales bacterium | reverse complement strand
GTCGTCCCGTCCAGCCGAATGGGCATCACATCCTCGAAGCCGCGGCTGAGCTGGCCGAGATGGGCCTGGCCGTGGGCGCCCGCGCCCTGCGCAACGCGTTCGTCCGGCTGCCGCGGCCGTAGCTCACTTGAGCGGCCCGCCGCCGGCGCCGGCACATGCGGCTCTAGAGCGTGTAGCCGGTGGCCCTCACGGCCGGCGGCTGCGGTGCCGCGCCGGCAGTTCAAGACGATCCAGCAGCGATTGCCCCGCCGGCCGCACGGCAGGTTGCGCGCGCCGTCGAGCCACATGGTTAGAATCCCCAGCCGTTCAAGCCGAGCGATCGTCCGTCCGCGGGCGGTCGGCGGGGGAACCACTTGCGGATCCACGGATTTGCAGGGGCGAATCGGTCCCGCGCGGGGCCGTAGCGCTCAAAACAAGCGCGAGCCCGTCAGCTCACCCCGTAGGCGCAACCCCCAAGAGGACCGACCAGCTGCTCGCCCGAGCTCGCGCCAACTTCTATGTAGCTTCGTTGCTCGCCGTCGCCGGCGCCATTCTCGCCATTCCCGGCCTCGCCGTCGCCGGCTCGGGCGGCGCCGGCACGAGTTCGTCCGGCAGCCCGAACGTGGCGGTCCAGCCGGGCAACGTCCCCGTCACGGCCACCAGCAACGGCATCACACTCGACGCGAACGCGTCCGCCTTCGTGCGTAGCGGCGTTTCGATTACCGGCAGCGTGCCCGGAGCCGACGCGGGCGACGCGATCGAGATCGATCAGCTCGGCACCGCTCCGGCCACGAGCTGGGTCCGTGTGGCGATCGTGCGCGCCGCCTCGAACGGCTCGTTCGCAGCGGCCTGGCACACCGGACGCGCCGGCCAGTTTACGATCCGGGCGGTGCTCCAGGCCAACCAGGCGTCGAGTGCCGCCGCCTCGCCGCCGGCAGTGTCGGTCACGGTCTACCGGCGCTCGATCGCCACTCTCTACGGCCCCGGGTTCTACGGCGCCCGCACCGCCTGCGGGGTGGTCCTCCGCCGGCGCACGGTCGGGGTGGCGAATCGCACGCTCCCCTGCGGGACCGAGGTCCAGGTCTACTACAACGGAAACGTGGCGACGGTCCCCGTCATCGACCGCGGTCCCTACGCCCACAACGCGAACTGGGATCTGACCATGGCCACCGGGCGCGCCCTCGGGATGCTCGGCACGGCCGTGATCGGCGCCGCGTCGACGCCACCCACCTCGACGCCATCCACCTCGACGCCGCCGGCGTCCCCCGCCGGCAGAGGGGGCGGCTCGCCCTCGGCTCAGTAGCCGCCAGCCTCGGCCACTCGGCTCAGTAGCCGGCAGCTCAGCCACTGAGGCTCAGTAGCCGCCAGCCTCAGCCAAGCTGGCGCGGCCGCGCAGGCGGGGTTGCCACGCGACGGCTCCGGCGTTAGCGACAATGTCGCGGTGCCCGCTCCGCTGATTACGATCGCCGAGGCCCGCGAGCTCGTGCTGCAGGCCACCGCGCCGCTCGGCGTCGAGATGGTGGCGATCGCCGACGCCCGCGACCGGGTGCTGGCCGCGGACGTGGCGGCGGTCGGCGATGTCCCGCCGTTCCCGTGTTCGGCCATGGATGGTTACGCGCTCGCTCCCGGCGAGGCCGACCGCACGCTGGCGGTGGCTGGCGAGTCGCGCGCCGGCGCCCCCTCGACCCGGCCCCTGGGAGAGGGCGAGGCGATCCGGATCTCCACCGGCGGGGCGATCCCCGCCGGCGCCACCGCCGTCATCCCCCAGGAGAACGTCGAGGTCGAGGGGGAGTCGATCGTCACCCGCAGCGTCGTCCACGAGGGCGACCACATCCGCGACAAAGGCGAGGACATGCGGGCGGGCACCACCGTGCTTCGTGCGGGGCGGGTGCTAGGCGCCGCCGAACTCGGCGCCGCGGTGGCCGCCGGCGTCGGCGCGCTCACGGTGGCGCGGCGTCCCACGGTGCAGGTGCTGTCCACCGGCGACGAGCTGCGCGCTCCCGGCGAGCCGCTCGGGCCGGGCGAGATCCATAACTCCAACGGGCCGATGCTTGTCGCCCTCGCGGCACACCAGGGTGCGGTCACGGTGCCGCCCGGCCGCCTTCCCGACGACCGCGCGGCTACCGAACAAGGCCTTGCCAAAGCCCTCCAGAACGCCGACGTGGTGATCGTCTCGGGCGGCGTATCGGTCGGGCCGCACGATCACGTCAAGCCGGCGCTCGCCGACCTCGGGGTTGAGGAGGTGTTCTGGCGCGTCGCGCTCCAGCCCGGCAAGCCGACCTGGTTCGGCCGGCGCGGATCCACTCTGGTCTTCGGCCTGCCCGGCAATCCCGTTTCGGCCGTGGTCACCTTCTCGCTGTTCGTCCGCCCGGCGCTGGCGGCTCTGCAGGGCCGCGCCGAGGAGCACCCGCTCGACCTCGAGGCGGTGCTGGCCACGCCCGTGCGGCGCAACCCCGACCGCGAGCAGGCGCTCCGGGTGCGACTCGAACGCCGGAATGGACAGCTCATGGCGACTCCCAACGGACCCCAGGGCTCCCACATCGTGACTTCGCTGCTCGGCGCCGACGCGCTTGCCCTGGTCCCCGCCGGCCAGGGCGAGCTCGAGGCGGGCGCGACGGTGATGCTCGAAAGCCTCCCGCGCTGAAACAATCTGCCCGTGGCGCTGTTCGTCCTACTGGTGGCCGGGCTGAGCGCGCTGGTGGCATCCCGGCGCCGGCGCCGTAGCCCCACCCCGGCCCAGGCGGTGATCATCTCGCCGCCGAAGTCGACCGTGGTGGCTCGCGATGGCGCGGTCCGTTCGGTGCAGCTGGCCGAGCTGACGCTGGCCGAGGAGGACTACCGCCGGATGTGGAACGCCACCAACCTCGAGAACCTGGCCCGCACCTACTGGCGGTTCCTGTCTCGCGTGACTCTCGGACTCATCCGAGTCGTCTACGGCGAGGACGAGCGCTCGGTCGTGCTGATCGCCCGGCCGCTTACCCTCCTGCGTTTCGATGCGCCCAATTACGTGCTCCAGCCCGACCACGGCAGCGTCCGCTGGCGGATCCGCGACGGCCTCCTGGTCGCGCGGGCCGGCCGGCGCTGCGGGTTCCTGGCGCTCGTGGTGACCCACCTGGCGAGCGAGGAAAACGGCAGGGAGAGGGTTCTCATCGAGGTCGAGGTGGCCAACTTCTATCCGGCCATCGCGGCCGGTTTCAGCGCGCCGGTGTACGAGGTCACGCAATCGGCCATTCACGTGCTGGTCACCCACGCCTTCCTGCGCTCCCTGGCCCGCCTCGATCTGGCCGAGTCGAAGATAGGCCGCTTCGCCGTTCGCCGACCGGACGTCCGCGCCGCCGGCCGCGCCGCCGGCCACGCCGCCGTGGCGCGGGCTCGCTCGACCCGCGCCCGCGTCCCGAAGTAGGGTCAGCCGTAACGAACGCCGGTCAGCGCCCGCAGCTTCGTCCGATCGTGGCGGGCCGATACGCGGCGGACCGTGCCCGATCGTGAGCGCATCGACAGTGACTCGGTGGTGGCGCCGCGCTGGCCCTGGTAGCGCACGCCCTGGAGCACGTCGCCGTCGGTCACGCCGGTGGCGGAGAAGAACACGTCATCGCCGGAGACCAGATCGTCGCAGCCGAGCACGCGCGAGAGGTCGTAGCCGGCGTCGACCGCCGCCTGCCGTTCCTCGTCGTTGCGCGGCCAGAGCCGGCCGTTCATCTCGCCGCCGATGCACTTGATCGCCGCGGCGGTGATGACGCCCTCGGGCGTGCCGCCGATGCCCCACAGCAGATCGACCGGAGTGTTGTCGCTCACGGCCTGGAGTGCCGCGGAGACGTCGCCGTCCAGGATCAGGCGCACGCGGGCGCCGGCGTCGCGGACCTGGGCCATCGCCTCGTGATGACGCTCGCGGTCGAGCATCACCACCATCACGTCGCGGACGTCGATCTTCTTGCGCTCGGCGATCAGCCCCAGCGTCTCGGGCAGCGGGCGGTCGAGGTCGAGCAGGTCGGCGATCTCCGGCCCGCCGGCGATCTTCTCCATGTAGACGATCGGGCCGGGGTTGAACATCGTTCCGCGCTCGGCCAGCGCGATCACCGAGATCGCGCTCGGCATCCCGAGCGCGGTCAGCCGAGTTCCCTCGAGCGGATCGACGGCGATGTCGACCTGGGGCGGCGAGCCATCGCCTATGTGCTCGCCGTTGTAGAGCATGGGGGCCTTGTCCTTCTCGCCCTCGCCGATGACCACCACCCCGTCCATTGAGACCGAGTCGAGCATGTGGCGCATCGCATCGACCGCCGCCTGGTCGGCGCCCTCCTTATCGCCTCGGCCCACCATGCGCGCCGCGGCCAGCGCCGCGGCCTCCGTCACCCGAACGAGCTCGAGGGCCAGATTGCGATCGACACGGGCTTGTTCGTTGGTCAGGCTCATGGCAAGTCCGGGCGGTTTACCGGTGGTGGCGCTCTCCTGGGCCGCCCACACGGATCCGATCAGGATCAGTCTCCCGCCGGCCAGCCTAGTCGGTTTGTCGCGGGCAGCGCCACTTCAAAGGTCGGTCGTGGCGTGCTCGGGCCGGGCGATCCCGCTGCTGATCGCGGCCTCCCTGACCGCGTTCGCGACCGCGTCGTGAACGCTCTGATCGAGCGCGTTGGGTACGAGTTCTCGGTCGCGCGCCAGGCCCGCGATCGCCTGCGCCGCCGCCAGCTTCATCTCGACGTTGATCCCGGCCGCGCCGGCCTGGAGTGCGCCGCGGAAGATCCCGGGATAGCCGATCACGTTGTTGACGCTGCGTCCGTCGGCCGCGAATGCCGCGCCGGCCGCCTCGGCCAGTTCGGGCTCGATCTCTGGGTTGGGGTTGGTGAGGGCCAGGATGACCTGGCCCGGCCTGATCATGGCGGGCTGGATCAGGCCCGAGCGTCCCGTGGTGGCCACCACCACGTCGGCCTCGGCCAGCACCCGCTCCATGCTCGAGATCTCGATCCCGTGCGCCCGGGCCCGGGCGTGCGAGGCCTCGAGCGGGTCGAAGGCGAGCACGCGCTTGACGCCACCATCGACCATCAGCGCGGCGATTCCGTACCCGGCAGCGCCCAGCCCGAGCTGGCCGACCGTCGCCGCCTGCAACTCGATGCCCGCGTAGCGACAGGCCACCATCAACGCGGCCAGCGACACGACGGCGGTCCCATGGACGTCGTCGTGCATGACCGGTTGGGGCAGCGCCTTGATCAGCCGGCGCTCGATCTCGAAGCACTCCGGCGCGGAGATGTCCTCGAGGTGAATGCCGCCGAACGTCGGTGCAATCCGCACCACGGTATCCACGAACGTGTCCACATCGGCGGCGTCGATCAGGACCGGCATGGCGGAGATACCGGCGAACTGGTCGTAGAAGACCGCCTTACCCTCCATCACCGGCATCGAGGCGACCGGACCGATGTTGCCCAGCCCGAGCACGCGCGTGCCGTTGGTGCAGATGGCGACGCTGCGGGAGATCATCGTGTACCGCGCGGCGAGCTCCGGCTGCTCGGCGATCGCGGTGCACACGCGCGCCACCCCTGGCGTGTATACGTCACGCATCTCCTGGACCGTCCGCACGGGCCAGCAGGCGTCGATGCGCAGCTTGCCGCCCATGTGGCGAAGGAGCGCGCGATCCTGGTGCCAGAGCACGCCGACGCCGTCCAGCGCTTCGATCAGCTCGGCGATGTGCTCGGCCTGATCGTTGTCGCGCGCCTCGACCGTGATGTCCCGCACCGAACACTCACGGCCGAGCGACACCGTGACCACGTCGCCGATGATCCCCTCCCCGTCGGCGATCGCTTGCGCCACTCGCGCCAGCTGGCCGGCATGGTGTGGGATCTGGACACGATAGGTGCAGTCGAGCATGGTCTCCCTCCCTCGGAAGCGCAGTTCGCTCAGAACCGGGTATTTATCACGACGTGCCCCCTGGCCCTCCCTCCCCCGACCCAGTCCCGTCCCTCCGGCAGCTCCTTCCTGAGGCTCGGACCGTGCAGGTGGGCGAGTTGCTGGCCGGTCTCGACCTGGCCACCCGCGCGTCCGCCGAACGGCCCTACACGATCGTCAACTTCGTAGCCAGCGCCGACGGCCATGCCGCGTTCCAGGGCCGCTCAAGGTGGCTGAGCGATGACGCCGACCGGGAGCTGTTCCACGGATTGCGCGAGCACGTGGACGCCGTCATGGCCGGAACCGGGACGCTGCGCACCGAGCGCTACGGCCGGCTCGTGCGCGATCCCGAACGCCGGCGGCGCCGCGCCGAATCCGGGCTAAGTCCGGACCCCGTGGCGTGCATCATCAGCCGCAGCGGCGTCGTCCCCACCGACATCCCGCTGTTCGCCGATCCCGATTCCCTGGTCGTGGTGTTCGCGCCGGGGGAGCTCGATACGTCCAACCTAGCCGCGCAGGTGGAGGTCGTGCGCCTCGACCCCGGCGAGCTGACCCTGACCACGATGATGCGCCGCCTGCGCTCCGACTTCGGGGTCCGCACGCTGCTGTGCGAGGGCGGACCGATCCTGTTCGGCGCGCTTTTGCGGGAGGACCTCGTGGACGAGCTTTTCCTCTCAATCGCGCCGAAGCTGACCGGCGGCGGCAGCGCCCCCGCCATCACCGCCGGGGCCGAGCTCTCAGAGCTCCGTGTCCTGTCGCTCGTGTGGGCGCTCGAGCTGCACGGGGCGTTGTACCTCCGGTACTCAACCACATCCTGAACCGTTTCACCTTAACAGGTTAACCGATTCACGAAACTGGTGAACCGGTTAACCTCGAGTTACTTACATAATTTCCTCGGAAGTTAATCATCGGTGTGCCACAATCACACCAGTGAGCAGCCCGAGCGCAGCGAAGGCACCGCGGACTGCGGCTGGAGCCGTGTCGGCGCTCGAGGAGGCGCGCTGGCGCACCCTGGCGCTGGTGGCATCGGTCTCCGACGCCGACCTCGAATGCGTTCACTCCCCGTTGATGAGCCCGCTGGTGTGGGATCTCGCTCACGTTGCCGCATACGAGGACCTATGGCTGGTTCACCGTTACGGGAAACGCCCGCTACTGCGCGAGGACCTTGCCGCCACCTACGACGCGTTCGAGACGCCGCGGGCGCTGCGGGGCGACATCGAGCTGCTCGATCCGGGCCAGGCGCGCGATTATCTCACCGAGGTCCACGCCCGGACGCTCGAGGTGATCGACGAGCGCGGCGTGGGCGACGGAACGGTGCACGAGATGGTGCTGCGCCACGAGCATCAGCACGACGAGACGATGCTCCAGACGCTGCAGCTCGCGCGCCCCCAGCAATACGAACTGGTGGGTCGGCGCCCTGACCCGGAGTCTCCCCGTCCGTCCTTCACCGGCTTGGAGATGGTCGAGATTCCGGCCGGTCCGTGCACCATCGGTGCGGGCGACGGTGGATTCGCCTATGACAACGAGCGCCCACGCCACGCCACCGACGTGCCCGCATACCGGATGGGGCGGACGCCGATCACCAACGCCACCTACCTGACCTTCGTGGAGAGTGGCGGGTATGAGCGGCGGGAGTGCTGGTCGGACGAAGGCTGGGCCTGGAAGGAGCAGTACGACATCACGAGACCCGCTGACTGGACGGCGGATCTCACCGCCGAGTGGAGGCTCGGCAAGCTCGAGCCACTCCACCCCGACCGGCCCGTCGTCCATGTGTCCTGGTTCGAGGCCGACGCCTTCGCCCGTGCGCACGACGCCCGACTTCCCACCGAGGCGGAGTGGGAGAAGGCGGCGACCTGGGACCGGGCGGACGCGAAGGCCCGCCGCTATCCGTGGGGCACGCGCGCTCCCGTGCCCGGCCTGCACGCCAACCTCGACCAGCTAGGCGGCGGGACCGCACCCGCCGGCGCCTACCCCGCCGGTGCCTCTCCCTACGGCTGCCTGGGAATGATCGGCGACGTGTGGGAGTGGACCTCGACGCGGTTCGACGGCTACCCCGGCTTCGTGGCCTACCCCTACCGCGAATACTCCGAGGTCTTCTTCGGCTCCAAGTACCGGATCCTGCGCGGCGGCTCGTGGGCCACTCGCACGAGCGTCGCGACCCCCACGTTCCGCAACTGGGACTACCCGCAGCGGCGCCAGATCTTCGCCGGCATCAGGATCGCCCGGGACGTATGAGGACCACTGCGGATTCTCCCGAGGTCCAGATCGACTCGTTCCTGTCCGAGGCTGACGAGCGTTCGCTGGCCAACGACGTGCTCGACGGGCTGACCCGTCCATTCAAGGAGATCCCGCCCAAGCATTTCTACGATGCGCGTGGCTCGGAGCTGTTCGAGCGGATCTGCGCCCTGCCCGAGTACTACCCCACCCGTGCCGAGCGCCAGATCCTGCTCGCTCACGCTGATCAGATCGTGTCCGCGACCGGCGCCAGCGAGCTGGTCGAGCTCGGCTCGGGGTCGCCGGAGAAGGCTCGGATCCTGCTCGACGCGATGTCGCGCGCTGGGACCCTGCGGCGCTACGTCCCGGTTGACGTCTCGCAGAGCGCACTCGAGGCGTCCGCGCTCGAGCTCGCTGACGAGTTCGAAGAGCTGTCGGTTCACGGCGTGATCGGTGACTTCGAGCGCCACCTAGCCCGCGTCCCTCCGTCCGCGATCGGTGGAGCACCGCGGATCGTCGCGCTGCTCGGAGGCACGATCGGCAACTTCTTGCCCGGTACGCGCCGGCGGCTTCTGCGCGAGATCGGGCGGCTGCTCGGGCCCCACGACCGGCTGCTGCTCGGCACCGACCTGGTCAAAGACCCAGCAGTACTCGAGGCCGCCTACGACGACGCCGACGGGGTAACCGCCGCGTTCAACCGCAACGTGCTGCACGTCATCAATCGCGAGCTCGGCGCCGACTTCGTCCCCGACGCGTTCGAGCACATCGCTTTCTTCGACCGTCGCCACGAGTGGATCGAGATGCGGCTGCGCGCCCGCCGGCCGTGCAGCGTCCTGGTGGCGGGGCTCGGGCTGCGGGTGGAGTTCGCGGCCGGCGAGGAGCTGCGCACCGAGATCAGCGCCAAGTTCACCCGGCCGCGTGTGGAGGCCGACTTCCGCGCGGCGGGACTCGGCCTGGAGCGCTGGTACACGGACCGCGGCGGGCTGTTTGCGTTGTCGCTGGCCCGGCGCCTATAGGGTTCCGAGGTCATGCACATCGGAGGGAGCGGGGCACTCGTCGCCGGCGGCGCGTCAGGCCTCGGTGAGGCCACGGCGCGACGGCTGCATGCCGATGGAGCGCACGTGGTGATCGCAGACCGTGATGAGGCGCGCGGCCGCGCGTTAGCCGCCCGGCTGGGCGAGCGGGCCGGGTTCGCGCCGGCCGACGTCACCGACCCGGACGCGGTGCAGGCGGCGGTCGACCAAGCCCTCGAGCTGGCGGTCCCCCTGCGGATCGCCGTTTCGTGCGCCGGCATCGGCTGGGCGGGCCGCGTGGTGGGCAGGCGCGGTGTCCACGAACTCGCGCCGTTCGAGACGGTTATCCGTGTCAACCTGATCGGCACCTTCAATGTCATGCGGCTGGCCGCCGGGGCCATGGCCGGGAACGAGCCGACGGAGGGCGGCGAGCGCGGCGTGTGCATCAACACGGCATCGATCGCCGCGTTCGACGGGCAGATCGGCCAGATCGCCTACTCGGCCTCGAAGGGGGCAATCGTGAGCATGACCCTTCCGGCGGCGCGCGATCTGGCGCCCCTCGGCGTGCGG
>JAFASQ010000360.1 GCA_019244395.1 Solirubrobacterales bacterium | reverse complement strand
CGTCCGCGGTGGACAGACGTTCAAGTTGCACCTGATCCCGTCCGGCATCCTGCACAAAGACACGCTGTGCGTGATCGGAAACGGGGTGGTGATTGATCCGCGGGTGCTGACCGACGAGCTCGACGAGCTGCGCCGGCGCCGCGTCGACACCGGCTCGCTACGGATCTCGGCCAATGCGCACCTGATCATGCCCTACCACCTGATGCTCGACCACGCCGGCGAGGCCAAGCTGGGCAAACTCCAGATCGGTACGACCCGGCGTGGAATCGGCCCCTGCTACGCAGATAAGGCGGCACGGCTGGGGATTCGCGTCCAGGATCTGCTCGACGAGAAGATCCTGAAGAAGAAGATCCTTGCCGCGCTCGAGCCCAAGCGCCTGTCGCTGCGGCCGTTCGCCAAGGATCCCCAGCTCGATCTACAGACCATCACCGAGGAGTACGTGACCTACGGTCACCGTCTGGCGCCCTACATCGCCGACACCGTCCGCCTCGTGCACGAGCGGCTCGACGCCGGTCAGACCGTGGTGTTCGAGGGCGCGCAGGGCGCGCTGCTCGACATTGACCACGGCACCTATCCGTTCGTCACCTCGTCCAATCCGGTGGCCGGGGCGGCCTGTGTCGGCGCCGGCGTCGGACCTAAGGACATTGACGAGATCTGGGGAGTGATCAAGGCCTATGGGACGCGGGTCGGCGCCGGCCCGTTCCCGACCGAGGTGGACGGCTCGCTCGCCGATGAGATCCGCGAGCGAGGCGGCGAGTACGGCACTACGACGGGCCGGGCCAGGCGCGTGGGATGGCTCGACCTGGTGGCGCTGCGGTACGCGGCGCGGATCAACTCTCTGACCGCGCTGGCCGTCATGAAGCTGGATGTCCTATCGGGCTTCGAGCGGCTATGCGTGTGCACGCGCTACCGCGGGCCTGAGGGAGCGGAGTTCGACTACTTCCCCTATCACCAGACCGTCCTGCACCATGCCGGCGGCGAGTACGTTCATCTCCCGGGCTGGACGGAAGATTTGAGCGACTGCCGCGACGAGGCGGACCTGCCGGTGGCTGCGCGCGAGTATCTCCAGTTCGTGTCGGAATTCGTCGGCGTCCCGATCGCGCTGGTGGGCGTCGGTCCCGGCGGCGACCAGGTCATCTGGACACAGGCCAGCGCCGGCATGGCCGGGTCGGGCAATCCGGCCTCCGCGTCCGTCTGAGCCGCCGACCGCGTACCGCGGTGCGAACCGCGACCCGGCCCGGGGGTGCAAAACGTCCGAAAGCGGGATCCTCGCCCGGGCTTTCGCGAGATAAGCGCCTGACAGGTGCTTATCTGCGGGTTGCGGCGTGGTGCGGGGACGGTTTCGTGAGTTGTGCACCCCAGGGGCTGCGAAGGGGCGGTTTGCCGGCGCAGAAGACGGGCCGCGGTGCCGGCGCGCAAGACGGGCCGCGGTGCCGGGGCGCAAGACGGGGCGGGTTGCCGGCGCGCAGGACGGGCCCCGGTGCCGGCGCGCCAGACGGGCCGCGGGGCCGGCGCGCAGGACGGGCCACGGTGTCGGCGCGCAAGACGGGCCGCGGTGCCGCCGCGCAGGACGGGCCGGGTTGCCGGGGCGCAAGACGGGGCGCGTTACCGCCGCGGAAGACGGGGCGCGTTACCGCCGCGGAGAGTCGAACCGGCTAGGAGCCGGGGGAAGCGGCGCGTGAAGGGTGCCCCTCGCCCGGCCATGGCGCCAGCACGAGCACGAGCCGTGCGTCGCTGACCGCTTGGATCGTGCGGCGCTCGTTCGGCTCGAAGTGCGAGAGCAACCCGGGGCCGCCGGACACATTGCGCCCGTCCTGGGAGATCTCGACCTCGCCGTCGACCACGAGCAGGTAGGTGCGCTCGTGGACCTGGTGGGACTGGAGCTGCTCACCGGCCGGCAGGTGGATGGCGATCGCCCGGGTCTCGGCGTCGGAGCGGAGCACCTTCGGGTGGTGGGCCTCGATCTCGAGCGAGCGGACGTCCCAGGTCTCCATCGCGCCTGCACTCTACTTGGGGGAGCCGACCTCGCGCCCGGAAGCGTCAAGCGACCGTTGCAGCTCCTCCAGAACACGGACCACGCGCAGGCCGCTCAAGCCGTCCGAACGGGGGCGAGCGCGGTGGCGCACGCACTCGACGAAGTGCTCGCACTCGACCCGCAGCGGCTCGACGTTGGGAAGTTGGGGGGAAAAGATGCCGCCCGTGCGGGTGATGTACTCGCCATAGCTGGTCGAGTCCTGATCGAAGCCCTTGTCGTAGACCTTGAGCTTGCCCTCGAGGGCCATGTCGTCAAAGGTCGCCATGCGGCGCGAGCCGACCACGGTGAAGCGGCGCTCTTTGTGGGGATCGAGCCAGGACAGGTGGAGGTGAGCCGACAGCCCCGAGGGGAAGCGCAGGAAGCAGAACACGACGTCCTCGACGCCGTCCTGCACGTAGGACTCGCCGTGGGCGACGAACTCCCACGGCTCCTCCTCGGCGAGGTAGAGCACGACCGACACGTCGTGGGCGCCGAGGCTCCACAGGGCGTTCTCGTCGGCGCGCAGTTTGCCGAGGTTCAGGCGGTTGCCGTAGATGTAGTAGATCTGCTCGCCAAGCTCGCCCGACTCGACGAGCTGCTTCAAATGCTGCACACCGGGGTGGTACTCGAGCAGGTGCCCGACCATCAGCACATGCCCACGGGCCTCGGCGGCGGCCACTGCGCGCTCGGCGTCGGCGACGGTCTGGGCGAGTGGCTTCTCCACGAAACAGTCCTTGCCGGCCTCGAGCACCTGCACGGCCAGCGAGGCGTGGGTACTGACGGGAGTGGCGAGGGCGACGGCGTCCAGCGAATCATCGGCCAACACCTCGTCGAGTTCCGATGTCACGCGCGCACCGGGGAAAGCGCCGACCATTCGCGCTCGGGCGTCCCCGGAGGCGTCGCACAGCCACGCGAGTTCGCAGCCGGGGATGGCGTTGAAGTTGCGCGCCAGGTTAGGACCCCAGTAGCCGAGGCCGACCACGGCGATACGTGGTGAGCGCTCGCTCGTTGCTCGGCCCGCGCTCCCAGGTAGTCCCTCGCTCGCTGGTGGCCTCGCGCTCACAGGTGGCCGCCTGCTCGCTGCTGGGCCCGCGCTCACAGGTGGCCCTCGCTCATTGGACCTGCAGTCTAGGCGGCGGCCCGACGCGTTCCCGAACCGCAACGAGGCGCTCCAAAGCCGCCACGACGCGTGCTCCGGCGTGCCCGTCGCCATACAGCGGCGGACGGTCCGCCGGCGGCGAGCGCAGGACGGCCGAGCGGGCGGCCTCGCGGTCAAGATCGACCAGCACATTCCAGCCGCGCTCGACGGTTTCGGTCCACTCCGTGCTCGAGCGCAAGGTCACGCACGGCACCCCGGCCAGATAGGCCTCCTTCTGCAGACCGCCCGAGTCGGTCAGCACCGCGCGCGCGTGGCACAGCAGCGCGGCCATCTCCAGGTAACCCAGCGGCGGGGCGACGATCACGCGGCCGGAACTCTCCAGCCGCGCCAGCAGGTCGGCTTCATCCAGGCGCCGGCGCGTGCGCGGATGCACGGTGAAGAGCACCGGCGGCGGCATGGCCAACAGCAGTTCGACGAGGAGACGGAGCCGACCGAGATCGTCGACGTTGCCGGCGCGGTGGGCGGTGGCGAGCAGGTAGCGGCCCGGCTCGAGCCCCCGCGAGGCGACCAGATCGACCCGCTCACGCGCGCGGGGCTGCACGGTGAGAGCGACGTCGACCATCACGTCCCCGACCAACTCGACCGTCCCGGACACGGCCTCCGAGCGCAGGTTCGCCACCGCCACCGAAGAGGAGCACAGCAGGAGCGAGCTGGCGTGGTCGGTCAAGACGCGGTTGAGCTCCTCGGGCATGGCGCGGTCGTACGCGCGCATGCCGGCCTCCACGTGCGCCACGGGTACGCCAGCCTGGGCGCCGGCCAGCGCCCCGGCCAGCGTGGAGTTCGTGTCCCCGTAGACGAGCAGTGCGTCGGGCGCCGCCGAGGAGACCACCGGCTCGAGTGCGCCCAGCATCCGTGCGGTCTGGGAGCTGTTCGAGCCGAGGGCGATGCCCAGCTCAACCTCGGGCGCGGGCAAGCCGAGTTCGCTGAAGAACACCGCGGAGAGTTCGTCGTCGAAGTGCTGGCCGGTGTGAACCAGGAGCTCCTCGTGATCGGAGCGCAGTCGCGGCGAGACGGCCGCCGCCTTGATGAACTGGGGGCGGTTGCCGATGACCGTGAGGACCTTCATGAAGCGGTGACGGCCAGCCGTTCGCGGATCAGCTCGCCGACCTCCGCGGCGGTCCGCTGCGTGATCGTCCCAGGAGCGTCGAACCTGCGCTCATCCACCGCCGACACCGGCTCGACCTCCCGCGTGGTGGAGGCCAGGAAGGCCTCGTCGGCGCGCAGCAGCTCCTCGAGCGTGCACGCCCGCTCCTCGGCGCCGGTGGCCTCGATGACCACGGCGCGCGTTATGGAGGCCAGGATGTGCTCATCGAGCGGGGGTGTGAACAGCGAGCCGCCAGCGGCCCAGAAGATCGAGCTCGTCGGGGCCTCGAGCACGTGGCCGTGCGGCGTGACCAGCAGCGCCTCGTCGAACCCCCGCTCACGTGCCAGCCGCGTGGCCAGCATGTTGGCCGCGTAGGAGAGCGACTTGACCCCGTCCAAGACCCGCGTGGGCGAGTAAGTCACGGACCCGAGCCGGATCACGTCGGGGTGCCGAGCCAGGGGCTCGGTCAAGAGCAGCCGGCGGCCACCGCGGGTCACCACGATCCGCAGCAGTTCATGCGCCGGCCCCGCGCCGGCGTGCGCGAGCAGCCGTCGGGCGTCGGCCCTGATCGCCTCCACGTCAAGCGGGAGGCGCAAGTTCGACGCCGAGCGCTCCAACCGGCGCAGGTGCTCCTCGAACGCGAAGGGGCGCCCCTCATACAGACGGATCACCTCGAAGGCGCCGTCGCCACGGAGCAGCCCTTCGTCGGTGGCGGGAATCACCGCGCGCGAGGCGAGCATCACCGCACCGTCCACGGAGGCCAGGGAGGCAGAGAAGTTAGCGGCCATGCCCGTCTCGGGAGGACCACACCTCGGCCAGTCGCACCACGACGGCGGCGGCGGCCGCCATGTCCTGGAGCGACGCCCACTCGCGCACCGAGTGGTACTCGTGGCCGCCCGTGAAGATATTCGGAGTGGGGAGCCCCATCTCGCTCAACAGCGAGCCGTCCGTGCCGCCCCGAATCGGCCGGCGGATCGGCTCGATTCCTTCGGCCCGGATCGCCGCCTCCGCGGCGTCCATGACCTCGGGCACCTGATTCAGAACGGCGCGCATGTTCCGGTACTGCTCGCGGACCTCGAGCTCCAGACGCGCGCGCGGCTCGGCCCCCACCACCTCCCGCGCCACCTGCTCGAGCAGCGAGAGGTGATCCGCCAGCCGCTGATCGTCGAAGTCGCGCACGATGAAGCGCACCTCGGCGCGCGCCGCCCGACCGGTCAACTCGGTCGGATGAATGAAGCCTTCACGATCCGCGGTAGTCTCCGGGGTGAGGGTGTCGGCCGGCAGGGCCGCGACGATGCGGCTGGCCAGCCGCAGCGCGTTGACCAGCTTGCCGGTGGCCTGACCGGGATGCACGTCGACGCCCCGAACGGTGAGAAGGACCTCGTCGGCGCTGAACGTCTCGTCCTGGACCTCGCCCAGCTCAGAGCCGTCGAGCGTGTAGGCACAGCGGGCGCCGAAGCGCTCGATATCGAACAGAGTGGCCCCCTGGCCGATCTCCTCGTCGGGCGTGAACGCGATCCGCAGCGTCGGCCGCGGCAGCTCGGGATGCGCGGCCAGGTATGCGATGCCCGCCATGATTTCGGCCACGCCCGCCTTGTCGTCCGCCCCGAGCAGAGTGTCACCGCTGCCGCTGACGATGTCGTGCCCGACCTTGCCGACCAGCTCCGGCATCGATTCGGGATCGAGGCGCGTCCCCTCGCGCGGAAGGGCCAGAATGCCGCCGTCGTACATCCGGTGGACGATCGGCGCGACGCCGGCCCCGGGGGCATCCGGACTCGTGTCCATGTGCGCGATCAGGCCGATCGGCGCGACGTCGGAACGACCGGGAAGCGTCGCGAACACGTATCCGTTCTCATCGAGCGCAGCGTCCTGTAGCCCCGCCGCCCGCAGCTCCTCGACCAAAATGCGGCCGAGCTCGAGCTGGCCGGGCGTGCTCGGAGACGAGGCGCGATCCCGCCGCGACTGCGTGTCGATTCGCACATAGCGCAGGAACCGGTCGAGCACATCGGGCGCGAGCTCCTGCGCCAACGCGGAGGTGTAGGAACCGGACATCGCGGTGAGTATCGCAACGTGGGAGGAGGAGGGCTGCCGAGACCCACGATCCAGGAGAAGTAGAACCATGGCAACCCAGACCCCGACGCAGCGCTCGGCCGCCGCCAAGCGCGCAGCTGCGACCCGCAAGCGAAACGCCGCCACGCGAAGCGCTTCGAGCACGCGTGCCTCGGCGCGGCGGACGACCAGCTCCGCCTCGGCCGCGGCGCGGACCAGCGCCCGCACCACGGCGCGCAGCGCCGGCAGCACGGGAACCTGGGCGGCCCAGACCGCGCTCCGCAGCGCCGGCGCCGCGACCACGCAGCTCCAAGCCGTCGCGACCAGTGGGCAGCGCGTTGTCCTGACCGCGCTCGGCGCGATCGCGACGGCAGGCGACACCGTCAAACGGAACGTCCAGACCTACACAGACTCCGATCGGCGCCAGGAGCAGTTCAAGCAGTTCGAGCTGCGCGGCATCCGCTTGCTCGGCCGCAGCGGGTACGAGGTGACCGGCCGCGTCCACTGACTCGCTCGCCGGAAGGGGACCGCCGCGGCGAGCCCCTTGGCACGACGGCGGTCGCTTCCCAGCGTTCGCAGAGGTAGGGCACGCGCTCGCAGAGCCACGCCACCCAGTTGGCGCATGGAAACATTCTCATGTGCTAAAAGAAGGTGGTCTGCGAAAGGAGGCCCCCGGTGTAGAGGGGGGTCTGCGAAAGGAGGCCCCCGGTGTCGGGGATCCAGGCGGGGCAGCCGGTGTCCGCTGCTGACTCGAATGAGCTGTTTGAGCGGTGGCGGAGCGATCATGACCGTGAGGCGCGCGATGAGCTCATCGCGCGCTTTCTCCCCTTGGCCCGAAAGCTCGCGCGGCGCTACGTGCAGTCGAGCGAACCGTATGACGATCTCGTGCAGGTGGCGAGCCTGGGCCTGGTCAAGGCAGTCGAGCGCTTCGACCCCGCGCGGGGCTTCGCCTTCACCTCTTTCGCCGTGCCCACGATCGTGGGCGAGCTCAAGCGCTACTTCCGCGACACCGGGTGGGCGATCCACGTCGATCGCGGCGCGCAGGAGCGGGCACGCAAGATCAACGAGGCGCGCCAGGCGATCAGCGCCCGCACGGGGCGGCCGCCGCGCGTCGACGAATTGGCCCAGTACCTCGAGCTGAGCGAAGAGGAGGTCCTGGATGGACTTCAGGTCGCCGAGGCCTACGGCACCGTCTCGCTCGACGCCCCGCTGACCGGCGAGGAAGACGCGAGCCGCCTCGACGCCATCGGCGACGAGGATGAGCGTCTCGGCCTGGTCGACGATCAGACGACGATCTTCGCCGCGGCCAAGCACCTGCCCCAGCGCGAGCGCGAGATCCTCTATCTGCGCTTCGGAGAGGACCTGACCCAGTCGGAGATCGCCGAACGGGTCGGTGTCTCACAGATGCAGGTCTCCCGTCTGCTGCGGCGCTCGCTTCAGCGCCTACGCCAGCTCACCGGCGAGGGGCAGAAGTAGAGCGCCGGGGCTGCCCGAGGGCAGCCACCGCGTCAGCTGTGGCTGCCCGACGGCCGTCGCCGCGTCAGCTGGACTTCACCAGCGATACCAACCTCGGCGCCGTCCGAGGCCCGCCTCCGCGCCTCCGACCAGGAAGCCGATCAGCCACAGCACGAGCGCGACGATGAGCACGATCCACAGAATGTGGACGGCGAACCCGAGCCCGCCGAACAGGGCCAGGATAAGCAGCAAGACGATAAGCGCGACCATTACTCCTCCTTTGCGGTCTCACCGAGGGACTACCCGCTAGGGCCGCTGACCACGCAATTGTGTCAACCGGCACGGACGGCACACCGGCGTGCTTTTGGGACGAACTGAGACGTTCGCCCGCCTAGAGCTGCTCGCGAACGCCAGCCTCGGTCTCGAGGCCGCGCAGCTGCGCTTCGAGTCCCTCCTCGATCGCGGCCCTCGCGCGGGCCCGCCGGCCAATCGGGAGCAGCGAGCGCTTGGCGGTGTCTTCGAGCAGGGTGGCCACGCCCACGTAGCCCGCCACGCCGACGAACACCAGCCCGAGGATGCCGGCCGCGTGCTCGAGTCCGGTGTTGGCCGTGAGCTCGTACAGGCCCGAGACGATGAAGCGCGCCGACCCGGCCAGGATGACGGCGCCGGCCGCGGCTTTGCCGCCGGCGAACCCGCCGCCCATCAGCATGGCGAACAGCGCGCCGCAACTGAGAAAGAACACGCCAAGGACTGGGTTGGCGCTGGTCACCCCGGCCGACAGTCCGGCCAGCCCGAAGGCCAGCCACACGCCGGCGAACAGCCCGAACCCCGTACCCACGAGCGCGTCGCGCGCCATGAAGGCGAGCAGGCTCGCACTCAGCTGGAGTGGCACGGCAAACCCGAGGAGGAGGAGCGGGATGGTCTTGGCGTCATGGGGTGAGAACCACCCGAGCTGAAGGCCTGCCAGCATCAACCCGGCCGGCACCAGCGTGAACGCCCCGAGCGGCAGCGGCGAGCCGATCGGCCTGAGCATCACGCGGGTCATCCCCGCCTCGGGCATGACCGTGCCGTCAGCCGACCCCGGGCCCCCGGCGGCCGACATCAGGGCAGATCCTCTTCGCGCTCGCTCGAGCGTTCCATATCCGGCTCGCCTCCCTCGGCGGCCCGGCTGTCATCGCTCTCATCGGGAGCATCTTCGATGGCCTGCCGCGCGGCGTGCTGATCGCCGTGGCTCGCGTGCTCGATGAGCTCGCGCTCGGCCTGTTCGAAGCCCTCCGCCTCACCGCCACCGGCTTCGACCACCGGGCGGGCGGCCTCGCTGGGCTCCTCCTGGGACGGCGGCTCGGAGCTCGGGCGTCCGCCGATCGCCGCCGCCTCGGCGGCAGCCAGATCGGCCTGTTCGCGAGCTGGATCGGGTCCGGGCATCGCGCCCTCGCTTACCCGGTGTCCGTGCCGACAAACGCCGGACGACGTCCGCGGCTCGACATCCGGCCCCACACAGCTCAGACAAGATCAGTAGGCTCGCAGCCCCGTGCAGAGTCACTTCCGGCTAGAGGTCCGCAGCCAAGGTCAGGCAACGATCATCGCGGTGAGCGGAGAACTCGATCTCGCGTCGAGCCCCGCGCTCCAGGAGGAGCTCGACCGGGCCGCTGTGTCGAACTCCCAGATGCTGATCATCGACCTCAGGGGGCTCGACTTCATGGATTCGACCGGCCTCAGCGTGCTCGTCCGTGCCCATCAGCGCTCCGAGGAGCAGGGGCGGCAGCTGGCCATGGTCAGGGGACCTCAGCAGGTACAGCGGCTTTTGAACCTGACCGGGGTGGCCGAACGGATGACGCTGGTCGACCGCCCGGAGGAACTGCTGCCCGACGAGTGATCCCGGGCGAGGCGGGGCGTGGCGGTGGATCAGCCGCGCGGTCGGTCGATCATGACCACGAAGAGGAGCTCGCCGCCGTCCGCCTGAAGGGGGCGCACTTCGAGCTCGTCGGAGAGCATGGTCAGGGCCGAGGCGGCGCTGTAATCGGGCGCCTGGTGTCGGAGCTGACTGCCGCTTCCGTCGACGAACGGTCCGATCGTCAGCTCGAGGCGCTGTGCACCGGTCGCGATGGCGAACGACATGCGCCCGCCCTTGGCGGCCCGTCCGGCGTGAGCGGCGATCGCATCGGTGACGAGATACACATCGGAGAAGCGGTCGAGCGAGAACCGCGCTCGCGCGGCCAGCGCGCGCGCCACCCGCCCCAGCACGCCGGCCAGCAGGCTGATCGGCGACAAGGAGACCACGGCGTCTCCGGACAGCCATGAGGCGTCGTGCTCGTCGGGTCCGGCACCGGTGGGCAGGTGGAAGAGAGGTTGACCGTTTCGCTGTCCGGCAAAGGTCATCCGGACCTCGGTGCCGCCCTCGGGGCGGGCACGGAAGTCGGCCTGCCCGGCCAGGGCGCGGATCACCGATAGCCCGACGCCCCCGATGGTCTCGTCCGCCGGCGCGAGCGGCGGGAGACCCGCACCCTGGTCGGCGACGACCACCTCGATTGCCTCGGGCTCGATGTACATCCGCACGCTGAGCGGGCCGGTCTTCCCCTCGTAGGCATGCATCACCACGTTGTTGCAGGCCTCGCTGACCGCTGTCTTCAGATCGTCGAGCAGCTCGGGGTCGAGGCCGATCAACTCGGCGACACCGGCCAGGACCCCGCGGATCAGGGTCAGGGTCTCCGGCCTCGAGTCGAGCTCGAGGCGAACGGCGGGCGCGTCCTCGTTCAGCGCCACGCGTCCCTCCGCCGGGGCGAGGACCCTTCGGCGCCCATGCTTCCTGGCTGGGCTCCCGGGGTAAACCTATGCTTAGTCATGGCTCCGCGCGTTCGTGCCCTGTACAAGATCGACCCCCAGCCGGAGGGTCCGGCTCAGGCACGGCGCATCATCGCTAAAGAACTCGCGTCGCGGCTGCCTGAGCGCATCCTCGACGATGTCAAGCTGATGGTGAGCGAACTCGTCACGAACGGCATCGTCCACGGCGCTCCGGACGGCGACGACCCGCTGATGCTCGATCTGGTGGTCAACGGCCACGTTCAGTGCCGGGCCCATGTTCGGTGCCGCGTCCTCGACCATGGCCGTGGCTTCGCCAAGCGCGTGCGCCACAACGCCCCCGGCGGTGGCTGGGGACTCCAGGTCATCGAGCAGCTGGCGGACCGGTGGGGCATGCAATCGTCCCCGCACCGGACCGAGGTGTGGTTCGAGCGAGCGGCTTCCTGACGCGAGGACGCGTCAGCCTGCCGCGCCGGCTCGGCGCCCGGCTGTGATGGAAAGCGCCCGTCAGCTGACGGGCGCGTCGTCGCCGGTCTCCGTCATCTCGCGCAGGCGGGCGAGCGCGCGACGCAGGATCCGCGAAACCTGCATCTGCGATACGCCGATCTCGTCGGCGATCTGCGTCTGCGTCATGTCCTGGACGAATCGGAGCGCGAGCACGTGCCGCTCCCGCGCGGTCAACTGATGGGCCGACGCGGCGATCGTGACGCTCGCATCGACAAGCTCGAAGCGCTCGTCCTCCTGGCCGAAAGCGTCGGCCAGCGAGCCCGATTCGCCGTCCGCGTCCTCGCGAGGCGCGTCGAGCGACGTCGAGTGGTGGGCACCCGCGGTTTCGAGCGCGTCGAGCACGTCCTCGATGCCCATCTCGAGGTACTCGGCCAGCTCCTGCACGCTGGGCGGACGGCCGGTCTTGGTGGTCAGCTGCTGCTGAGCTTCCTCGACCTTGAGCGCCTGCTCCTGCGCGCCGCGCGGGACGTGTACGGACCAGCCGAGATCCCGGAAATAGCGCTTGAGCTCGCCGAGGATGGTCGGCACGGCGAACGAGGAGAACGCCGTCCCGCGCTCGGCGTCGAAGCGGTCGACGGCCTTCACGAGACCGAGGCTCGCCACCTGTAGAAGATCTTCGAACGGCTCCCTCGCCCCGGCGTAACGGCGGGCCAGCTTGCGTGCGAGGGGTAGGAAGCGGGTTACCAGCTCATCGCGCGCGCTGCGGTCTCCGTGTTGCTGCCATCGGACGAAGAGCTCGGTTGAGTCGGTGCGTGCGATCGCTAGGGAATTCATGAGAGCGGGGATACCCACGAGTAGCATCGCTGAAGCACGAATTCGCCAAAAATGTGCGGATTCGCACGAGTGCGCTGTTTTTTGACTGGGCCTCGCTGCGCTCGGCGTCCGTCGGATGTGGCGCGGCAGGCCCGCTAGGTGAGGCAGGGATGCCGCGTGGGCCGTCGCCGCGACCGCCTCTCCGCCGGGCGTCCATGCCCGGCGTGGCAGGCCCAACAGACCGGCCGGGCAGGGATGCCTGGCCGCACTGGCCCCATGGACGCCGGCGAAGCCGGCCCAAAATCACTACGCCGCGAGTGCGCGCCGCCGCGGGGTCATGCGCGCGAGCAGGCTGGCGATCAGGTGACCGACGACCAGATAGGCCAGCGCCGCGAGGCCCCAGTTGACGGCCATCGCCACCTTGGGCTTATGGATCGAGAACAGGTTCTTGAACGGTCCGACCAGCCACGCGCCGGCGTCGTGAATCGCCCGAACGATGTCGTTGCCGGCGTTCGCGCCAAGCACGAACAGGACGATCGCCGCCACGATAACCAGGGCAATCAGGCCGGCCAGGGTTCGAACCAGCCGCGCAAGTGTCAATGCCATGCGTACACCTCCTTGCGCCGAGGCTACCCCGGCCTGTGCGGGGCAAACGCGGCCGGCGCCGGCCATCGGGCAGCGCCGGCCTGCCCTGGATCAGAGCCGCTTGCGCAACTGCTCCTTGCCCTGCTGCGCGCCCTTGCGGCTCTCGGCCTGCGCGCGGCGGAAGAAGTCAGCAAGCTCGGAGTCGCCTTCGCGCTCGGCGTCCTTGATGTAGCCCTCGAGGCGTAGCGCGTTGCTCAGGCAGGCCTCGGTGAACCAGATGATGTTGTAATCCTTGTCCTTCTCGCCGGTGACGTGACCGGTCTCCTCGGCTGAGGCTCCCATCTTCCGTTCCCTCCGGGTTGTGGTGTTTTGCCTGCCACCGGGGTACCCAGCGATTGCCCCGCGTACACCGGCGGCAACCGGGTAGGGGTGAAGCACATGCCGCGCTCGATCTGGAACGGGACGATCACCTTCGGGCTGATTGCGGTGCCGGTCAAGGTGTATTCCGCGACCGAGAGCCACACCATCCACTTCCACCAGGTGCACGACGAGGACGGCGCCCGGATCAAGCAGAAGCGGGTCTGCTCCAAGGAGGGCAAGGAGGTGCCCTACAAGGAGGTCGCGATGGGCTACGAGGTGCGCGGCGGCGAGTACGTGATGCTGGAGAAGGAGGAGATCGAGGCGGCCGCAGGACAGCGCTCGCACACGATCGAGCTCGAGCAGTTCGTCGACCGCGAACAGGTCGACCCGGTCTTCTACAACCGCACCTATTACCTCGGTGCGGGTTCCGACGGCGAGGACGCCTACCGGCTGCTGCACGACGCACTGGAGCGCGCCGAGCGCACCGGCCTCGGGCGGTGGGTGTTCCACAACCGCGAGTACCTGGTCGCCCTGCGCTCAGGCGACGATGTGCTCGTGTTGCACACGATGCGCTTCGCCGATGAGCTGGTCGGCGCCCACAAGCTCGACATCCCGGCGCCGAGCCGCAAGCCGTCCGAGCGCGAGCTCGATATGGCCGAGCAGCTGGTCGATTCGCTGCACAAGCGCTTTCGCCCCAGCGCGTTCAAGGACAGCTACCAGGAACGTGTCCGTGAGCTGATCGCGCGCAAGGCCAAGGGGGAGGAGATCGAGGTGCCCGAGTATGAGGAGCCGGAGGCGCCGGACGATCTGATGGCGGCGCTCGAGGCCAGCTTGGGCAACGGGAAGAAGTCGAAATCGCAATCGCGTTCGAGGAGCTGACCGATGCCGCGTTCGCTGTGGAGCGGTTCGCTGAGCTTCGGCCTCGTCAACGTGCCGGTGGTCATCGTGACGGCGGTGCGCGACCTCGACCTGCACTTCCGCCAGCTCCACGAGAAGGACGGTGCGCCGATCGAGGTGCAGCGCTGGTGTTCGAAGGAGGACGTCGAGGTTCCTTACGAGGAGATCACCCACGCCTACGAGCTCGAGGGCGGTGGCCAGGTGATCGTCAGCGACGAGGAGCTCGAAGCGATCGAGCCGCGGCGCACCCGGACGATCGAGATCGAGCAGTTCGTGGACCTGGGCGAGGTCGACCCGATTTACTTCGATCACCCGTACTACCTGCTGCCGGCCGGTTCCGATGACGGATCGACCCGGGCCTACCGGCTTCTCGTCGACGTGATGGCGCGGACCGACCGCGCGGCGTTCGGGCGCTTCGTGATGCGGGCCAAGGAGTACCTGGCGATCGTTCGGGCCCACGACCGGGCGCTCATGCTGAGCACGATGCTGTTCGCCGACGAGGTGCGCGCGACCAAGGACATCGAGGCGGCGACGCAGAAGTCGCACAAGCCCTCGGCCGAGCAGCTGAAGGCCGCGGTGGCGGTGATCGAGGAGCTCTCTGGGGAGTGGGAGCCGGGCGAGTGGAAGGACCACTACCGCCGGCGCCTGCAGGACGTCGTCGCGCGCAAGCGCAAGGGGCAGACGATCAAGGCGCCCGAGCCGCGCGAGACCGCGCCCGAGGAGGCACCCGATCTGATGGCCGCGCTCGAGCAGACGCTGGCCGAGATGCGCGGCGGCGAGAAATCTGGCAAGCGACAGAAGCAGGAGGCATGAACATGCCCGACGGTGCAATCAATGACGGTCGCCGCCGCTTAGCGGCCCTGCGCTCGCATTAGGCGGCGCGCGCGGGCGGGAAGCTCGGCGATCGTCTCGCGGACGTCGGAGAGCCCGTCGCGCAGCTCGCGGTCGCCCACCTCGACGGGCAGCATCGAATCCTGAAGCTCGGCCAGACCCTGATCGGCGCCCTCGATGGCCTCGACGGCGCGCTCGACATACACCCGTGGATCGGCCGAATGCAGCCCGCCCGAGCTGCGCTGGAAGGTTCGCGTGGGCAGCCGGTGGCGCTCGGCAAACTCGGCGTGGGTGCGGCGCAGACGGGCATACCCCGCCTGAACGGGCCGGAACAGCTCCTCCTCCAGGCGGTCGCCTGTTTGCTCGTCAAGCTCCTCATACGCCTCGCCGAGGGCGGCGACGGCGAGCGCGAGCTGGTCGGTTGCCGCGGCCACGTCGTCGAGGAGCTGTCGGCGCGCTTCGTCTGCGCTGTAGGCCATCACACCTAAGCCAGCCTTCGGCCGGTCGCCGTGTGGGCGACGGTGAATCTTTTGGGCGGCGTCCCCATCGAGGCCTATCCTACGAGGCGTGGCCTCGATCGCGAATCTCCTGCGGGGTCGCGATCGGGAGTTCTTCGATCTGTTTGAGCGCGCGGGGGCGAACATCGTGCGGGCGGCCGAGTTGCTGGACGAGATGCTCGCCCGCTATCCGGAGACCGCCGATCTCGCCGATGACATCCGCGCCTGCGAGCACGACGGGGATCGCATCACGCACGAGGTGATCCAGCGCCTCAACCACACGTTCGTCACCCCGATCGACCGCGAGGACATCCTCCAGCTCAGTTCGGCCCTCGACGACATCGTGGACTACACCGAAGAGGTCGCCGACTACCTCGGGCTGTATAGGATCGAGGCGCCGATGGCCCAGGCGCAGCGGTTGGCTGGCGTGCTGCGCCTCGCCACGCACCAGATCGCTGCAGCGATGCCGCTCATCCGGGAGCTCAAGGACCCGGGCGACCACATGGTCGAGGTGCACAGGCTCGAGAACGAGGGCGACCGCATGGTCCGCGACGCTATCGCCTCGCTGTTCGAGACCGGAATCGACCCGATGGTGGTGATCCGCTGGAAGGACATCTTCGAGCGGCTGGAGAACGCGATCGACTCGACCAAGCGGGCCGCCTTCATTCTCGAAGGCATCGTGATCAAGCACGCGTAGTTGGCGGCGCAGATGGCGCATCGGGTGGTATCGGCGATCCTGTTCTCGCCCCGCGGCGGATCCGCTCACGTGGCGCGCGCGCTCGCGCGGGGGCTGCGCGAGCTCGAATGGGCGGTCACCCTGGTGTCCGGCTCGGTCACCGGGTCCGCGAGCCTGGGCGACGCCGAACGCTTCTACGGCGAGGTGCAGGCGGTCGACTTCGCGCCGGCGCTGGCGAGCGAGTACCCGCTTCGGTTCGAGGCCGCGCCCGGTACGGCGCCCATGCACCCCTCGTTCGAGGACCGGCCGGGCGAGCCGGACCAGGTGTTCGCCGCCCTCGACGACCTCGCGTTTGAGCGCCAGGTGCAAGCATGGGCGCACGCGCTGGCGCAGGCAGGCGCGGCCAACGCGGACGTCCTGCACCTCCACCACCTCACACCGATCCACGCGGCGGCCGAGCGGGTCGCGCCCGCCGTCCCGGTCGTGACGCAGCTGCACGGGACCGAACTACTGATGCTCGAGGAGATCGCGGCCGGGGCGCCGGCGGGGTGGAGGTATGCGGACCGCTGGGCCGAGCGACTCCAGAGCTGGGCGCGGCGCAGCGCGCGCCTGCTCGTCGCGCCGGCCGGCGTCGAGCGGGCGGTCAGGCTGCTCGACGTACCGCCGGAGGGGATCGTGGCGCTGCCCAACGGGGCGGACGTGGAGCTGTTCAAACCGCGCCCGATCGACCGCGCGGAGTTCTGGCGCCGCGTGCTGGTCGACCATCCGCAGGGATGGCTCCCCGGGGCGGCGCCCGGCAGCGCACGTTACGGCGCCGGCGATGCGGCGCGCCTGGCCGACGGGGTGGTGATCGTCTACGTGGGGCGCTTCACCGCGGTCAAGGCGTTGGACCGGCTGATCGCCGCGTTCGGCCGCGCCCGGCAACGGTTCGACGTTCCGGCCGGCCTGGTCCTGGTGGGCGGCCATCCGGGCGAGTGGGAGGGCGAGCATCCGTTCGAGGCGGCGGCGCGGCTGGGGGTGCCGGACGTGTACCTCACCGGCTGGTATTCCCAGGAGGACCTGCCAACGTTCTACGCCGCCTCCGATGTGATGGCGATCGCGTCGCGGCGCGAGCAGTTCGGGCAGGTGATCGTCGAGGCCATGGCGTGCTGCCTGCCGGTGATCGCGGTGCGGTCGCTGGGGCCGGCAATGATCATTGAGGACGGGCGCACGGGCTGGCTGGTGGCGCTCGACGACGAGCCGGCGCTGGCCGAAGCGATGGTGCAGGCGGTCAACGATCCGAGGGAGCGCCGGCGGCGCGGGGAGCTGGCGCGCACGGCGGCGGCCGAGCGGTTCTCGTGGCCGAGCATTGCGGCGCGGCTTGCTTCGGTGCTCACCGAGGTGGTCGACGGCGGTGGCGGTAGTGTGAGGTCAGCGGTTCGATCGAGAGGAGAACGATGACAGCCACCAGTGCAAGCGAGGCACGGACTTCCGAGCTGGTGCGAGGCGTGGACTTCGTCGGCGTGCCGACGCGTGACATCGCCGCCGCGGCCGAGTTCTACGGCGAGACTCTCGGCCTGCCCCGGTCGGTCTACATGCCCGAGCGCCATTACTCGGAGTACGAGACCGGCAACCTGACGCTGAGCGTCTACGACGCCGAGAAGATGGGCCTGAAGCACCAGGTCAACCCCAACGCGATCGCTCTGCACGTCGATGACGTGGCCGCCGCGCGGTCGGTGCTCGAGCGCCGGGGCGTCAAGTTCCGCGGCGACATCCTCGACACCGGCGTCTGCCACATGGCGTTCTTCACCGATCCGGAGGGGAACGCGCTCATGCTGCACCACCGCTACGCGCCGCGCCACCCGGACGCATAGCGGCGTTTACGGGTGGCCGGCGACGACCGGTGCAGGGTGCATAACGCAGCAAACCCCGACGCCTCGCCGCACTTCTGCGACATAAGCGCCTTTGAGGCGCTTATGTGGCGAGGACGGGGGCGCGGTGAGGAGGTTCTGCGCGTTGTGCACCGACTTGTCTTTCGCGCGCGGGCGCGTCATGCTCGGAGGCGGTACCCGAGGAGAAGGAGCGTGCGGTGGCCCTCACCCGTCAGACGATGACCGACGAGCAGCGCAAATCGGTGGCGCTGGAGTACTTGAAGGCGTTCGATAACGGCGGCGTGACGTCGACCGGCGAGAGCATCCTCGAGCTGTTCGCGCCCGACGCGCAGGTGGCGTTCCCGAAGTGGGGGATCGCCAACGGGCGCGAGGAGATCGGCCGGATGTTCGGCGAGGTCGGGGCGACGCTCAAGTCGATCCGCCACGACTACGCGAACTTCAACTGGATCTTCTCGGGCAGCGACATGGTCGTGTGCGAGGGCACGAGCTACGGCGAGCACCGCGACGGGCCATGGCGGGCCGGTGTGCCCGAATGGGGCGCGGGACGGTGGTGCGACGTGTTCGAGATCCGCGACTGGCAGATCCATCGCTGCTTCATCTACCTGGATCCCGACTACGCCGGCAAGGACACGGCGCGCTACCCGTGGCTGGCGGAGGTGGCGGCGCCGCAGGTGACCGTGCCGGCCTGACCGGGCCGGCGAGGATTCACGCCGGATCTCGCGGGTCAGCGAGGATTCACGCCGGCATCTCCACCACGAGCACGCCGGCCAGCCGCCGGAGCACGGGCTGCATGTCCTCGTCCTCCTCGGGCCGCCAGCCGTCGAGCAGCCGGACCAGCTCAGCTCGGCCCGCGGCGATCAACCGCTCCCGGGCGGCCCGCCCTGGTTCGGTGAGCTCGAGCGTGCGGTCGGGATCGGTGACGATGTAGCCGCGACGGGTGAGCCCGGCCAGCGGCTCGCGCAGTTGGTCGGGCGCGAGGTGCAGCTCGGCGGCCAGCTCCGGGACGCTGTGCGGCGAGGACCGCTCACCGATCCGGTTGAGCGCCCAGCTCTCGGGCGGGGTGATGTCGACCCCCGAATGCTCCACGAGCTGCACATAGACGCGCTGGCGCTCCTCGCGCTGCATGAGCGAGCTGAGGATCCGCTCGAGCTCGCGCTCCGAGGTTTGGTGGCGGGGGGAGGCAAAGCTCTCGCCCACCCCGCCAGCGGCCGCGGTCTGGCGCAGGGGCAGCTCGCGCAGCAGCCAGCTGAGCAAGAAGCCAGCCACCGACACGGCGGCGGCGAGGCGGAACACCGGCTGCAGCGCGGCAGCGAAGGCATCGATGTACGGCGCCCGGACCGCCGCGGGAAGGCGGTGGACGACGGCCGGATTGGCCGCCGTGGGGACGTGGACCGTCCGGGGAATACGGCTGGCCAGTTCGCTGGCCAGGTTGCTCGAGAAGATCGCCCCGAAGACCGAGACCCCGATCGAGCCGCCGATCTGCCGGAACAGGGTGGACCCCGAGGTAGCCACGCCCAGATACTGGTAGTCGACCGAGTTCTGCACCGCGAGCACGAGCACCTGCATAACCATCCCCAGGCCCAGGCCCAGGACGAGCATGAACGCGGCCGTCCTGAGCGTCGGCGTCGACACCGTGATGCTGGAGAGCAGGAACAGCCCGACGGCCATGATCGCCGTGCCGAGGATCGGGAAGGGCCGGTAGTGGCCGAAGCGGGAGATCAGGTTGCCACTGAGGATCGAGGTGACGAGCAGGCCGGCCATCATCGGTGTGATCAGGAGCCCGGACACGGTCGGGCTGTGGCCCTTGACCACCTGCAGGTAAAGCGGCAGGAACGTGACCGCACCGAACAGGGCCAGCCCGATGATGAAGCCGACTGCGCTGGTCACCACGAACGTGCGGTTGCGAAACAACGCAAGTGGCAGTATCGGCTCCGCCGCCCGCATCTCGACGAACGGGAACAGCGCGAGCATCACCACGCTCACGATGATCAATGCGACGATGAACGGTGAGCCCCAGGCATAGCTGGTGCCGCCGAGGCTCGTGAACAGGACGATCGCGGACAGGCCGGCCGCAAGGACGGCGGCGCCCACGTAATCGATCTGCCGATGGACGTGCTCCGTTCGGGCCGGAAATGCCACCCCGATCACGGCCAGCGCAACCAAGCCGAGTGGCAGGTTGATGTAGAAGATCCAGCGCCACGACAGGCTGTCGACGAAGAAGCCGCCGAGCAGCGGCCCGATCACCGTCGAGATGCCGAACACCGCGCCGAAGAGACCCTGGTACTTGCCCCGGTCCCGGGGGGCGATGATGTCGCCGACCGCCGCCATCGTGGTCACGATCAGTCCGCCGCCACCGAGCCCCTGGAGGGCACGAAAGGCGATCAGCTCGGTCATCCCCTGCGCCAGGCCGCACAGCGCCGAGCCGACCAGGAACAGCCCGATCGCGACCCGGAGCATGAGTTTGCGGCCGTAGAGGTCGCCGAGCTTGCCGTACAGCGGGCCGGCGACCGTCGAGGCGAGCAGGTAGGCGGTGACCACCCACGACAGATGCGAGAGCCCGCCAAGGTCGCCGACGATGGTGGGCAGCGCTGTCGAGACGATCGTCTGGTCGAGCGAGGCGAGCAGGAGAACCAGGAGGAGCGCGCCGAAGACGACGCGCACCCGCTGGGTCTCGCTACCTGCCTCGGGGTGAAGCGGCCCGAGCGCAGCCTCTCCCGAGGTCATCCTCGGGCTACTGCGTCACGCCGGCCTCTTCTGTCTGCGCGGCCGAGGCGTCGGCGCTGGCCGGGGCCGTCGCGGCATCGGCCGAATCCGTCGCCAGCGGCGGGGCCGCCGGCTCCGGCTGGGCCTTGGCCAGCTGGTGGGCCCCGATCGCACCCGCCGCGCCGATCGCGGCCGCGACCAGAGTCCAAACCAGGCCCTTGCGCTCCTGGCCGAGCGCGTGATCGAGCGAGAGCTCACCCGGTCCGGTGTCGGTCAGCGCGAGCGCCGCGGCGATTAGCACGACGTTGTACTCGTAACCCCCGTTGGAGACCCAGGGGCCGTTCTTGAGATGGACCCGGTTGATCGCGGTCAGCATGACCGAGGTCACCGCGCCGGCAGCCAGCGGCGTGGCGAAGCCCAGGGCAAGGCCGGCGCCGCCGCCCGCCTCGGCCACGCCGGCCGCGATCGCGTTCCGGCGCCCTGGTCGCATCCCGAGCCCCTCGAACATCTGGCCCGTCGGCTCGATCCCGTGTCCGCCGAACCATCCGAACAGCTTCTGGGTGCCGTGGCCGAAGAAAAAGCCCCCCACGGTGAGTCTCAGCAACAAGCGGCCGATCTTCATCGCTCCTCCTGTCTGTGGTTGACCGGACAGTACGCCGGATCATATAGGTGACTCGATCGTCGTGCGCATCGATATATTTCGGGCTCGTGTCCGTGCGAGCTTCCCCGAAGCAAGCTGCGGTCGCGGCGACGGCCCGCTCAGCATCCGTGCCTCCGCCCCTGGGGCTGCCGCGACATCGTCCGGACATGGACGAGCGCTGCTCGAGCCCGGGGCTGCTGCTCGCCCTGCTCGGCCATTACGCGATGCGCAAGCTGCGCGAGGTCCACACGCGCCACGAGCTCACCCCCCGTCAGTTCCAGCTGCTCGCGCTCCTGTGCCGACGCGGCGCGACGGGCCAGCGGGAGCTGGGCCAGCTGATGGAGATCGATCCGAGCATCCTGGTCACGCTGCTCAACCCGCTCGAGGCCGGGGGCCTGCTGTCGCGCCGGCGCGATGAGCTCGACCGCCGGCGGCACCTCGTGAGGCTGACGGCGCGGGGCGAGCGCCGGCTGGCCGCCGCCGCCCGGGCGCAGCACGAGGCGGAGGAGGAGCTGTTCGCCGGGCTCGAGGCGGGCCAGCGCGAGCAGCTCCACGACCTGCTGATCGCGCTCAACGAGAGCCTGTCCGGCGATCCGGCAGCGGCCGCGGCGAACGAGGCATGCGAGGAGGCGCGATGAGCACCGGCGCCGGCCTCCCCACGCTCTACGTCTGCCACGGAGATGAAGGTGGGCCTAAGGTGCATCCCTGCCGCCGAGTGCAGGAGGCGATGAAGGCCAAGGGCATCGCCTACGACAAGGTGATCGCCGCCCACGGCAGCCCGATTCCGTTCCTGCGCAAGGGCTCGCGCGACGAGCTCCAGCAAGCCACCGGGGGCAAGAAGCTGCCGGCGCTCAAGCTGCCCGACGGGACCGTGATCACGCACTCGCGGGCGATTCTGCGCTGGGTAGATCGGCAGCCGGCGGCCTGACCTCGCCGGCACCCTGGAGTTGGGGGCCCTGGGGGCGCGACGGGGCGCGTGGCGGTGGGACCCGGGGGGCGGTGGCGGCGGGAGCGGGCGTGGCCGTGCCGGGGGGAGCGGGCGCGTGGCGGCGGGACGGGGCGGTGGACCGGGGGGCGGTGGCGTCGTAACGCGTCCTGCCCGTCGGGGTGGTCGGCCAGAGTTCACGCCGTGGCGTTCCTCCACTCCGGGGTTTGCCTGCCTGGGCGGCTCGCCCCGACGAGCAGCGATGCGCTGTGAAACTGAAGTGTTCCGCTCGGTGCGGTCGGGTGAGCAAGTACCCCGAGGGGGCCGTTCCCACACTCCTTTCTCGGAATCCGCCGCGGCACGTACCGGCGGGCCACGGGTCGGCGCGGAAGATCGACTCGAATACGATCGGCCTGTCGTCACTTCCATGGATTTGTCCGCCGCACCGTCAGGCCTGGAGCGCGTGAGCGCCACCCTGCTCCCGCCGGTTGCCCGGGTAGCCGTGGACGATCTGATCGTCCGTCTGGATCGCGCCCTGCCCGGCCGCGTCGAGGGGTTCTACGTGGTCGGCTCGGCCTGCCTCGGGAGCTTCCGCCTCGGGCGCAGCGACATCGACTTCGTCGCGATCGTCGCCGGCGAGCTAGGCCGCCGGGAGCTGACCAGATTGCGAGCGATTCACCTGGGTCGCTGGGCGGCGGCGCTCGCCCGCGATGTCGGGCTGCACGGCCGCTGGCCGCTGGTCTGCAACGGCAGCTACCTCGCGCCGGGCTCGCTGGCTGCCTCGCCGCGAGCGGTGACACCGCTCGCGGGCCACGTGGCGGGGCGCTTCCGGGTCGCGGAGCGCGACGGCTTCGACGTCAACCCGGTCACCTGGCACACCCTGGCCCGCCACGGGATCGCGCTGCGTGGCCCCGGGCCCGACCGGCTCGACATTCGCGTTGACGCCGGCGAGCTGCAGGCCTGGACGCTCGAGAACCTGAACAGCTACTGGAGCCGGTGGGTTGAGCGCGCCCGTCGCCCCGGGCCGAGGACCGTCCCGTCGCTCCAGCGCCGTTACGCGGCGTGGGGCGTGCTCGGGGTCTCCCGGCTGCATTACACGCTGGCGACGGGCGAGATCGCCGGCAAGGTGCAGGCCGGGGAATACGCGCGCGACACGTTCGACGGCGAATGGCACCCGCTGATCGACGACGCGCTGGCCTTCTGGCGCGGCGATCCGCCGGTCTCCCTGTACCGGCGCCACCCCACGCGACGCATCCCGGCCGCGGCCGAGTTCGTCGCCGACGTGATCGAGGATCAGGCCGGCTTGACGGCGCGCAGCGTGTAGGTATGGGGCAGCCGCCACGGGCGGTCGGCCAGCCGCCACTCCTTCGCGCCGGTCCGCTCCATCTGTCCCGGGAGCGCCTCCCAGGGGACGCTGTCGTGCTCGACCAGCATCTTCAACTCCATCCCCGCGGCCAGCAGCGTGCTGATGATCTCGCCGAGCCCGTGGTTCCAATCGTGGGTGACGGTGGTCTCGAACTTCGTTTCGGTCTCGACGTAGGTGCCACCGTCGTCCCAGACGTTCGGGTCGGCCCGCTCGAAGTACGGGTACTCGACGAGCAACTGGTCATTGCGTGCGTCCAGCGTCCACAGCATCGGGTGACCCTCGCGGATGAACAGCCAGCCTCCGGGGACCAGCAGCTCAGCGACCACCTCGGCCCAGCGCCGGATGCTCGGCAGCCAGCAGATCGCGCCGATGCCGGTGAACACGAAGTCGAACCTGCCGCGGCCGAGAGCGCGTGGCGCGTCGTAGACCTCGGCCTCCACGAACTCGACCGGGTCTCCGGTCGCCTCGGCGAGCCTCCGGGCCTCCGCCAGCGAGGCCGGGGAAAAGTCCAGCCCGGTCATGCGCGCACCGAGCCGTACGAGTGAGATCGTGTCGGTGCCGATGTGGCACTGCAGATGCACGCCGGTCAGCCCGGTGACGTCGCCGAGGCGCGGCAGGTCGAATCGGACGATGTCGCTGATGAAGGACGGGTCGTTCAGGTAGCGATCGATCCCGTAGTCAGGGGAGGCCGCGTGGGCGGGCGCACGCTCGTCCCAGCTGGCGCGGTTCAGCCGCAGGCTCTCGTCCACCGGGCCAGCCTACCGGCAATGGAGCGGGACGCTTCGGACCTGAGGCGCGAGACCCGTAAGGTACGGAACGTGTCCAGGAGAGCAGATGAGTCGAGCGCGGCGCGGCCGAACCTGATCCTCGCCGTGCTCTTGCTTTCTGGGCTGGCCTACGCGGTGCTCAGCTCGGCGGTGATCCCGGCCCTGCCCACGATTCAGCACGACCTGCACACGACCGAGACCCGCGTCACATGGCTGTTGACCGGTTTCCTGCTCTCGGCGTCGGTCGGCACCGCGATCATCGGCCGGCTGGGCGACATGTATGGCAAGGAGCGCCTGCTGCTGTGGACGCTGCTCGTGCTCGCCGCCGGCACGCTGCTCGCCGCCGTGTCGAATTCGCTCGAAGTTGTGATCGCGGCGCGGATCATCCAGGGCGTGGCCGGAGGGATCTTCCCGCTGGCGTTCTCGATCGTGCGAGACGAGTTTCCCGCCGAGCAGGTAGCCGGGAGCATCGGCTTGATCTCCTCGATTCTCGGGATCGGGGGCGGGTGCGGACTGGTCCTCGGCGGCCTGATCGTCGAGCACCTGAGCTGGCACTGGCTCTTCTGGCTGCCGCTGCCGGTGACACTGCTGGCCGCGCTGTGCACCTGGCGCTTCGTTCCCGAGTCGCCGGTGCGCGCGCCCGGCCGTGTGAACTGGCTTGCCGCCGCATTGATGAGCGTGGGAATGTCCTGCGTTCTGATTGCCATCTCGCAGACCACCGTGTGGGGATGGGGCACGAGCCGGACGATCGGCCTGTTCGCGGTCGGCCTGGCCGTGTGCGTGGGCTGGATCGCGGTCGAGCTGCGCAGCCGCGAGCCGCTGGTCGACATGGGGATGATGCGCGTCCGGAGCGTGTGGACGACCAACCTGGCCGCGTTCCTGCTGGGCGCCGGCATGTACGCGTCGTTCATCGTGTTCCCCCAGTTCGCCCAGCTACCCAAGAGCACGGGCTTCGGATTCGGCGCCTCGGTCGTCGTCTCGAGCCTGTATCTGTTGCCCGCCGCGTTCGGGATGGGCCTGCTCAGCTCGGTGGCCGGGCGGATCGCGCACCGCTTCGGCTCCAAGACAGCGCTCCTGGCCGGCAGCGCGGTCACCGCCGTCGCCTTCGGCTGGCTGGCCGTCGCCCACCGCCACCCGTACGACATGCTGATCTCCGCGGCTGTGCTCGGGATCGGGATTGGCCTGGCCTTCGCGGCGCTCGGGAACCTGATCGTCCAGGCCGTCCCGCCCAGCCAGACGGGCGTCGCCACCGGCATGAACACAGTCATGCGGACGCTTGGCGGCGCGCTCGGCGGTCAGCTGTCGGCGACGTTCATCGTCGACCACACCGCGCGCGGCCTGCCCACGGTCACCGGCTTCGTCGACACGTTTGTCATGGCGGCGCTGTTCCTGGTCGTGTGCGTGCTGGTCGGGCTGCTCATCCCGCGGCGCGAGGGGAGCTCCCGACCGCTCGTCCTGGACGCGCAGCTCGCGCCGAATCCCGATTAGGGGTGGTTCCGACGACAACCAGGTTTAGCCGGTGGTGCGCTGATCGATCTGCCGCCGCGCCGGCTCCTGGGGGGCGAGGGCGTCACCGGCGCGCGAACGGTCGGCTCGTCCGTCGCGGGCTGGGGCAGTGCGTCCTCTCGGTGACGGTTCACGCAGACGATGGCGCGGCGATCAGCGGCCGGTGTAGGCTGGCCGCGAATGGCTAACACCCAGGACGGCCAGAAGCCCGAGAAGCTGACCCGCAAGCGGTTCGAGAAGGAGCTCCTCAAGCTCCAGCGCGAGCTCGTGATCATGCAGGAGTACGTCCGGGCCAAGGGCCTGAAGATCGTGGTGATCTTCGAGGGTCGCGACGCGGCCGGCAAGGGCGGGGTGATCCAGCGGATCAGCGAGCGGACCAACCCACGGGTGTGTCGCGTGGTCGCGCTGCCGGCGCCGACGGAGCGCGAGAAGACGCAGTGGTACTTCCAGCGCTACGTGCAGCATCTCCCGGCGGCCGGAGAGATCGTGCTGTTCGACCGCTCCTGGTACAACCGGGCCGGAGTCGAGCGGGTGATGGGCTTCTGCACCGAGCTCGAGTACCAGGAGTTCATGCGCTCGGCGCCCGAGTTCGAGCACATGCTGGTGCGCTCGGGGATCCGGTTGATCAAGTACTGGTTCTCGATCTCCGACGAGGAACAGGAGCGTCGCTTCCAGGCTCGCGTGCACGATCCGATGAGGCGCTGGAAGCTCAGCCCGATGGACCTCGAGTCGCGCGCCCGATGGGTCGCTTACTCCCGCGCCAAAGACGAAATGTTCCGCTACACGGACATCAAGATCGCGCCCTGGTGGGTGGTGCAGGCCGACGACAAGCGACGGGCCCGCCTGAACTGCATCCACCACCTGCTCTCGATGGTCGACTACGAGGATCTGACCCCTCCCCCGCTCGAGCTCCCCCCGCGCGTCGATGAGCCGTACGTGCGGCCCCCGATCGAGGAGCAGACGTTCGTGCCCGAGGTCTATTGAGCGCCGCCGACTGGTACGACGAGCTCTCCGAGTTCCTGCGCATCGAATCGGTCAGCGCCGACCCGGCGCACGCGCCCGAGGTGCTCGCGGCCGGCGAGTGGGTGTGCCGGCTGGTGCGCGAGGCCGGCGGCGAGTGCGAACTGCGCAACTGGCATGGGCAGCCGCTCGCGATCGGCGAGGTCCGCGCGTCAGCTGATCCCGAGAACGCGCCGACCGTGCTCTGCTACGGACACTTCGACGTGCAGCCCCCCGATCCGCTCGAGCTGTGGGATTCGCTGCCGTTCGAGCCCGAGATTCGCGGCGAATACCTGTACGCACGCGGAGTGGCCGATGACAAGGGCCAGCTTTACCTGCTGCTAGCCGCCGCCCGGGAACTCGCCCAGGCCGGACGGCTGCCGGTAAATGTGCGCTTCGCCTGCGATGGCGAGGAGGAGACCGGCGGACACTCGATCGTCGAGTACCTAACCGCGGACGAGCGTGGCGCGGAGGCGGCAGTCATCTTCGACAGCGAGATGATCGCGCCAGGGCGGCCGGCCTTCAACGTGGCGACGCGCGGGCTCGTCTACTTCCACCTGATCATGCGGACCGGCGGCCGCGATCTCCATTCCGGCCTGTTCGGCGGCGCCGCCCTGAACGCGGGGAATGCCTTGATCAAGACGCTCGCCGGGGTGACCGCCGTCGACGGGCGGCTGGTCGAGCCGCTGCGCAAAGGCGTTGTGCCGCCGACCGACGACGAGCTCGCCGGCTGGCGTGAGCTGCCAGCCGGCGCCGAGGCGCTCGCCGACCAGCGGGCTCGCCCGGTGGACGGGCGGGCCGCCGAGGAGTTCTATCTGCGCACGACGGCCGAGCCGGCGCTCGACGTCAACGGGATCGAGAGTGGCTCGCCCCACGCCCAGAAGACGGTGCTTCCGGTGCGCGCCGACGCGAATGTCTCGATCCGCCTGGCGCCCGAGCAGGACCCGGCGGAGATCGCGCGGGAGTTCGAGCGCCTGCTACGCGAGAGCGCGCCGGCCGGCGCCGACCTCGAGGTAGAGCTGCTCTCCTCCGCCCCGCCGGCGCTCGTCCCCCCCGACGCGCCGGCGATCCAGCTCGGCCTGCGGGCGTTCGAGCGAGCCGTCGGGGCGCGGCCGGCGCTGGTTCGCTCGGGCGGGACCCTGCCGATCGTGGCGGCGCTCGCCGAAAAGGGGATCCCGACCATCATCACCGGCTTTTCCCTGCCGGATGCGAACATCCATTCGCCGAACGAGCGCCTGCGGGTGGAGTACGTGGACCTTGGCATCGCGGCGGCGCGGGCCCTGTTCGAGGAGTTGGCGGGCCTGTAGGACGTTGGGCCCAGCGTTGGCACCGTTTTTCGGTAACGGTTATCTCATCACTCGGCGACGGCCGGCACGCGAGTCATGAGAAACCCCCGCGTTGGCCGGGACTTAGGCCGGCCCGGTCGTC
>JAFASQ010000359.1 GCA_019244395.1 Solirubrobacterales bacterium | reverse complement strand
ACAACGTCCGGTTGAAGCTCGGCGACCGCCTCCATCACCTCGCTGCCGTCCGTGGCCTCGCCGACGATCGCGATGTGCTCACTGCCCGACAGGAGCATCGACAGGGCGGATCGGACGAGCGCGTCGTCATCGACGATCAGCACGCGGATCTGGTCGCTCATGACGACCAGGGCAGCCAGGCGCGCAGGCGGAAGTCGCCCCGCGCGTCGAGCCCGTGCTCGAGCTCGCCTCCAGAGAGCGCGGCGCGTTCAGCCAGGCCGACGAGTCCGGCTCCCGAGCCGGGGATTTGCGTTGCCCCGCCGGCGAGGACCGGGGCTGGGTTGCGCACCTCGATCGTCAGCCCTTCCCCGGGGGCTCCCTCGATGCGCAGGTCGACCGGCGCCGACCCCGCGTGCTTGCGGGCGTTGGTCAGCGCCTCCTGAACGATCCGGAGCGCGTGACGGCCCACCGCGTCTGGTACGGCGCCGGTGTCGGCGACGCGCACGTCGGCGTTCAGTCGCATCCCCGCGGCCCGTGATTCCTCGAGCAGGTCGGGCAGCGCCGCGAGTGTCGGCTGCGGTGGCTGGGGCTCCTCGTCGACGGCGCGATCGCGCAGAACGCCGATCACCGAGCGAAGATCTTCGAGCGCCTGGTGCGCGCTGGCTCGGATCACCGCGGCGGCGCGCGCGATCTCGTCGGGGGGCGCGTCCGGATGAAATTCGAGGGCGCCAGCGTGCAGGCTCAGAAGCGAGATCCGGTGGGCGAGGACGTCGTGCATCTCACGCGCGATCCGCTCGCGCTCGGCGTGGCGGATCTGCTCGACCCGCAGTTGCTCCTCGGCTTCAGTGCGGCGCTGGCGCTCGCGCTGCGTCTGAAGGCGACCGCGGCGGAACATCCCCCAGGCCACGACCGCGGCCGTGCCGAGGATCCCCGTGGGGTAGTACGTGGCTACCGAGTTGCCCTGGGGGTGAATCGCCCGTTCAGCCGGTAACAGCGCGAGCTGCCCAGCTGCGACGAGCACCGCCAACTGCCAGCGGCGGTACGCGGCGACCGTGTACAGGATGATCGCGCCGGCCGGCCCCGCGAACGACGAAATCGGCATGACCGACACCGACGCCAACCCGAGCGCGATCGGCCAGCGCCGCCGCCCCCACAACGCGAGGCACAGCACCACCCCACAGGTCAGGTCGATAACAAACAGTGCGCCGCGTAACCCGTGGTCGTAGCTGTGCACGAGCGACACAGTGCCGAACACGATCGCCAGCAGGAACAGGACGCTGTCGATCCACCAGTCGCGGCCCGAACGGCGGGCCGCCGGAACGTCTTCCTCCTCGCGGACGAGGAGATCGCTGAGACGAGAAGGAATACCGGTCATCTGCCGCCAGAGTAGGGGGCCCGACGTCGGTTGAACAGGCGACCGAAGTCGACCGAACGATCGACTTTCGTCACCCCAATGATCGTCCCCCGGCCGATTGTCAGAACCGGGGTTGGGCCGAATCCTGTCCTACGTCCTCGAACCCGACGACTGCGAACAGGAGATTTCCATGCTTACCCGTCTCGCCCGCCTGACCGTCCGACATCGTTGGGCCGTGATAGGCGTCTGGCTGGTCCTCACGGTCTTCGGCGCCTACGCCGCCCAGAAGGTCTCCACCCGCTGGGCTCAAAGCTTTTCGGTTCCTGGCAAGCCCGCCTATGACGCCAGCCAGCGGACATTGAAGGCATTCGGCGTCGGTGTTCGTCCACCGGACGTGATCGTTTTCCACACAGCCGGCGACGCGACCAAAAGCAAGGCGATCGCAGACGCAATGCAGCGCGCCGCCGCGACGATGCCCGGCGCCCGGGCGAGCTCGTATTTCTCGACCGGCAGTCTCATCTACGTCTCGCAGGACCGGCACACGGCCTTCGAGGAGATCTATCCGCCAGGGCCGGCCGCCTTCTCCAAGGGGAGTGGCGCAAGGCAGATGCGAGTAGCGGCAATGACCGGGCTGCCCGCGGGCGTCACCGTCAACGTGACCGGGCACGATCCGCTCGAGGAGGCGTCCAAGCACGGCTCGAGCAGCGGGCCAAGCGTCCTGTTGGAAACGGCGATCGGCGGGCTCGGCGCACTGGTGATCCTACTGTTCGTGTTCGGGACGCTGCCCGCGGTCCTCATCCCGCTTGCGGTGGCGGCCGCCGCGATCCTTAACACCTTTACTCTCGTGTGGGCGCTGACCTACGTGACCAGCGTCTCCATCGTCGTCCAGTTTTTGATCGCGCTCGTCGGTCTCGGGGTCACGATCGACTACGCCCTGCTGATGATCCTCCGCTTCCGCGACGAGCTCCGGGAAGGAAACGACGGCGAGTCGGCGCTCGACCACACGATGACGCACGCGGGTCGCTCCGTGATCATCTCCGGTTCGACCGTCATGGTCGGGCTCCTGTCGATGACCGTCCTGCCCGTGCCATTCATCCGTTCGATGGGCATCGGCGGGATGTTGATTCCCGCGGTCGCAGTGCTCGCGTCGCTCACGCTGCTGCCTGCCGTGCTGGCCGTTCTCGGCGAGCGGATCAACCGCCTACGGGTTGTACCGCGCCGGATGCTGGACCGTGGCCAGCCCGAGCACGGGGCCTGGGGCCGCTGGGCGCGGCTCGTGCTTCGGCGACCCCGCGCGGCCGCCGCAGCGGGTCTGGTGATCGTCGCCGTGCTCGCGGGCTTGGGTACGCAGTTGAACGCTGGTGAGCCGCAGCTCAGCAACCTCCCTGGCGGCGGCACGGCAATCGCCGGCAGCCAGATGCTCTCAGACGCCCATATCAGCCCCGGGGTGATGAAGCCACTTGACGCCCTCGTCGAACACGGCGAGCGCGCCGAGTCGGTCGCGGCCAGGCTGCGCACCGTGCCGGGCATCGTGGGGGCGGCCGCGCCAGCAACGTGGCATCGCGGCCCCGACTCGTTGGTCGAGTCATTCGCCGCGGTCGACGGCGGCGCTCCCGGGATTCAGGTGATTATCGATCGCACCCACGCCACGCTAAGGGGAACCGGCGCCACGCTGACCGGCGTCGCCGCCGTCGACCGCGACTTCCTGCACGCGCTGTTCGGGAGCTTCCCGTTGGTGCTCGCGCTCGTGGTCACACTCACGCTGGTCCTGCTCACACGGGCGTTTCGCTCGCTCGTGCTCGCGATCAAGGCGGCGGTGCTGAACCTGATCTCGCTCGGCGCGGCCTTCGGCGTGGTCGTATTCATCTTCCAGGAGGGCCATGGCTCCTCGCTCTGGAACATCGCCGCGACCCAGTCCGTCGCCGTCTGGATCCCCGTGCTGATCTTCGCCTTCCTGTACGGGCTATCGATGGACTACGAGGTCTTCATGCTCACCCGGATGCGCGAGGCCTACGACCAGACAGGCTCGACGGATAAGGCGATCGAGCTCGGGCTAGCTCGCACTGGCAAGCTCGTGACCAGCGGCGCGATTGATCCTGATGTTCGCCTTCCTGCTTCTGTCCACAAGCCCAGGCTACGAAGTCAAGGAGCTCGCTATCGGACTGGCGGCCGGGATCATCCTCGACGCCACCATCATCCGTGCCCTGCTCGTACCGGCTCTCATGCGAATGCTCGGCCAGGCCAACTGGTGGATGCCCAACTGGACGCGTGTCGCGCTACGCATCCCCGAGCGAGACCCGACAGCCAACCTCGCCAAACAAGGCGCATAGCGCGTCACGACGGCGCAACAATCCAGGCGTGGTCTCGCTTCCGCCCGACGCTGCTGCCGACGACCCTGGGGTCGCCGCGCTCCCGCCCAGCGCCGATGATGACCCGCGCCTGGTCCTGCGGCCGCTCGTCCCGGCCGATGCCGCCGAATTGCGACGCATCCATCTGACTCCGGAGGTGCGTCGCTGGTGGGACGAGCCGGCGGAGGGCTTTCCCTGGGACGAACCGGACTCGACCCGTTGCACGATCGAGTTCGACGGGCGGGTCGCCGGCTTGATTGAGTACTGGGAGGAGACCGAGGCGAAGTATCGCCATGCCGGGATCGACCTGTTCCTCGATCCGTCGCTTCACGGCCGGGGACTGGGCGCCGCAGCGATCACCCGCGTCGTTCGCCACCTGATCGAGGAGCGTGGCCACCACCGGATCACGATCGACCCGGCCGCCGACAACGTCGTCGCGATCCGCTGCTATGAGAAGGTGGGCTTCACGCGGGTCGGCGTGATGCGTGGCTACGAGCGAGACGTCGATGGCGAGGGCTGGCACGACGGCCTGTTGATGGAGTTGCTGTCAACGGATGAACGCGGTTAGCCACTAGCCTCCAGGTCGCTTCTGCACGACCTCAGCGGGCGTGATGTCAGCTCGTGATCCGTGGCTTTGTGCGCTGGTGAGAACGCGTGGCAGGCGCCGGCACGGTTGCCGCATCAGGAACCAGACGATCCGCCACCTACGCGATCCGAGGATCGAGGGCAACCTCTCGACGGGCCTGGCGGCGCTTTGGGGCACGGCCACCCGACGGCTCCTCGGCCATAGCCGGTTCAGCTGCGGCGGCGATCGCTTGCAGAGCCGCCAGATGCCCGCGCAAGGCCGTGCGTCCTGGCTTGGTGAGCGTGACCTGCCGCCGAGAACGTGAGTCCGCCCGCACACGGGAAACCTCCACGTAGCCGGCCTCAGCGAGCGCTGACAGGTGCTTGCTCAGAACCGAATCCGAGATTTCCAGCCTGTCCCGTATGTCGGAGAACGGCAACCACTGCACCGGCGAGAGCATCGCGCATATTTGCAGACGCAAGGGCGCGTGGATCAGCTCATCGAACGCTGCTTCGTTCACCGTTGCCACGCCCGAGATGCGCGACGCCGATAGGAAGCCGTCGCGGCGAACAGGCAGGCCGCAACGATCACAGTCACGGCTGCACCAAGTCCCCAGCTCGCAAGGGCCGAATTGCTGTGGCTGGCGAGCAGATGGGGGCCGATCACGCCGCCAACAAGCACCGCGACAGAGATGAGCGTCACTTCAGTGACGCCCCACTTAGGCTTCGGCCACGAAGGTAACGGACGCCACCGGTTACGAGCGGACATCTTCAGAAGCTCAGCAAGCGACCACACGACCGCGATGATGGTGACCACGTTTCCCGGTCCCCTGTACGCGGGCGCGACCGTCTGGGCTCCGCAGAAGACGCTCAACGCGAAGATGAACCCCGCTGGGACCATCGCACGACGACCGATGCGTCGTGTGCCTCGCGGGCGGCCCGTAGTTGCTCTCGGGCCGCGCCGGGAGGGACCGAACCCGACGACTGCCTTTCCATACCGGAAAGTTAGCACGTAACTTGCCGATACGGAAAGTCACGCGAGCTCGTACGTCGTCGGCGCGTCCTCCTTCGATTCATCGGGCACGAACTATGGCCCGGACAGAGCACGTACAGACCGATTCGCTCATCCCGCGCCGCGCGTGCCGCGCAACGAGGTGCCGACCCCGCACCGGGCAAGATGCTTGCGCTCGCGCTAAAGCGCAACTCGGCTTGAATGGTGCGTCAGACCCTACCGCCCTCGGGCCTGCTCCAGGTTCGACTGGTGGGGGCCCGAGAGCCAGTCCGCATCCGTCCCCAGACGCGCGTCGAGTGGTTCCTCTCCTCGCCGCAGCGCGTCGATGTAGGCATGATCGGCGGCGAGGCGGGCCGCCACCTCGGGACCCTCGGCAACCTCGCCGTGGCCGGGGACCAGGACATCGACGTGTCTGGCCGCCTCACCCAGCCGGTCGAGCGCCGTCTCGTAGGCGCCCACCTGATCGGGGCGGCCAGCGTCGAGGAGAGGGATCAGGACATCGGAGAGCATGTCACCGGCGAGCAGGACACCACGGTCCGCGAGGAGGACCGCGGCGTGGCCGACGGCGTGCGCCTGATGCTCGAGGATCTCGCCCGGCACGGGTCCTCCGTCCGCGGGCAGCGGGGTGACGAGCCCGATCAGCTCGAGCGGGATGCCCGACGCGCTCTGCGCCGCCATCGCCTGCGCCCGCTCTCGGGCGTCACGGGCAGCTTGGGCGCCGGCTGGGGTGGCGTAGCGCGGCACGTCGCCGAACCGGGCATGCCAGAGCAGATGGTCCCAGTGGGGATGCGTGGAGAACCCGGCGACCACCGGAATCCCGAGCCGGTCCAGGTCCTCGGCGAGCTGGTTCAGCTCGGAACCGTCGATGCCGGGATCGACCAGGATCAACCCATCCTCCCCGCGCACCACGATGGAATTAGTCCAGACCCACGCACTCTGCCGGACCCAGACGCCGTCGCCCACCTGAGTCAGCATCGGTTCACTCTGTCAGGTATCTCCCCCCCGGCGCAAGAGCAGAGCCCGCCCGCACTCGCTGCGGCGTCATTGCCGCCACGGAGTGGCCGCATAGACTCGTTGCGGTGCGTCGCTGGGCGAATCAAATCGACGGTGGTGAAGTCGCCCAACCAGGTGAAGCCGCCGAGCTGATTACCTGAGGTGATTGGAAGGAATTCGACAGCCTGAGGGCACCCGATCGACGCGTCCGAGAATGCCGGGTCGACCGTCTGCCGAGCCTGCGGCGAGACTTGAGCAGAGGGCGCTGCGGCGTGAGGTCCGCCTCGGGCTCATCCGGATCGTGCCGCTCAGCCATCGGGGGGATTCCGTGTGGCGCGGGCGAACACTTGATTGGAGCATGTGAACTGGGAGCTGGTAATCATCGCCGCCGCCCTGCTCGCGGTGGCTGGAGTGTCGCGCCGGCTGACAGATACGTCGTTTACGCCGGCGATGGCGTTCGTGTTGATCGGGCTATTGGTGGGGCCGCTGGTGATCGGCGACGTGACGATCGCGCCGAGCAGCTCCATCCTCCGCACGCTCGCCGAGGCGACCCTTGCGGTCGTGCTGTTCGCGGATGCCTCGCGGATCAAGCTGCACCTGCTCAGACGCGAGTATGCAGTGCCGCTTCGCCTGCTGGCGATCGGGCTGCCACTCACGATTGCCCTCGGCGCGCTGATAGCCACCGGGATCTTCTCGAATCTAAACGGCGCCGAGGCCGTTGTACTGGCGGTGGTGCTCGCGCCCACCGATGCGGCACTCGGCCAGGCCGTGGTGACCGAGCCGCGACTGCCGTCGCGGATCCGACAGGGGCTCAACGTCGAGAGCGGCCTCAATGACGGCATCTGCGTGCCGCTGCTGCTGATCGCGCTCGCGATCGCTGATGTCGAGGACAAGACCGCCACCGGCCACCATGCGATCAGCGTCGTGGCCGAAGAGATCGGCTACGGGATCCTCGGCGGCCTGGCCGCCGGATTAGTTGCCGCCGGGGTCCTGGCGTTCGGTCGTCGCCGGGACCTGATCAGCGCCGCGTGGCTGCAGGTGATCCCGATCGCGGGCGCCGGCCTTGCCTACGGGCTAGCGGCCGCGCTCGGCGGCTCGGGGTTCATCGCGGCGTTCCTCGCGGGAGCCATCTTCGGCGCGGCCGTGCCGTCGGAGTCCGAGGAGGCCTCGCGGCTGAGCGAGGAAGTCGGTGGACTCCTGGGCGGAGTCACGTTTCTGATCTTCGGCGCCGTGCTACTCGGTCCCGCGCTCGAGCACGTGGACTGGCGGATCGCGCTCTACGCCGTGCTCAGCCTGACGCTCGTGCGCATGCTGCCGGTCGCGATAGCGATGCTCGGAAGCGGCGCCCAGCGGCAAACGGTGAGCTTCCTCGGCTGGTTTGGCCCACGCGGCCTCGCATCGATCGTCTTCGCCGTGATCGCAGTCGAGGAGGCTCACCTCGCCGGGGTCGAGACGATCCTGCTCACCACCTATCTAACCATCGGGCTGTCGGTCCTCGCGCACGGAATCACCGCGGCGCCGCTGGCGCGGCGCTACGCCCGCTGGTACGAAACCCACCCTCCCCACCGCCGGCCGGCGATGGAGAGCGTCCCCGCGCCTCACCATCGTGCCCGCGGACGTCCTAATGCCAGCATCTGAGGCAAGGTCAAGAATCACCGCTGCTGGGGCGGGGTCGACCACGGACTCGGCTTGCGTCGTCGGGGTTGTACTTGCGCGCCTCCCACTCGACACCCAATTGAGCGCGCACCGAATACCTTTCAGAAACACCACCTCACCGACATACTTCGCCGTCGCGGCCGGGTCGACGCCGTGGCTGCCTCCGCACGCCGATAGAACCTTGGCGCAGTCCAGCTGCGCCAGTGCAGTCAGTGCGTGTGCATCGTGGGGGCACGGCCAGACGGAGTGTGATAGCGGCATCTGCGGGCATGTCGGCTTTCCTAGAACGAGCTGTTCATCAGACATCAGATGTGTTTGATGGCTGTCGGACAACGACGCTCGCAGAGCCGAATCCTTCCCATGGCGGCGCGCGCTGAGCCGTGTTGGCGGCGTTAGGCGCGCGCGCTGAGCCGTCGGTTTCGGCGCCCTTCATACCCGCCGCGATCACAGGCTGCCCAGCAGGTCAGCGACGGTGTCGATTACGGCGTCGGGTTGTGCGCGTGGGGGCACGCGGTCGAGGTCGAGCTGACCTGATGTTCCGCTCCGCACCAGAACGGTATGCGAGGCGCCCATCCGCCCCAACCTGATGTCAAGGCCCAGGTCATCGCCGATCACGGCCAGCTTCTGGGTTGGCAGCTTGAAATGCGCGCGTAGTTCGCCCACGGCCGCCGCCGAGGGCTTCCCGACCACCTGCGGGCGGGCGCCGCTCACCTTCGCGATCGCCGCCGTGACCATCGCGCCCCGGCTGAGCACGATCCCATCGACGCCGGCGAAGCCGGGAACGTAGCTTCCGGTGAGCAGACGTGCGCCGCGCCTCACCGCATGCGCCGCCCGCTCCAGAACCGTGATGTCGATCTCGTCGGCGTGGGTGACGAGCACCACCTTGGCGTCGTCGCCGCTGGTGAGCGGGATGCCCGCCTCCGCGATCCGCTCGCGGATCGCGTCGGTGGCAAACAGAAAAACGCGGCTCCCCGAGTGGTAGCGGCGCAGGTATGTGATGGCGCTCTCCACCGGCGTGAGCACCTCGTCGTCGGCGACCGGCAGCCCGTCTTCGCTCAGCGCACGTGCGATCTTCTCGGCGGGGACGTGACTGCCGTTGGTGAACAGCACGAGCCGCCGACCGGAGCCGCGAATTCGCTCGAGCACCTCCACCGCGCCCGGCACGGGGCGGGCGCGAAAGTCGGGGCCCCGATGGACAAGGGTTCCGTCGACGTCGAACACGAAGCCGCGGGCTTGCGTGAGCCTCAGGGCCCCGTCAATCCCCACGACGCCACACCACCCTCTCGCCGCCCCTCGCCATCTCCAGGTACGAGATCCCGGGTCGCTGCTCGAAGGCGCGCAGGAGCTCCACGAGCGGGGGGCGCTCCGAGCCGTTGCGGACCACCAAGTCGAGCGGACGGCCCCGCGCGGCCAGCATCGCGTCGACCTGCTCAGCGGGCATGGTCAGCCGCAGCAGCAGTTCCTCCTCGGAGATGCGTTTGCCGAAGCGCTGCCGTGCCCCGTCCAGGGTGATCGGCCGCAGGCCCCGCAGCTTGTCCACCCCCGGGCGCGAAAGCACACGATCGGCGACGTCCGGATCGACCGCGGCCGGCGCGTCGCCGTAGTGCCCGAGGAAATAGCGGACGGTCTCGTCGGACACCGATTTCCAGCGTTCGCCGTCGATCACGTTGTAGGTCGCCTGCGTGGCGATGAACTGCGAAACCGGCGTGACGATGATCGGGTAGCCCATCTCGGCCCGCACTCGAGTGACTTCCTCCAGCACCGCGTCGAACATCTGCGGCCGGCGGATCTCCGCGAGCATCCGCTGCGTGGTTGTGACCATGCCACCCGGCAGCTGGTGCTTGTAGTAGGCCGCGTCAAACTCCCTCGGCTCACCGGCCGGCAGACCCTTGGCACGGGCAAGCGCGTAGAAGTGCTCGGCCACGCGGTCCTGCGCCTCCAGGTCGAGCCCGTGTGTGCAGCCCGAGGCTTCCAGGTTCCTAGCCGTGCTAACCACCTCTGGTTGCGCGGTCCCGCGCGAGAGCGGTCCGCAACCGGTGTGCACCGTTTGAAAGCCGGCGCGGACGCCCTCTACGTAGACGAGCGGCGCCAGTCCGATCGTGCAGTGGCTGTGCAGCTCGGTCGCCCGCGCGCCGGCCGCGGAACGAAAGTGGGGCGCGAGCTCGCGCACCACGTCAGGCATGAGCAGGCCGCCCGGGTCCTTGAGATAGGACCGGTCCATGTCCGGGCAGTCCGCTAGGGCGGCGGCACGCTCGGCGTAGTACTGCACGGTGTGCACCGGACTGATCGAGTACGTGAGCCCGAGGACGACTTCCTCGATGCCCTGCGCGTGCGCCAGGGCGGCGATGCCACGCAGGCGAGCGGGATCGTTGGAAGGATCGACGACCTGCAGGCGCCGGATCCCGTTGCGGGCGACCAGCCGGAAGGCCAGCGCCATCACGTCCTCGCCGGCCGGCACCCAGGAGATGAAGCGCATCCCGCTGGTGATCATCCCCAGGGGGGTGTTCGGCATCGCCGCGCTCACCAGCCGGATCCGACGCCAGGGATCCTCGCGATGGAAGCGCACCGAGATCCCGATGAATGTGCTGGCCGTGAAGTCGAGCGCGTGGTAGCCGACGCGGTCGATCACGGGCGCGACCTGAAGCACGTCGGCGGTGGCGAGGCCGGTGGCGCTCCACAGGCTCTGGTCACCGTCGCGGGTGCTCGTATCGATGAACTCGACCTGAGTCATCGACCGTCGAGGATGTCGACGCGCCCGGCGGTGCCGTCGACGGAGATCGCCTGACCCGTCTTGATCGTCGATGTGGCCCGCCCGGTGCCGACCACGGCTGGCAAGCCGTACTCGCGGCAGACGATCGCGGCGTGTGACATCACGCCGCCCACATCGGTGACTGCGGCCCTGATCTTGGTGAAGATGGGTGCCCAGGCCGGCGAGGTGGCGCCGCAGACGAGGATCTCGCCCTCACGCACCTCGCCGATCTGATCCACGCCGCGCACGACCCGCGCGACACCCTCGACCGTTCCGGGCGACGCCGCGGCGCCGGTCAGGCTCCGCCCGCCGTCCTGGTGGCGCGCCCACTCGCGAACGCGCTCCGTGGTCACCCCCCACAGCATGTTCAGCGCTGGGTCGGTGACCGCTTCGGGCACCACGCCCACCGCCGGCGGCGGCGTCCACTCGGCGAGCTTGGCCAGGATCTCCTTGCGCCGCCGGGTGATGGGCGGCCAGTACTGGGGTCCCAGGGGCTTTCCCCCCGTAGCCCACGTCAGGGTCAGCTCGTCGAGTGCGGCGGCCACTTCATAGCGTGAGAGCTGGAAGATGTCCTCGCCGTCCTCCAGGAAGCCGTGGCGGGCCAGCAGCGCGCCGAACTCGCGGACCTTGTTCCACCACCGGGTGAGGAACCAGTAGTCGCAGTAGAACTTGTGCTCCTCGACATAGGGGAACACCGTGCGTGACAGGGCCAGCAACTCGTCGAATGACTTGCGCGCATCCGCATTCAGCAGGGCGCCGTATTCCTCGGCGAGCCGTTCCCGCTCGCGGCGGATTTCCTCGGTGGGCCGCTCGATCTGCTCGCCCGCCTTGAGGGCTTGGACGTACCCGATGAGCGACGCGTAGGGAATGCTGGGGTCGTCGTACCAGCTGCGGTAGAAGTGGTAGAGGCCGTCGCCCGTGGCCATGTTGAACCACGGGTCCTTGGTCTTCTCGAGTTCCTCGAGCCAGCTCCGGCCGGTGTCGGTCTGGGCAAGCTCGGCGTCGATCTCGCCCGGCGTGCGCCCCTGCACGAAGGCCGAGCCAACGCCGGTCTCGACGGCCAGCCGCGCCAGCCGGCGAAGCTCGGCGTCGGCGCGGAAAACGAGCACGTCGATGCCGGCGACCATCTGGGCGATGTGCTGGTCGGGGATGTCGGGCAGCTGCGCCTTGCACAGTTCGGCGAACGTCGAGTAGGCGCCGTAGCCCAAGAGCAAGAACTCGAAGTGGTGCTGCCACATCAGATCGCCCATCCGCAGCACCCGCTGGTAGGCGTCGAGCACCGCGTAGAACGAGGTGTTCCGCTCGTCGTGGAAAACGACGTCGTCGGGCTCGTACTCGGGCAGGTCGGGGACCTGTAGCTCGTCGAGTTGGCGGATCAGCGCCTCCATCTTGGCCCGCCACTTGCCGTACAGATCGGTCCAGTTCTGGAAGTAGTAGCCCGCGCGCTTTTGGAAGAACTCGGCGCGCTCGGCGATCTTGACCGGGTCGGTGACCGGGTTGCCGGTGATGTAGATGTAGCCGTTGAGCACCCGCCAGTCGATGCCCATCGCCGGGGGCACCGCGAACACCCGGTTCTGCCACTCACCGATCGCCTGGTACGGCGAGTCGATGCAGATCACGTCGAACGCCGGCATCGGCTCGGGGAAGTGCATCGAGTTCCAGAACCAGAAGCGGTTCTCGTCCCGATCGCGCCGGCGCTCATCGAACAGGCCGTGGTAGGGATACATCTCCTCCCAGCCCTCGCATCCGGGCGGCGTCTCGATCTCGTACGGGCTCGGAAACGAGCCATCACTGGCGTTCGTGCTGGCCATCGGTTCCTCCTATACCTGGGTCCGTCCGGTCAGGCCGGGACGTGCAGACGGAAGCTACGCAAGCGCGCGGCGCCCGCAAGCTACCACCGTTGAGGTATAACGGCTCGTCGTGGGGCTTGATCCTGACAAGGTTTCGACGCGGCGCGCGGCTCGTGCTAGAGCGACGCGGCGGCGCCGCCGGGCTTCGGCGCTCATTCTGGCGCTGCTCGTCATTGCCGGCGCCGGCGTGTTACTACTGGCACCAGCTGGCACGGCGCACCGGCCACGACCGCCGGGGCCCAATGCTTCAGTGACCATTGCCCGCCCGGCGCCCGGCCCGGCGACGCGCGCGTCAGCCCGCCCCGGCTCGGCGGTTCGGGCGCAGGTGGCAGCCGTCAGGAGGCTGGCCCGCTTCGGGCTGCCGGTCTTCTGCGGGGGGCGAACAAGGCCGATGGTGGCGCTCACCTTCGACGACGGACCCGGCGTCTATACGCAACTTGCGGTCAAAAAGCTCCGCCAGCACCATCTGCGGGCCACGTTCTTCCTGGTCGGTAAGGAGATCCGAGCCTATCCCCAGCTCGTCCCCCTGGAGGAGCCGGTGGCCGATTTTGGCGATCACACCATGACTCATCCGTTCCTGCCGGCGCTAGCGCCATCTGCGATGGCGGAGGAGATCGCCGCCGCGCAGACACTGATCGAGCGCACGGTCCGCCGCCCCATCGTCCTCTTCCGTCCGCCTTACGAGGGGCGAACCGCCGCGATCGACCGCGAGGTCACCGCGCTCGGCATGCTCGAGATCCTCTGGAACGTAGACAGCCAGGATTCCCTGGGCGACACGAACTACCTCGGCATCGAACGAAACGTGCTCGCGGGGCTGCGGCCGGGCTCGATCATCCTCATGCACGAGAATCACGGCCAGACCATCCGCGCGCTGCCGACGATCTTCGCGGCACTTGCACGCCGCAAGCTGCGCGCCGTCACCGTCCCAGAGCTGATGAAGGCAGATCCGCCATCGTTAGCTCAGCTCCGCCGCGGTCCGAGCGGCTGTCCCGTATCACTGACCAGCAGCAACGGTGCCTAGCGGCCGCTTGAGGTCCGTCTCCGGTAACCCTCGCCCATCCCTGCGCGTCGGGAGTGAGGATCGAGAGTGACGGGAGACCTGGTAGGGCTGGACATCGTCGGCAGGCGAGCGACCATCGCGTTGAACCGTCCGGAGAAGCTCAACGCTCTGAACCTGGAACTCGTGGCCTCGCTCGAGGAGGTGGCGCAGCGAGTGAGCGCCGAGCGCTCCGTCGACATCGTCGTCGTGCGCGGGCGTGGGAGAAGTTTCTGCGCCGGTCTCGATCTGGATATGTTCGCCGCCGAGGGCATGTCACAGGAGTTCTACCGACGTCAGGAGGGCGGCTTCAGGCTCTTGGAAACGATGGACAAAACGGTCATCGCGGCGATCCGAGGCTACTGCCTGGGTGGTGGCGTTCAGCTCGCCGCAGCGTGTGACATCCGCGTGGCCAGTGGCGACTCGGTGATCGGGCTGCCGGCGGTCGACGAGGGACTCTTCCCCGGCATGGCGCCCTACCGGCTGCCCCGGCTCATCGGAAAGGGTCGAGCGGCGTCATTGATCCTCACCGGCGAACAGATCAGCGCAGAGGAGGCGCGCGGGATCGGCCTGGTCGATCACCTCGTCGACGCGGCAAACTTCGACGACCAGCTCGGCGATGTGGTGGATGCCTACGCCCGCGCGCCGCGCCAAGCGGCGGCCGCGTCGAAGCGCCTCATGGCGTCGTCGTACGATGCGCCTTTCGAGGCGGCACTGAGGGAGTCGGAGGCGCTGCTCGACGAGTGCCTGCGCTCACCGGAGGTGGCGCGGGCGCGGGCCGGCTGGGCAAACAGGTCTAGGCGCCGCTGACTCTGCGGTCATGCCCGGTCCAGTAGGGCTCGCGGAGGGCCCGCTTGAGGACCTTGCCGGTTGCCGTTCGCGGGAGCGCGTCGAGGAAATCGACTGAGCGCGGCCGCTCGAAGCTGCCCAGCTGGGGCCGGCAGAAGGCGAGAATCTCCTCCTCGGTGCAGACGATCCCCGGGCGAGCGACAACGACGGCCTTGACCGCCTCGCCCCAGCGCGCGTCTGGTATGCCGATCACCGCCGCTTCGGCGATGCCGGGATGCCGGACGAGCACCTGCTCGACGATCCCCGGGTACACGTTCTCGCCGCCGGAGACGATCATGTCCTTGATGCGGTCCTCGACGAACAGGTACCCGTCCTCGTCCAGGTGGCCGACATCGCCCGTGTGCAGCCAGCCGCCCCGGAGCGTCTCGGCGGTCTCGTTCGGGCGTTGCCAGTAGCCGCTCATGAGCTGCGGGCCGCGCGCCACGATCTCGCCCGATCCTCCGGTCGCCGTCCACGCGTCGCTCACGCCGACCACCCGCAGGGCTGTCCCCGCCGCCGGCCTGCCGGCAGACAGCAGCAGCTCAGCTCGCCCGTCGAGCGCGAGTCGGTGGTCGGCGGCGGACAGGAAAGTCAGCGCCTGGGCGGCCTCGGTCATGCCATAGGACTGCACGAACCCGCAGCGGAACGCCTCGATCGCCTCTCGCAGGGTGTCCTCGGCGATCGGAGAGGCACCGTAGTAAATCGAGCGCAAGCCCTCGTAGCGTCGGTCCGCGACGCCGCGCACGTCGGCCAGGCAAGCCTGGAGCAACGCCGGGACGAGGGTTGCCACGCTGATCCGCTCCGCCTCGAGGACACGGACAACGTGCTCGGGGTCGAACGCGTCGAGGATGAACACCGAGCCGCCGCGGCATAGGACCGAGAACGCGGCCGGTATCACGGCCGCGTGAAACATCGGGAGGACCGCGAGACCGCGATCGCCTGGCGAGACGGGGTGAGCCAGAGCTATCTGCAGGACGTTGGAAGTGACTGCGCCATGGCTGAGCACCGCGCCCTTCGGCGCCCCGGTCGTACCGCTGGTGTACATCTGATAGAGCGCATCGCTCGGCGTGACCTCGACCTCCGGCGGGTCCACAGGTCCTTGCGAGAGCCATAGCTCGAGGGACTCCCATCGCCCCCGAGGGTTGCCACCCTCGGCCACGAAGTGTTCGACACTCGTCAGGCTCTCCCGGATCTCCTCGACGCCGACAAGCTGCTCGCGGCCGACGATCAACACCGACGGGGCGCCGTCGTCCAGGATGCCCAGCCACTCGGCCGAGACCAGCCGCCAGTTCACGGGCAACAGGACGAGACCGGCCTTCGCCGCCGCGAAATACAGCAGCGGGTACCACGGCGTGTTCTTGGCCAGCACCGCCACCCGGCTGCCCTTCCGGCATCCCAGCGCGACCAAGCGGCTGGCCATGCGGTTCGCGAGCGCTGCCGCGTCCCCGTAGCTCACCGAATGTCCACCCGCGACCGCGAATTCCGCGTGCGGGCGCTCCCGCGCCCAGTAATCAAGGAAATCGTGCAGTAGCACCCGCCACCTCGACCGCGATCGGCCCTGTGCACTCGCACAACGACGACTTGCGCACTCTAATTCGTTCGAGGCCTGGGCCTCGGATGAGCCGAGCAGAGAAACAGCTTCGCAACTCGTCGGGCTCTGACATGCTCCCTCGGATGCATCAGAACCTCGACGGTTCTACCGCCCTGGAGAGCGTCGCTGATCGCGCCAGCGGCGCACTGCTCGGGACGTTCGTCGGCGATGCGCTCGGTATGCCGTTCGAGGGCGTACTGCACACCTTGATACCGGAACACGTCGAGATGGTTGAGGCGCGGCGTGGCCGCGGCACGTACACGGACGACACTCAGATGATGATCGCCCTCGCTGAGTCGCTGATCTCACAAGGTCGGGTCGATGCCGAGCACCTCGCGCAGGCCTTCCTCGACGCCTTTGACGCTGACCGCGGCTACGGCTCTGGCACCCGTCGCGTGTTTGGGTTGTGGCGATCGGGGGTGCCGGTTGCCGACGCCGCAGGCCGCGTGTTCGACAGTCGGGGATCGCGTGGCAATGGAGCGGCGATGCGAATCGCACCGATAGCGGTGCGGTTTCGTGATGATCCTGAGCGGCTGGTCGTCGAGGCCGCAGCGAGCGCTCGTGTCACTCACCGACACGCGGTGGGCGTCGATGGCGCGGTCGTTCAGGCGGCGGCGATTGGCGCGGCGCTCCGCGGAGAGGACATCCTCGAGACGGCACGCTCCGCGGCTGGCACGGCGGAGCTCGCTTGTGCACTGGACGCGGTCGGACGTCTGCTGAACCGTGAGCGTACGCCTGCGGAGGTCAGCGCCCGGCTAGGAAGCTCTGCCGATGCTTGCGAATCGGTCGCCGCCGCCCTCTACTCGGCGGTGGCCAACGACTGCTTTGAGGCCGCGGTGCCATTCGCCGTGCGTCTCGGCGGCGACACCGACACCGTCGCCGCGATGGCTGGCGCCGTCACGGGGGCGAGGGAGGGGCGGCGTGCGATTCCCGCGCGGTGGCTTGAAGCGCTTGAGGACAGTCACCGCGGACGCACCCACGTCCACAGCCTCGCCGCGCGTCTATGCGATGTCGGGACCAGCCGTAACAACACTTGCCGATGAACTTTGCTCCGCATGCGCCGGATTTCGCGAGTCAGAGGAGGCCGAAGCCGTGGCATTGAACCGGGAACAGATTCGAGAGTCGATCGAGCGGGCCGGCGACGAGCACTGGGAAGCCCTCGTCCGGCACCACACCGACGTTTACCCTGAGAGCAATCCGACGCCCGGCGACGTGTGCCGGGCGGAAGCAGAGCGGCTAAACGCCCTCGGCCTCGCCGACGACCGGCACCTCAAGCTGGTGGAGAGCCGGGTCGAACGGATGCCACCGGCGGTCCGCATCACCCACGTATTCGAGGATCTCGATAAGGGCAATCGGTTCGAAACCGAGCCCTTCACCGACTACGAATGAGCGCGGCGCTGGTGTCCTCGAGCGCGCCCGAGCGCCGACCACCAGACCGATGGGCGCGCGCGGGTAGACGCGCTACTCCTGCGGGACAGGCCGACCCACCGGTGCGGTGAGCGGGCGGCGCCAGCCTGAGACGGCCATTCCCACGGCGGGAATGAGCGCGACAACAATGAGCACGAGCGCCCACACAAAGGTTGTGCCGAAGGCGTCAGCCAGTGGCCGCGCGATGACGGCGTGCGCGCTGGCCGGAAGGTGCTGGAGGGTGGCGAGCCCGCCGGAGCTCGAACCCGAGGCGCGGCTAGCGACGATCGCGCTCAGGTTGCTGGTGATCGCCGAGGCGAGGATCACGGACAGCACCGCGGTGCCGATCGAGGCCCCTGCCTGCCGGATGATGTTCATCGCCGTGCTCGTGCGGGCGATCGCGTCGGCCGGGACCGCCTGCATGGCGGCCGTCATGTTCGGCATCATCGCCAATCCCATCCCGAGGCCCTGGACGAAGTTGGCCGCGCACAGCAGAACGTAGGACGTGTCGGGGCCGACGAGCACATACGGGATGAGCGCGATGGCCACGAGAGGCAGACCGGTGGCGGGGAGCCAGGTGGGTCCGTAGCGGTCGGTCAAGCGACCGGCCAGCGGCATGAGCAGCATCGCGCCAATGCCGCCCGGGGCCATCAACAATCCGGCCTGGAGCGCCGAAGCGCCGCGCACCGCCTGGAAGTACAGGGGGACGAGCAGCATCGATCCGAACACCGAGATGGCGAACAAGAGGAATGTGCCCGCGGCCGCACCCGCGCGGGTGTGCGCGAACGTCCGCAGGTCGATGAGGGGGTTCGGCGTGCGCCAACTGTGGATGAACCAGGCGGCGATCAGCAGGACGCCGGCGAGCGTCGGCCCCCACGACCGCAGCGATCCGAACCCGTAGGTCGAGGACTCGGCCAGCCCGAAGATGAACACCGCCAGCCCCGGTGACAGCAGCAGCATGCCGAGCCAGTCGAGCCGATGCGCGGGCTGCGGCTGATCGGGCTCGAGCACGATCAGCGCGAGGATGAAGGCGACGATCCCGATCGGCAGGTTGATGAAGAAAATCCAGCGCCAGGACGCGCTGTCGACCAGCCACCCGCCGAGGATCGGGCCCAGGATCGGCGCGAGCAGCATGGGGACGCCGAGCACGCCCATGACGCGACCCATCCGGTGCGGGCCGGCCTTCTTGGTCATGATCGTCATGACGGCCGGCATGATCATCCCGCCGCCGATCCCCTGAAGGACGCGGAACGCGATCAGCGATCCAGCGCTCCACGCCAGGCCCGACAGGACCGATCCGAGCGTGAACAGCACGAGCGACCACAGGTAGATGCGCTTGGTGCCGAACCGATCGGCAGCCCAGCCGGTCACCGGGATGACCGCGGCGAGCGCGAGTGTGTAGCCGGTGATCACCCACTGGATCGTGGTCAGCGAAGAGTGGAAAGCGAGGGCCAGGTGATCGATCGCCACGTTGACCACCGTCGTGTCGAGGATCGACATGACCGCCCCCAGCAGCACGACGCCGGCGACGATCAGCGTCGCGCGGTCGAGCCCCTCGGGCTGCGAGACCTGTGGATGCGCCTCGGCCATGCAACCATCGTAGCGGACCGATGAGTCCGGTTAGAGAACGTTGGATGCCGCGAGGTTCACCGCAAGCCCGGTCTCACGGAAGGCCCCTGCCGTTCACGCGCGCGTACTTCCACCCGCCGCACGGCGGGCATCCCGAACGTCCACCCGCCGCACGGCGGGCATCCCGAACGGCCGCTCGTCGCGGGTCGCTTGACGTGGGACCTCGCGCCTGATCGAATCGTCCCTGAGATCCGACGAAAGGAGACGAGATGTCGGTAATGATGGGGCTGCGGATCACTGCCGATCCGGCACGAGTCGAGGAAGCTCTGAACAGCGATCCTGAACGGCTCAAGAGAATTGCCCAGCGGGCTCGAGACGCCGGGTGCACCCACCACCGGTTCTACGCCAACGAGGCCGGCGGCGAAGTCCTCGTGGTGGACGAGTGGCCAGACGCCGCCTCGTTCATGCGGTTCTTCGAGAGCAGCCCCGACATCGGCGAGATGATGGGCGAGGGTGGTGTCACGGAGCAGCCGACGCCCGTGTTCTGGCGCGAGCTGGACACGCCGGACAAGTTCTAGCTCGAGGATGTAGAGGGCGCCCTGAGCGGGCGTTTCGTGGCCCGGTAGTCCGGGTTCCCCGCAATTCCGGAGCTAGGCTGGCACGGTCGGCTCAGCGGGGGCGTGTATGTCTGCGGTCGAGCTTCCGGTCAGCGGTGTCATAGGCGCGGGGGTTCTCACACCGTGGCGATGAGCTCCCGTGCCCGGTCGCGCAGCCGCAGCACGTCCGCCCGCCGGCCGCTGAACAGCTCGCAGCGGTGGCGCAGGTCCAGGCGCGTTCGCCTCACCACGTCGGCCATGAACGCGTCACAGGTGACCAGGTCGCAGCGGGTCACGGCCAGCGCCACGGCGTCGAGATCGGCGGCGTCACTCGCCCGCGCGCGCCGCTCGGGAAGCTCGTGCTCGATCACCCAGCGCATGCGGCGCTTGACCTCGCGGGCCGGCCGGTCCAGCTTGTCGGGCAGCCGCCGGCCCCCCGAGAGCTCCCGGAGCAGCTCGATCAGCCCCAGGTCCGGCCGG
>JAFASQ010000229.1 GCA_019244395.1 Solirubrobacterales bacterium | reverse complement strand
GCCGTGAGCGCGCGGACCAGTGCGCCGCCGCCGCAGCCGACGTCGACCACGTCCTTGCCGGCGGGTTCCACGAGCCGCTCGAGCACGGCCAGATCGCTCTGGACCTCGCGTCCCACGCCGACCGATCGTAACCCGCGGCCGGCCGATCGTGACCGCGTGGCTTTTGTAGCCTCGAAGGCCATGGTCTCGCAGTACCGCTCAGTGCTGTCCGTGCCGGGGGCGGCACGGCTGTTTGCCACCGCCCTTCTGGCCCGCCTTCCCCAGGGCATGGCGCCGCTGGCCGTCCTGCTCCTGGTCCGCGGCGCCACCCACTCCTATGCCGCGGCCGGCCTCGCCGTGGGCGCCTCGGCGTTCGCGACGGCCGGCTGCGCGCCGCTGCTCGGCCGGCTGGTGGACCGCTTCGGCCGCCGCCGGGTGCTCGCTCCGCTCGCGATTACCCAGTCCATGATGTACGCGCTGCTGGTGGTGGCCGCGGAGACCAACGCCGGCGCGCCCACGCTGGTCGGGCTGGCTGCGCTGGCCGGCGCGCTCCTTCCGCCGGTTGCCCCCGTGGTCCGGGTGCTTCTGCGCGAGGTGTTCGATGATGCGGCGGCGCGCGAGACCGCCTATTCGCTCGACGCGGTCACGCAGGAGGTGATCTGGATCACGGGACCACTCGTCGTCGCCCTGCTCATCGCCGTCGCCTCGCCCGGGCTCGCGGTGGCCTTGCTCGGCGCGTTCTGTCTGACCGGGGCCACATTGTTCCTGCGTTCACGGCTCCTGCGGTCCTCAGAAGCCGCGCCCACCGCCGCGGGCGAACGCACCTCAGCCCTGGCCAGCCCCGAGTTGCGGGCCCTGCTCGGGCCGATCGCGCTGACCGGCACCGGCCTGGGCGCGATCGAGGTCGGGCTGCCGGCGCTGGCGCTCCATTCCGGCTCGCGGCCCGCCTCCGGGCTGCTGCTGGCGCTGTGGAGCCTGGGCAGCATGGGCGGCGGGCTTTGGTACGGATCCCGCACGTGGCGCTCGTCGTTGACTCGCCGCTACCGCACCTTGCTCGTGCTCGCGGTCCTCAGCACTCTTCCGCTGGTCGCGGCACGCTCGATCGGCGCCGGACTGGTATGCAGCCTGCTCGCCGGCGTGACGATCGCGCCTGTGTTCACCTGCCAGTACGCCCTGGTCGGCCGGTCGGTGCGCGCCGGCAGCGAGACCGAAGCGTTCACCTGGGTGTCCGCCGCGCTGATCGGCGGCCTCGCGGCCGGCTCGGCGATCGGCGGCGCGGTGATCGCGCCGGCCGGGGTGAGCGCCCCGTTCGTCATCTCGTGCCTGGCCACGCTCCTCGCCGCGCTCCTCGCGGTCGGCTTCCGCGTGCCGGCCCGGCAACCGGCGTAAGGCCGACTACGGAATCCAGCGCTCGCCGGCGGGCGTCACGGTCAGCTCGTGCGTGAACGCCCGCGCGCCCTGCTCGACCAGGAACGCCACGGCCCCCGCCACCTCGCGCATATCGGCGAGAGCGTCCGGCGCGACGCCACGCGTGAACGCCTCGGTCTTGGGCGATTCGATCGTGGCGTTCACCGCCAGCAGCGCGACGTGAATGCCCTGGCCTCGGAGCTCCTGGGCAGCGGCTTGGACCAGCGCGCGCGTCGCGAACGCGCCGGCCGCCCACAGGCCCCGCCCGGGGTAGGCCCGCTGCGAGGAGCCACCGGTGATTTGCACGAGCGCGCCCCCGCCGCGCTCCGGCAAGGCCTCCGCGCCGGCCGACAGAAACACGAAGGCCTGCTCGGCCACCGCCACCGTCCATCCGCGGAAGGCGTCCAGATCGGCCTGCGCCAGCTCGCCGCCCCCGAACGCGCCCCCACCGCGCGGGGCCTTGTACGCCGTGACGGCGTTGACCACGGCGTCGATCGACCCGAACCGCTCGCGCGCTGCGGCGAGAGCGCCACGAAGCGAATCCAGATCGGAGGCATCGGCCTCGAGGGCGAGCGCGCCGCGGGAGCGCACTCCGGACAGCGTGTCCTCGCTGCGTGCCACGCCGGCGGCGTTCCAACTCCGAGCCAGGAAGTGATCGATGATTGCGCCGCCCAGGTTGCGCGCCCCCAGCACGACCACGGTCTTGCTCATCGCGCCGCCTCCAGGCGTGCCTCGCTTAGCACTCCCTCGCCGACCGCGCCCGCCTCGAGCCGCTCGAGCAACTCGCCGAGCCGGTCCACCTCGTCCTCGCTCAGCTGAGCGCGCAGCATCTGGTCGTGGCGACGGGCCACCTCACGCAGCCGGCCGAACAGTTCGATCCCTTCCTCGGTTAGCTCGACCCGCTGAACCCGCCGGTTCGAGTCCTCGCGCCACCGGCGCACCAGTCCCTTGCGCTCCAGCGCGTTCAGATGGTGCGTCAGGGTGGCGCCGGTGATCCCGAGTTCGCCGGCGAGCTCGGATTGGGTGCCCCACGCCTGCGTGCGGACTAGGAGCAGCACCTGCCAGGTGGATGCCGACCCGCCCGCCTCGGCCATCGCCCGGTCGAACGCCTGGCTGACCACGCGGGCGGTCCGGGCCAGGCGCAGTCCAATCGGCGCCACGGACGGTCGGGGGCTCACAGATACGAACGATACCAGCTTGCCTTGACATCAAAGAATTAGATATCTAATATTAGATCTCTAACGATCACATGAGGAAAGGAGTCGCATGCCCGCTCAACCTACTCTCCTCACCGCGGCCACGGACCTGGCCACCGACACGACCTCCGAGCTGTTCCGCGGTGCCGACCACGGCGTCGCGCTCTCGTTCGTCATAGACCACACGCAGACCGAATGGCTGGAGGAGTCATGATCACCCCAACCGACCCACCCGCCACGACCACCACAGGCGCACGCAGGATCGCCTTCGCCGCGATCGTCCTCGCGATGCTGCCCGCGGTGCTCGATCAGACGATCTTGGCCACCGCGCTGCCTACCATCGCCGCCGACCTCGGCCGCCTGACCGACGTCTCATGGGTGATCTCGACCTACGTGATCACCGCAGCGGCGACCACGCCGCTGTGGGGCAAGCTGGGCGACCGGCTAGGGCGCAAGCGCCTGCTCGAGATCTCCCTCGTGTGGTTTCTCGTCGCCTCCGCTGTGTGCGGTGCGGCGCAGAGCATCACCTGGCTGATCGTCTCACGGGCCGTGCAGGGTGCAGCGGCGGGCGGTCTCATGACGCTCGCCTACGCCGCGGTCGGCGATCTGGTCTCCGCGCGCGAGCGGGCGCGCTTTCAGGGCTACATCGCGGCGACGTTCGCCTTCGCCACCGTAATCGGACCGCTGATCGGCGGCCTGCTCGTCCAGCATGCGAGCTGGCGCTGGGTGTTCTACGTCAACCTGCCGCTGGGCGCCGCCGCGCTCGCCGGCCTCGAGCTCCGACTCCCGGCCCCCGACACCTCGCCCCCGACCGCCAGGCTCGACATTCCGGGTGCCGCCCTGCTCGCCGGCTCGACGATCGCCCTGCTGCTGGCCTGCATCTGGGGCGGAGATCGCTACGCGTGGACCTCGGCGACGATCGTCGGGCTCATCGCCGGCGCGCTCGTCCTCGCGCTCGCCTTCGTCGCCCGTGAACGCCGGGCACCCGACCCCCTCGTGCCGCTCGAGCTGATGCGCTCGCGGACGGTGGCGGTGTCAAGCGTGGCGCTGTTTCTGACCACGGCCGCGCTGTTCTCGATCACGGTGTTCGTGCCGCTCTATCTCCAGACCACCACGGGCGCGACGCCAACTGCGGCCGGGCTACTCGTCGCGCCCATGATGCTGGGCATCACGCTCTCCACCAACCTGGCCGGGCGCGCGATCGCCCGGACTGGGCGCTACAGGCGCTATCCGATCATCGGCCTGGCCGCCATGGCCGTGGCACTGGGCCTACTGGCCACGCTCGTCCCACACCCCAGCCAGGTACGGATCGCCGTGACCCTCGTCCTCTTCGGCTTCGGGTTCGGCATGGTCGGGCAGGTGCTGATCGTCGCCGTGCAGAACGGCGTCCCGCGCACGCAATTGGGGATCGCGATGGGCACGACGACGTTCTTCCGCGGTCTGGGGGGCGCGGTCGGGGCGGCGGTCCTGGGTGCGATTTTCACCGCCCGGACCGGCACGAGCAGCACGGGCGGCGGCCTCCAGCATCTCGGCGCGGCCGGCCGCGTCGACGTCATCCACGGCGTCCAGACCGTGTTCCTGTGCGCGACGCCGATTGCCGGCGTCGCGCTGCTGACGGTCCTCCTCCTCAGAGAGGTGCCGCTCGACGCGCGCGCGCCGACCCCGAGCGGCCCGGCGGTGTCCCGCCGGACGATCGCAGCAACGCTCAGCCCTCCGCGAAGCGCTGTTCGAGCTCCTCGATCTCCGGAAGGCCGATGAACTCGAGGAACTCATCGAAGGGCAGCAGCGAGGGCAGCAGCTCGATCGGCGTCCCGTGCACTCTGACCCGGGCCAGCGCGTCGCGCATCGCCGACGTCGCGACGAGCAGCAGCGTGAGCGGGAAGATCACCAGCGAGAAGCCGAGCTCGCGCAGCCGCTCATGCGAGACCGGCGGGGTCTTGCCCCCCTCGGCGTAGTTGAACAGGAGCGGCACGTCGGGGAAGGCGCGCGCCACCGCCTCGATCTCGGCCTCCGACTGGGGCGCCTCCACGAACAGCGCGTCGGCCCCCGCCTCGCGGTACATCCGCGCCCGCGCAATGGCCGCCTCCAACCCCTCGACCGCACGCGCGTCGGTCCGGGCGATGATCAGGAACTCCGACGAGCGTCGCGCCGCCACCGCCGCCGACACCTTGGCCGCCATCTCGGCGGCCGGGACCACCTGCTTGCCCGACATGTGCCCGCACTTCTTGGGCATGACCTGGTCCTCGAGGTGTATAGCCTCCACCCCGGCGGCCTCGTACTCGCGGACGGTCCGGATCACGTTGATCGAGTTCCCGTAGCCGGTGTCGGCATCGGCCACCACTGGGATGTCGACCGTCTCGGCAATCCGCCGGGCGTTGTCGACCATCTCCGGCAGCGTCATCAGCCCAACGTCGGGACGGCCGAGCCGCGCCGCGGCGCTGCCGAACCCGGTCATGTACGCGGCCGAGAAGCCGGCCTCCTCGACCAGGCGCGCCCCGAGCGCGTCGTAGCAGCCCGGTGCGAGCACCATCTCGCCGGCGGCGAATTGCTCACGTAGACCGAGCGCCGCGCCCGCCGCCGAGCCGAGTAGCCGAGCCATCGAGACGAACGTCAGTCTCCGGTCGGCTTTACGCCCGCCGCTTCGACCATGAGGATCGCCGTCCGGACCGGGGCCCGGGTCCGATGCTCGACCCGTCGCGGCACCGTATAGCCCTGGTGCGGGCCGAGCACGACCGTGTCGCGGTTCTCGAGTTCGATCAGCAGCTGACCCTCGAGCACCAGGAAGAACTCGTCGGTGTCGTCGTGGTGGTGCCAGTGGAAGTCACCTTCAATCACCCCCAAGCGAACGACAGCGTCGTTGACCGTGGTCAGGGTCTGGTTGAACCACGGCTGGTGCGCGGCGATCTCCGCGGGCAGGTCGATCAGCGTCAAGCTCCCGAACTTATCCTCGAGGTGGATGTCGTAGTCGGTCATCGCGCGCCCGCCGATTCCAGCCGTCCGTAGAGCTCATCGAGATCGCCGGGGTCCGGACGCCACCGTCCGCCGGCCGCATTGGCACGCACCTGCTCCGGCTGGGTCGCTCCGGCGATGACCGACGAGACCGCCTCGTGCGCGAGCAGCGCCCCGATCGCGACCTCGACCATCGAGACCCCGCGCTGTTGCGCGAACCGCGCCACCGTCTCGACCATGTCGAACTGCTCCGAGGTCCCGACCGAATCGCGCTCGGCCAGCCGCGTGCCGGACGGTGCGTCCTCGCCGCGCCGGTACTTGCCGGTCAACAGTCCCGAGGCCAGCGGGTAGTACGGGACAAAGCCCAGCCCGAGCCGCGCGCACACCCCGAGCACATCGCGCTCGGCGTCACGCACGAGCAGGCTGTACTCGTTCTGGATCGCGGTGAACCGCGTGAGCCCGCGATCACGCGCCACCGCGTCGGCCTGCTCGATCTGCTCGGCGCTGAAGTTCGAGGCGCCGATCGCGCGGACCGTGCCGGCGCGGACGAGCTCGTCGAGCGCCTCGAGCGTGTCGCCGATCGGGGTCACGCCGTCGGGCCTGTGGTACCAGTAGAGGTCGATCACCTCAGTGCGAAGCCGCCGCAGCGACGCTTCGCATGCTGCACGGATGTATGCAGGAGATCCGCGCGGGCCGCGGCCGTCGCCCATGTCCATACCGAACTTGGTAGCGAGCACGACCTGGTCGCGGCGGCCGGCCAGGACCTCGCCGAGCAGTTGTTCGCTGCCGCCGCGGTCGCCGTAGGTGTCGGCGGTGTCGATGAACGTGATGCCCTCCTCGATCGCGGCATCAACGACCGCCCGCGTCCCGGCCAGATCGACCCGCCGTCCGAAGTTGTTGGCCCCGAGGCCGACCACCGACACCTCCGGCCCGAGGACGCCGAGGGACCGCTTGGGCAGATCGGAGGGCATCACGTGAGGTCTATAGCAGAGCGACTCAGCGAGCCGGCATTCGTACCAGTGCGCGCAGCGCCTTGCGATCGAGCTTCCCTACCGCCGTCAACGGGATCGCGTCGACGACGTGCACCTCGCGCGGGTATTTGTAGCCGCCGATCCGCCGGCGCGCCCATTCGACCAACTCCTCGGCGTCGACCGCCCCCGCCTCGCGAAGTGCCACAAACGCGACCACCTCCTCGCCGTACCGATCATCCGGGCGCCCGACCACGCCCGCGGCCACGACGGCGGGATGCTCGAGCAGCGCGTCCTCCACGTCGCGGGGATAGACGTTGAAGCCACCCCGGATGATCAGGTCCTTCTTTCGATCGACGATGAACAGGTAGCCCTCTTCGTCGAGGTAGCCGATGTCGCCGGTGTGCAGCCACCCGTCCCGGATCGCCTCCGCCGTTAATTCGGGATCCCGCCCGCCCGCGCGCCAGTAGCCGCGCATCACCGCCGGCGAGCGGACGCAGACCTCGCCAGCTTCGCCGGGCGCCAGCTCGCGGTCCTCGTCGTCCATGATCCGCACCACGGCTCCCGGGATCGGGATGCCGACCGAGCCGGGCTTCTCGCGCCCGGCCGGATTGGTGGCGATCAAAGCGGCAGTTTCGGTCAGCCCATAGCCCTGCCGAACGGTCGCCGATGGGATGCGGCGCTCGATTTCCTCAGCCGCCCTCGGCGCGAGGGGTGCCGCCCCGCAGCCCAGGTACCGCAGCGACGACAGGTCGAACTCCTCGAGCGGCTGGGCCAGGAGCAGGTGGATCATCGACGGCACGACCGCGCTCGATTGCAGGCGGTGCTCCTGAATCATCTCCAGGAAGAAGCGCGGGTCGAACCAGCGCAGGAGCACCGTGACCGGCCGCTCTGGCGAGTGCATGCCGGAGATCGTGACCAGCATGCCGTAGGAGTGAGACAGCGGGAGCGTCACCAACGAGCGGCTCACCCCGGGCACGTGGGAGGCTTCCTGCACGGCCCAGCCGGTGAACGAGAGGTTGGCGTGCGAGAGCATGACGCCCTTGGCCTGGCCGGTCGTGCCGCCGGTGTAGAGAAGCGCAGCCACGTCGTCGTCGCCGCGTGGGACGATCGCCGCCGGCTCGGTCTCCTCGAGCGCGCCGAAATCCTCCGATCCGCCGGCGATGACGTGGCGCACGTGGTCCAGCCCCGCCACCGCCTCGCGCACCTTCTCGCCCAGATCAGCTGTGGTGATGACCACGCTGGCCTGCGAGTCGCCGATCACGTGGCGCAGGTCGTCCACCGAGAGCAGGAAGGTGGCCGGCGCAACCACCGCCCCGGCGCGCCAGATCGCCTGATAGACGATGCTCACCTCGGGGCAGTTGACCATGCTCACCACGACGCGCTCTCCGGGCTTGACGCCCAGCGCGCTTAGACCGCTGGCGATCCGACACGCACGCGAGAACAGCTCGGCCGACCCGTGCCAGCGTCCCTCGAACAGCAACGCGGGATAGTCGCCGCGGCGCTCGAACGCTTCCTCGGCGAGCCGGGCCAGGTTGCGCGTGGCCATCAGGGATGACCGCCGGGGAGGCCTGCCTGGCGCAGCATCCGGGCCATCTCGTAGAAGCCGTTCTGGAAATCGGTCAGCTCATGCGGCGGCGCGGCCACGGCGACCGGATCGATGAAGCGCGCCTGGGTCCACGTGTTGCGCCAATCCGAAACCGCCTTCACCGCGTCGGAATGATCGGGCACGCCGCTCCGCGGCCCGCCGCCTCGGAGTAGGTGTCCCAGGTGGTTCGCCGCCGCCGCCCGCGCGGTCAGCGCCGGGATCTCCCCGTCCACCTGGCAGAAGCGGGTGAAGATCGTCTTCATGATCGAGGTGTGGTCGAAGTGAAAGTCCGCTCCAAGCAGAGCGGTCGATGTCGAGCCCGGCTCGACCAGCGGCGAGACGAGCAGCGCCGGGACGCGCACGCCGAGGCGCTGAAACTCGGGGCGATCGTCGGTCGCCATCGGCGGCACGACATGGTCATAGAAGCCGCCGTGCTCGTCGTAGGCGATGATCAACAGCGTCTTGGCCCAACTCGCCGCGTTCGCGCTCAGCGCGTGGTAGACGGTCAGGATCAGGTCTTGCCCCGCGATCACGTCGGACGGCGGGTGGTCGTCGTTCGAATCCGGGGCGAGGACGCGCAGATCCTTGAAACGCGGATCGATCCACGACACCGCCGCGAGGTTGCCGGCGGCAGCGTCGTCCAGCAGCGAACCCTTCTCGGTCAGCTTGCCGACCACCTCCTCGCGGATCGAGAGCTTGCGGGCGTCGACGTACCCGAAACGGTCGTGATGGCTGAGGCGGTACTCCGGATCGGCGGCGCGCAGCGTGGCAGGGTCGAACGAGTACCAGCGCCAGTCAACCTTCGCCTCATCGAGGTATCGGACGAACGTGGGCAGGTCGTAGATCGGCGGCAAGGC
>JAFASQ010000050.1 GCA_019244395.1 Solirubrobacterales bacterium | reverse complement strand
TGAGGTCCAACGTGCTCTCTGTGTGATTTTGCGGCTGGAGAGGGTGGGCCTTACGGTTGCGGGGCGCACGGATGCCGGCGTCCACGCGTGGCGGCAGGTGGCGTCGTATGACGGCCCGCCAGCGTCGGTCCGGTCGCTGAATGCGGTGCTGCCCTCCGATGTGGCGGCGCTGGCCTGTCTTTCGGCTAGGGATGGCTTCGATGCCCGCCGTGATGCGACCAGCCGGGCCTATTGCTACCGGGTGCTGGCGCGGGGCGCGCGGAGCGCGTTCGAGGAGGGGCGGGCGCTGTGGTGGCCGCATCCGGTGGATGTCGCGGCGCTGTCGGCGTGCGCCGCGGCGCTGGTCGGCGAGCACGACTTCACCGCGTTCACGCCTGCTGAGACGTATCACCAGCGGTTCGTGCGCGAGGTGTTCAGCGCGTTCTGGCAGCCGGCGGACGGGGGAGGCGACGTCCTCGAGTTCTGGATCGAGGCCGATGCGTTCATGCGCCAGATGAACCGGGTGCTGGTGGGGACGATGCTCGAGGTGGCGTCGGGCCGGCGGTCGGTGGCGTCGTTTGCGGCGCTGCTTGAAGGCCGGCCGCGGTCAGAGGCGGGGCGGACCGCGCCGGCGCACGGGCTGTACCTGGCCGGCGTGGGCTACGGTGGCGAGCGGGTGTTGGCCCGGGATCGCGGGTTGGCTCGGGATCGCGGGTTGGCGCGGGATCGTGGGTTGGCGCGGGATCGTGGGTCCGCGTGAGGCGCCGTAAGGGTGCATGACGCCCGGGATCGCGCCGTAGGGCTGCACGACGCGCGGGATCGCGCCGGCGTGTGACGCACGCCTGGAGACTTCGTCGCGAGGCTGCAACAACTTCAGCCGGGGCGGGGTGTCCGGCGCTGCCTCACGGGCTCATAGGTGTCGATGGGTGCGACAGACGGTGCAAAACGCAGAAAACCGGCCGCCCCGCCACCGCATCTGCGAGATAAGCGTCGTGGAGGCGCTTATGTCGCCGATGTCGTCTCGCTGGACGAGCTTTTGCGCTTTGTGCACTCCAACGGGCCGGGCGGGACGGCGGTCGAGTGGGTTGCCTCGCGCCAGTTGGCCTTGATCACCGTCCCACAGCTCCACGTCACCGGGGTCGGACGAGGAGGCGTTCGTCGGCGCCGCGAGAATCGGACCCTCCATCCGATGCACCGAGGCGTCTACCTCGTCGGCCATCCGGTACCGCTTCCGGGTGCCCTCGAGCTGGGCGCAGTTCTCGCCTGTGGCGAGCGGACACTCGTCAGTCACCATGCGGCGGCGGCGCTGTGGGAGCTGGCCAAACCTCCGGCCGGCGAGGTTGACGTGACCGTGATTGCCCGAGGCTGCCGGTCGCGCCCCTACTTGGCCGTCCACCAGGTGGAGACACTTGATCCGCGCGACCGCAGCCAGCGTCGAGGCATCCCCGTCACCGCCCCGGCCCGCACCCTCATCGACTACGCATCGACGACGGGAATGGACGAGGCCGAACGTGCCATCGCCGAGGCGTTCGTCCTGAAACTGGTCACCGAGCCGCAGCTGATCGCGGCGATCGAACGCGCGCCGCACCGCGCCGGCGTGGCGAGCGTTCGCGCCATCCTCGGCCAGCCGGGGGGACCCAGACGCACGCGCTCCGGAGGCGAGCGGACGATGCTTGCACTGCTCCGCGCCGCGGGTCTGCCGGTGCCGCTTACCAATCACCCTGTGGCGGGCTTCAGCGCCGACTTCTTCTGGCCCGACGCGCGGCTGATCGTCGAGTTGGATGGCGGGGACTTTCACCGCCCGCGCCCAGCGTTCGAACGCGACCACCGGCGGGATATCGTCCACAAGGACGCCGGCCACGAGGTCCTCCGGGTGAGCGGGCGGCAGCTTGATCAGCAGCCGGTGTACATCGCCGCTGTGATCGCCCGCGCGTACGACCGGCGCAGCCGGACCCGCGGATAGCATCAAACAAGGTGATGCGGGTCCTCTTGACCAACGACGATGGAATCGAGGCGGCCGGCCTTCAGGCGCTGCGGGCCGCCCTCCTGAACGTGGATGGAGTCGAACTGGCGGTGATCGCGCCCGACGGCAATCGGTCCGCCATGGCCAGGTCGATCACTACGCGGCGGCCACTGTGGGTGCAAGAGGTGGACTTCGGCGACGGCACCGTGGGATACGCGACCGACGGGACCCCGGTCGACTGCGTGCGGTTGGCCAATCTCGGGCTGGTGGCGGAGTTCGAGGCGGAGTTGGTCGTGTCCGGCATCAACCACGGCTCCAACCTGGGCGATGACATCACCTACTCGGGCACGGTGGCGGCTGCGCTTGAGGCGATCGTCCTGGGGCTGCCGGGGATCGCGATCTCACAGCAGTCCAACGCACGTGAGCTCGACTTCAGGGTGGGCAGCGCGTTCGAGTTCGAGGTCGCGGCGTCGTTCACCGCTCGCCTGGTAGCCGAACTCGAGGCCGCTCCGCTGCCCGGGGGCACCCTGCTGAACATCAACGTGCCGGCCGGCGCACCGGAGGGCGTCGAGGTCGCGCGTCTGGGCAAGCGCGTGTACAGGGACGAGCTGGCGTTGGTCGACGAGGGCGGTGGCGGGCGCCGGCAGTACCGGATCTACGGTGACGCGAGCCACGAACGCGGCGAGATGGGCACCGACTTGGCCGCGCTGGCCCAGGGCAAGATCGCGGTGACGCCGGTCCATTTCGACCTGACCGATCGCGAGGGTCTGTCGGTGCTCGAGCGCTACGAGCTCGAGCGCTTGGTCGAGCCCGCGGCCAGCGAGGTGACCGAGCGATGAGTGCGGTGCGATGAGCGCTGCGGTCGTCCATATGGAGGACCCGGCCGCGCGCGCGGCCGAACTGCGCCGCGCCATCGATTACCACAGCTACCGCTACTACGTCCTCGACGACCCCGAGATCGGCGACGACCAGTACGACGCATTGTGGGGCGAGCTGAAAGGCCTCGAGGCAGAACACCCCGAGCTCATCACCCCCGACTCGCCCACCCAACGCGTGGCGCCCGAGCCGGTGTCAGAGCTCGAGAAGGTCCGCCACCCGCAGCCGATGCTCTCGCTCGGCAACGCGCGCTCGGCCGAGGAGCTCAGGGCCTGGATCCAGCGCATGCGCAACTTCCTGGCCCGCGAGGGGATCACCGACCCGCAGTTCCAGTTCGTGGCCGAGCCCAAGATCGACGGCTTGGCCATCTCACTGCTCTACCGCGACGGCGTCTTCGAGCGCGGCGCCACCCGCGGCAACGGGGAGATCGGCGAGGACGTCACCCACAACCTACGGACGATTCCGGCCATCCCCCTGCGCCTCGAGGACCCCGACCCGCCGGCGCTCATAGAGGTGCGCGGCGAGGTGTACATGTCGCTGCCGGACTTCGCCGCGCTCAACGAGCGTCGGGCCGCCGCGGGTCTGTCCACCTTCATGAACCCGCGCAACTCGGCGGCCGGAACGATCCGGCAGCTCGATCCGAAGCTGGCCGCGGATCGTCCCCTCTCCCTGTGGTGCTATGCCGTGGGCGCGACCGACGGCATCGCCTTCGACACGCACTGGGGCGCGTTGGCATGGCTGCGCGAGCATCGCTTCCCCGTCCACCCGGACATAAAGAAGCTCGAGACCGAAGACCAGGTGGTGGCCCAGTGCCGGGCCTGGGAAGAGCGCCGCGGCTCGCTCGAGTTCGAGATCGACGGCGTGGTGGTCAAGGTCGACCAGGTCGCGTTGCAGCGCCGGCTCGGGTCGGTCGGTCGGGAGCCGCGGTGGGCGATCGCGTGGAAGTTCCCGCCCACCACCGCGGTGACGAAGCTCAACCAGATCGGTTGGAATCCAGGCAAGTTCGGCGATCTGCATCCGTACGCGATGCTCGAGCCGGTGCACGTGGGGGGCGTGACCGTGAAGCTGGCGACGCTCCACAACGAGGAGGACCTTCAGCGCAAGGACATCCGCGAGGGGGAAGACGTGATCGTCCTGCGGGCGGGCGACGTGATCCCGCAGGTTCTCTCGCCCGCGCCGCACGTGGCCGAGCGCGAGGATCGCCCGGCGCCGGCCCGGCCGCCGGCGCGGTGCCCGATCTGCGAGACGCCGACGGTCAAGCCGGAGGACTCGGTCTTCACCCGGTGCCCGAACCGCGATTGCCCGGGCCGACGTTGGCAGCTGCTCAAGCACTTCGCCGGCGCGATGGACATCGACGGGCTGGGCGAGAAGCAGGTCGAACTGTTCATGAACCTCGGCTGGGTCCGCACCGCGGCCGACTTCTACCGCCTCGACCCCGAGCAGATCGCCTCGCAGACGGGGTTTGGCAAGGTGTCGGCGGAGAAGCTCGTAAAGGCGATCGGGGATTCCCAGCGCCAGCCCTTCGGCCGGGTCCTGTTCGCGCTCGGGATCGAGGAGGTGGGATACGTGATCGGCCGCAACCTCGCGCAGCACTTCCGGACCATCGACGCGCTGCTGGCCGCCGAGCCGGAGCAGATCGCGCAGGCTCAGGGTGTGGGGCCGAAGATGGCGGCCAAGATCCATGAGCAGCTGCACGACGGGCAAATGCAGGCGCTGATCGAGGATCTGCGGGCGCAGGGGCTGCGCCTGGAGGAGGAGGGACCGCCGCCCGGCGAGGGACCCCTGGCGGGCAAGACGTTCGTGCTCACGGGAACGCTGCCGGAGCTGACGCGCGAGCAGGCCGGCGAGATGATCGTCGCCGCGGGCGGTCGGGTCACGGGGTCGGTGTCGCGCAAGACCGACTACGTGCTGGCCGGCGAGAGCCCCGGATCGAAGCTGGCGCAGGCCGAGCGGCTCGGTGTGCTGGTGATCGACGAGGCCGGGCTGCGCGAACTGCTGGCCTGACCACGGGCGGCGGGCCGGACCGCCTAGCCGTTGTAGCCCGCGAGCGCCACTGCCATGCCGGCCTCGACCTGATGCACATAGTCGGGGCTGCCGATCCGGTTGGCCATGAACGCGAAGGCCAGCGTGTGCCCGTCCATCGCGTCGCAGTAGCCGGCGAGGTTCGCGACGTCGGACAGGGTCCCGGTCTTACCGCGGCAGTTGCCCTGGGCGATCGTGTTCTGCATCTCGTGCTGGAGCGTGCCGGTCTCGCCACCCACGGCCAAGGAGTCGACGAAGGCCGAGTTGGTCGCCATCGACTCGAGCACGGTGACCACGTCGTGCGGAGAGGTCGAGTCAAACCGCGAGAGGCCGGAGCCGTCGTTCAACATGGGGGCGATCCCGAACTTGCTGAGCAGCTCGGCCCTGACCACCGCGGCGCCGGCGGCGGTCGTGCCGGCGCTGCCGAGCTTCGCACCGATGTCCTTGAGCAGCATCTCCGCCAGGTAGTTGTCCGAGGGCGTGTTGGTGAGCGCGATCAGGGTGGCGATCGGTGGCGACTGGACCGAAGCCAGGACCCTGGCGAAGGCCGGCGCTCGTCCGATGGAGGTCCCGGACCGGCCCAGCTTGACGCCAGCGGTCCGCAGTCCGGCGGCCAGCTGCTGGGCCGCGAATAGGGCCGGACGGCTCTGGAAGGCGGTGCCGTAAAGATTGAGGAACCCACGGTTGTAGTCCAGCGCGCTGAGCTCGCCCTCGACGTCGAACGAGCGACCGAACCCGGTCGCCGGCGTCCCGGGGAACGCGTCGAAGTACGACGCATCGCCTACGATCCGGCCCTGTAACGCGGTGATGCCGGTGCCGCGGAGCAGGGCTCCGATCAGCCTGTGGAGCGTGGTGCCGGTGCCATACCAGGTGTGGTCGAAGCCGACCGAGCCGAACGTCGGGTCACCGCCGCCGCGCAGGTAGAGCGTCCCGTTCCAGATGCCCGTGGGACCCGCGGACCCCGTGCCGAGCACCGAGGTAGCAAAGGTCTGCGTGGGCCCGAGCCGGAGCAGTGCTGTCGAGGTCGTGTAGATCTTCTCGAGCGAGGCGGGCAGCCGGCCGGTCGTGGGGGCTATCGCAAACAGCGTCTGGCCGGTGTCCAGATCGACGACGTAGGCGCTGCTCGCCGAGCCGATCTGGGCCATCGACCTCGCCAGCGCCTGCTGCAGTACGCGCTGGGCCGGTGGCGCCTGTGCCTCAGCCGCGGCGGCCGTGCCGGCGAGCAGGCAGAAGGTCGCCGCGAGGGCCGCCAAGAACACCCGCATCGACGCATATAACGATCCGGGACGGTCAAAGTAGCGGTGCCGTTGCGTGGTGCGCTGTGGGCCCGGCCGACGCACCGATGATCTACAACCGGTGAAGGTCAAGGACCGCGAGCCGGCGGTGGGAGCAGCGTTATCCGGGCGTGGACGTGATTCGGTCAGACGCTTCGAGGCCGAACGTGAGAAGACGCGGGAGTGGCGGAAGATCGTCGAGCAGACGACTACGACGCTGCTCCGGCAGATTGAGAGAAACGGCCGATGGGGCGGCGAAAACCCGCTATGCGGGCTGCGGCTGCTGAGTCTGCTGGCCGGAGCTGGTGATTTCGCGCAGGCTCGAGAGGAAGAGGGTCTTGTCGATCCGACCGTTGAAGATCGGGATCCCCCACTCGACGCACTTGACGATCACGTCGCGGCGCTCGAGGCCGGACTCTCGTGCAAGCTCGGTGGGGGTGAGGTGGATTGCCATCGGGGGTGGACCTCCTTTACCGCCTGCCGTTTGGCCGCGAAGTATGCCGTTTGGGTCGGACGCGCTCAACACCGGTTGGGCCGGATCCCTCCCTAAACCTTAGCGCTCCTCATAAAGCCTCTGGACAGATGGCTGATTCTCGGTAGAGTCCCCCGCACCCCCGGGGGCGCCCCCCGGGCGAAGGGGAGAACTGCGATGGCACGGCTGCTTTCAGAGGTCTTTCCACGCGCGTGGTCAACCGACCACGAGTTGGTGCGTGCGGTTCGGTGCGGCGAGGAGAATGCGTTCGAGGAGCTGTTCTGCCGTTACCACGGGCGGATTCGCTCCTACGTTACCGGGATCCTGGCCGATTTCGAGCGGTCGGAGGACATCACGCAGGAGGTGTTCATCTCGGCCCTACGCCGGCTGCGGGATAGCGAGCGCCCGATCGCGTTCAAGCCATGGATCTACCAGATCGCCAAGAACGCGTGTATAGATGAGCTGCGGCGGACCCGGCGCACCCGGGAAGTCCCGCTCGACCAGGAGCAGGACTCGTCTCAGGCCGGAAGCGATGTGCCCTCGCGCGCTCGCGACCCGGAGGACGCCGTCGCGAGCAAACAGCAGCTCCTCGACCTATGCGGCGCGCTGCGAGGTGTCTCCGACCTCCATCACCGCATCATCGTCTTGCGTGAGCTCGAGGGACTCTCCTACAGCGAGATCGGGGTGCGACTCGAGATGTCGCGGCCGACGGTCGAGAGCACGCTGTTCCGCGCCCGGCACCGGTTGGCCGAGGAGTACCAGGAGCTAATCAGCGGGCGTCGCTGCGAGCGCACATGCGCCTTGATCGACGGATTTCAAGGGCAGGCGCTCAGGCGCCTCGGGATACGAGAGCGCCGGCGACTGGTGCGCCACCTAGCCCATTGCCAGACCTGCCGGCGTCACGCGATGCTGGCCAGGAGCGCCGGCAGGCTGCTGGACGCCGCGGCCGGATCGCTCGCGGCCGCTTGACGGTTGGGCCGCGCGCGCGTGTCGGGCCCCGCCCCTCGGAATCTGCCATCGCTGTGGGATACTGGGCTCCTTCGGGGCGTGGCGCAGCCTGGTAGCGCGCACCGTTCGGGTCGGTGAGGTCCCCGGTTCAAATCCGGGCGCCCCGATAACAAGAAACCCCCGCTGAGACGGGGGCTTCTGCGTCTCAGTTGGCGTCCCGGCGGCGGACGCCGATCCGGCCCTTTTGTGCCCAATGTGTGCCCGGGGTGATCCCGAGCGGCAGCGGCTGCGCGCCGCGCTCCTCGACCAGGTGATTAGCGATGTTGCAACCTCGGGATTGCGGCAGCCTCGCGCTACCCGAAGGGACCGGTTCTGGCCGCCGTGATGCCTACCCACACGTCCGACAGTGCTGGAAATGCCGACCGGCATCGTGCTGCGCCGGCGGCAACGCCCTTCCCACGGAATAGTCTGAGCATGTGGCGGTCGCTGGTGGTGATCGGGTTGCTCCGATTCTGCGGACGAAGCTCGCGGTCCCGAGCTCTCCTCGTCTGGTCGTCCGTGAAAGCCTGATCGACGCACTCTCGGCGGGCCCCTCGCGACCGCTCACGCTGGTCTACGGTCCGGCTGGGAGCGGAAAGACGATGCTCGTGGCGCAATGGGCGGCGTCCGCAAGCGACGGGCGTGCGGTGGCCTGGCTTTCGTTGGAGACCGGCGATAACGATCCCGCGAGGTTCTGGACGTACATGATCGAGGCGGTGCGCTCGGTGCTGCCCGGAATCGGGAAAGCAGCGGTGGCGATGCTGGGCGCGCCCGGCGTCAACCTCGTCGACGAGGCGCTCCCGACCCTAATCAACGAGCTCGCGGAGGTCTCGGAGCGGTTCGTTCTTGTGCTGGACGACTATCACGCGATCGAAGACGAGCGGATCCACGAAGGCATGGCTTCGCTCATCGAGCATCTTCCGGCCACCCTGCGCATCGTGATGACGTCCCGCGCGGAGCCGCCCCTCAGGGTCGGAACGCTGCGCGCGCGGGCCCAGCTCAACGAGATCGATGCTGTGCAGCTGCGCTTCTCACTTTCAGAAGCGGAGTCGATGCTCAACGACCTCCATGGCCTCGGCCTGGCTCCAGAGACGGTCAAGCGCCTGCACGAGCGCACCGAGGGCTGGGCAGCCGGCCTCTATCTGGCCGTTCTGTCGATGCGCGGGCGTGAGGACGCCAGGAGCTTCGTGGCGTCCTTCACTGGCAGCGATCGACGGGTGGTCGACTATCTCGCGGCCGAGGTACTCGGTGAGCTGGACGAGGCGGAGCTGGACTTCCTGCTTGACACGAGCGTGCTCGACACGTTCTGTGCGGCTCTGTGCGACGCCGTCACGGGCGCGCGAGACAGCAGGGCGATGCTCGACCGGATCGAGCGCGTCAACTACTTCCTGATTCCCCTCGATCCAAGGCATGAGTGGTATCGCTACCACCACCTGTTCGGCGAATTGCTGCGGCACGAGCTCGAGCGCAGACAGCCGCGATCCGCGGCTCAGCTCCATCGTCGGGCGGCGGGTTGGTTTCTCGATGCCGGGATGGTGTCCGAGGCGATCGGACACCTGACAGACGCTGGGGAGCTCGACGCGGCGTCCGAACTGATCGCCAATCACTGGCTCGAGTTCACGAACGCGGGTCAGCGGGAAACGGTCGCGCGGTGGATGGACCACCTCCCGCACGGCTATATCGCGGCCGACGGCCGTTTGTGCCTGGTCCAGGCAAGGACCGCACTTACCGTGGGCGAGCGCGGCGAGGTCCTGCGGTGGGTCGACCTGGCAACGCAGGCGCCGATAAACAACCCGGCCGACGACGGAGAGGTGGGGGAGGAGGTAACCGTCGTTCGTGCCGCGGCCCTGCAACTGCTCGGCGACATGCGTCAGGCCGAGCAGTTGGCACGAAAACTCGCGCCTCTGGACGGGAGCTCGGTCTGGCACTCGCTCGCGGCGTGCCTGTTAGGCACGTCGGCGCGGTCGTTCGACGCCAACGACGACGCCCAAGCGCTGTTCGAGACGGCTCTCGAGCTCGGCCGCAGCTCGCGGAACTTCATCGTCTCGATGATCTCGCTCGGACGGCTTGCTCTCATCGCCGCCGATCGCGGGGATTGGCCGGAGTGCACCGCCAAGGTCGCAGCGGCCTTCGATGTGGTCCGCGCAAATGGCCTGGAGGAGTATTGGATCTGCAGCTCGGCCCACACGGCGCGGGGGCGGTGGTTCCGCCACCATCGGCGACCGACCGAAGCGCAGCCGGAGCTGGAGCGCGCGGTCAGTCTCGCTCGGCGCGGCGCCGGCCCGGCCGAATTGACGTACGCACTGACAATGCTCGCCGAGCTGCGCCGGGAGCTGGGCGATCGCCCCGGCGCACGCGAGCTGGTGCTCGAGGCGCGTGAGCTGCTCTCACGTTGTCCTGAGCCCGGGACGCTCGCGCCACGACTCGTGGAGCAGTCGGAAAGCTCGCTGCGACTTGTGGTCGATCTATCCGGCGGGAGGCCAGTCGTCACCGACGAGCTGACAGCGCGGGAGCATGCAGTGCTTGAGCTTCTCCCCAGTGGCCTCTCCTCCAGAGAGATCGGGGACGAGTTGGGCATTTCCCGCGACACGGTCAAGACGCACACCAAGCGCGTCTATCAGAAGCTGGGTGTGTCAAGCAGGCGCAGCGCGGTCGCCCGCGGCCGGGAGCTGGGACTGCTCTAGCCGCGCGTCGCCCCTCGCACTGGGGTGAGTGTGGTTGGGGTGATGCGGGCTCACCCCAGCCCGTCCCATCCTCGTGGCCTGGCGCATGAGCAGACACGAGAGAGGGCATAGCCATGTTCGAGAACCTCGCGACCTTCGCCTATTCCAACCGACGCCGGGTGCTGTTCTTCGCGGTGCTAGGGACGGTGATCGCTGGCGCGTTCGGCGCGGGCGTCGCGAAGCATATGAGCCCGTACGGTGCGGATGACCCCGCGACGCAGAGCGTCCAGGCGACCAACCGCTTTCAGGCCGCGACCGGGCGCCAGATCGATCCCGGCGTCGTCGCGCTCGTCTCGAGCGGTGACGTGCGTAGCGCCGCCGCCCGACAGCGAGTCGAAGACGTCGCGGCGGAGCTGAGCGCGCAGCCTGACGTGGCGAGCGTTCAGAGCTTCTATACGACGCACAACCCTGCGACGGTGGCGCGTGACGGACGCTCGACCTACGTGGTCGCGTACTTCAAGGCGCTCTCGGACAAGCGCATATCCGACGACGCCCAGTTGATCGAGAGTCGCTTCTCCTCCCAGCCCGACGTCAAGCTTGGAGGAGGCGCAATCGCCAACGCCCAGGTGAACACGCAAGTCGGCAACGACCTGGCCCGCGCCGAGCTGATCGCGTTCCCGTTCATCTTCCTGCTCTCGCTCCTGTTCTTCCGGTCGGTCGTGGCGGCACTGTTGCCACCGCTGCTTGGCGGGCTGGCGATCCTCGGCACGTTCTTCCTCCTGCGGGTCGTCTCGACGGTCACCGACCTGTCGGTGTTCGCACTGAACCTGACGACCGGGCTGGGACTCGGGTTGGCGATCGACTACAGCCTGTTCATCGTCGCGCGCTACCGGGAGGAGGCAGCCCGCGACGGCTTCGAGCTCCGAGCGCTGCGCCGCACCCTCCGGACCGCTGGACGCACCGTCGTGTTCAGCTCGGTCACCGTAGCCCTCTCGGTGGCCGCCCTGACGCTCTTCCCGCAGCGCTTCCTGTACTCGATGGGGATCGCCGGCGCGATCGTGGCGCTGCTGGCGGCGACGCTGGCGCTGACCGTGCTGCCCGCGCTGCTGGCCGTGCTCGGACCGCGGGTCAATGCGCTCTCACCCCGACGGCTGCGGCATGCCGCCGAACGCGACTCGCGTCCCGCGCGCAGCGGCGCATGGTACCGCCTTGTGCAGTTCGTGATCAGGCGTCCGGCGCAGGTCGCAATCGCGAGCGCTGCGGTGATGGTCGCGCTCGGCATCCCGTTCTTCACCCAGGTCCGGTTCATCACCGCCGACGCCCGAGTGCTACCCCGGAGCGCGAGCGCGCATCAGGTGCAGGATGCGCTCGACACGCAATTCCCGCCCAACCGCACGAGCCCGCTCGAGGTGGTCGTCGGGGCGTCCGCGTCCTCATCGGCAGTGAGGTCGCTCAGTGAGCGGATTGCCGGTCTGCCCGCTGTGTCGGCGGTCGCGCCCGCGCAGCCGGCGGGCCGCGAAACGTCCCTGCTTCAGGTCGCGCCGGTGGATGGTGCGCTGACCGCCAGCACCGAGCAGCTCGTGCGCGAGGTGCGCGCGATCCATACCCCCATCTACCTGGGCGTCGCCGGGGCGACGGCGTCATACCTCGATCTCGAGCACAGCCTCGGGGCTCACCTGCCCGCCGCGCTTGCCTTCGTGGTCGCCGCCACGCTGATCGTCCTGTTCCTGATGACCGGCTCAGTGGTGCTGCCACTCAAGGCGGTCGTGATGAACGCGCTGAACCTGAGTGCGGTCTTCGGGATCCTGGTGTTGATCCTCCAAAACGGCAACCTCCAGGGACCGCTCGGCTACCACGGGGTCGGGGCGCTCGACGCCACCCAGCCGATCCTGCTGTTCGCGATCGGGTTCGGGCTGGCCACCGACTACGGCGTGTTCCTCCTGGCTCGGATCAAGGAAGCGCATGACGGCGGCGCTCCGAACGCGGACGCAGTCGCCTTGGGGCTCGAACGGACCGGTCGCATCGTCACCGCGGCCGCACTGCTGTTCGCCGTCGCCGTCGGGGCGTTCGCGACCTCGCAAATCGTGTTCATCAAAGAGCTCGGGGTCGGCACCGCGCTCGCTGTTTTGCTTGACGCCTCGGTGATCCGAGTGCTGCTCGTGCCCTCGCTCATGGCCCTGCTCGGCCAGCTCAACTGGTGGGCCCCACGACCCCTACGCCGGCTGCACGAACGAGTCGGGCTCCAGGAGGGCGCGCCACAAACGGCGTGACTCCGAGCATCACGGCTGCTCGCGGACGTTATCCCGCGAGCTTGCCGACCCACGCGGCGTACGCCACACCGTAAGGCCGGGGTCGCCGACGCGAATCTGATCCGAACCCAATGACAGGAGACAAGAAAAATGAGTAAACAAAGCCCTACCCTTGGGACCGTCGCCTCTGGAAATGGCGAGACAACTCGGTTTGAGCTGAGCGGTCGCGACCAGTCCGGCCCGGGCAACTTCGCCACGGCGCTCGAGCGCAACCGTGTCTTCGCCGCCGCGGGGGGACACGAGGGCGCCGTCGTCTTCCCCAAACTGCGCCTGTTCGTCATCACCTGCATGGATCCGCGCGTCGACCCCGCGCACTTCCTCGGGTTGCAACCAAGCGATGCACTCGTCGTTCGCAATGGCGGCGGCCGGGCCACCCCCGAGGTCATCAACGACGTCGCGTTCATCGCCCAGCTCGTCGAGAATGTCATACCAGAAGGCCCGCTGTTCGAAGTCGCCGTGATCCACCACACCCAGTGCGGCTCCGGCGCGTTTGCGGACGACACGTTCCGCCGCAGATACGCGAGGCGAATCGGCGCCGACGAAGCGGAGCTCCGAGACTACGCCGTCCTCGATCCCGCGGCGACGGTCGCGCGCGACCTCGAGCTCCTGCGCTCGTCACCAGCCATCTCCCCGCGCGTCACCTTCTCCGGGCACGTCTACGACGTCGTCACCGGCCTGGTGAAGACAATCCTCCCCGCCAGCGACCAGGAAGGACAGCCGCAACCACCCCGAGGAGACGAAATACCGTGACAACCCCGATGAGCGTGAACTCAACCCAGGCCAGCAGGAAAGCGCCCCGGCGCCGGGCCGCGAAGCTACATCTGGCTGGTGCGAACCGCGAAGCGCAGACATTCGCGCGCTCGGCGGGTCGCAAGGTCAGCGGATCCGCGCCCACCCCGCCGACGAGCAACGAAATCCAGGTCGATCCTGCGAGCCCATGACCGACCAGCGGACCATAGATCGGCTGCTGGCTCATCTGCGCACAGACGTCGCCGAACTGCGGCGCCTGGAGCGGGCGGGAGCCGCACCGGAGGACGTCGCGGCTCGCGAGCGCCTCATCCTGCGGCTTCAGGAACATCTGGCACGCGCCGTGCGCGACCTACTTCGCGGCCAGCGCACGTCACCGGCCTAGCGCCTAGGTGCTTGACGGCGGTGCCGCACGGGCATCGCGGGCCACCGGCTGCGTACACCTGCGCAAGGTGTTCAGCAAGCTCGACATCACGTCGCGCAATCAGCTCGCGCGTGGTGCCTGAGAGTGCCGATGTCGGGTAGGTGGCGTAGCCGGTCCACCGTTCGACAGTGACGACTACGGACAACACCCCTCGTCGTCCGACTGGTCGCGCGCACACGCGCGCCGCCGCAGGGAAGAGAGGGCCCCGGCGGTTGGACCGTGTGCGGCCCGGAGAGACGTGTGTCGCCCCAACCACGAGTAAGGGGCGGCTCTGGCGTTAGGCCGTCAGGACGGTGCGGAGTTCGGCCGGAACGTCCGCGATTGACGGCGGCGGTTCTATGGTCTCGGGCGCGGGGATCTGTACGCTCGGTCGCGGTCGCCGGCTCGAGGGTCGGCATGGTTGGCCGTTGGCGAGAATCACGCCGTCGCTGCAGTGGGCCTCGACTGCCCCGTTGCCGAATTGCTCCTCGTACAGCCGCGCGTACAGGCCGCTTTGGGCGAGGAGCTCGTCGTGCGTGCCGCGTTCGACGATCGTGCCCTGTTCTACGACGAAGATGGCGTCGGCGTTCCGGATCGTCGAGAGCCGGTGCGCGATGGCGATCGTGGTGCGGCGCTGGATGAGGGACTCGAGCGCCCGCTGGACGACGCGCTCGCTTTCGGTGTCGAGCGCCGAGGTGGCCTCGTCGAGGACCAGGATCGGCGGGTCTTCCAGGATCACCCGCGCGATCGCCAGCCGCTGCCGCTCTCCGCCGGAGAACCGGTAGCCGCGCTCACCGACGACCGTGTCGTAGCCGTGCTCGAGAGCGGTGATGCGGTCGTGAATGAACGCGGCTTGCGCGGCGGCGACTATCTCCTGGTCGGTCGCGCTCGGGCGCCCGTAGCTGATGTTCTCGCGCACCGTGCCGCCGAACAGGTAGCTCTCTTGTGTGACCACGCCCACGGCGCGGGCGATCCCCGCGGCGGTGAGGTCGCGCACGTCGTGACCGTCGATCCGGACCGCCCCGCGCTCGACGTCGTAGAGCCGCGGGATCAGGTAGGAGATCGTCGTCTTGCCTGCGCCGGAGGGCCCGACGAGCGCCGCGAGCTGCCCGGGCGAGACCAGCATCGAGACGTCGCGCAGCGCCTCCTCGGGCGCCGGAAGCCCGCCGTCCTCGCCGCCGCCGTAGCGAAACCAGACGCGCTCGAGCGCGACCTCGCCTCGGATCTCGCCCGCGGTCGGGTTGAGCGCGTCGCGTCGATCGGTGATCCGCGGCTGAAGGTCGATCAGCTCGAATATCCGACCGAACAGCGCCAGTGAGGACTGCACGTCGACGGACACCTGCAACAGCTGGTTGATCGGGATCAGCAGCCGGCTCTGCAGGGTCGTGAAAGCGACCAGCGTCCCTGCCGAGAGGCCGCCGTGAGCGCCCTGAAGCCCGGCAACCAGATAGACCAGCGCCGGACTGATGCCGAAGAACGCCTGGGTGACCGCGAAGAACGATCGGCCGGTGATCGCTTGCCGGATCTGCAGATCGGCCTGATGGGCGTTCTCGGCCCGGTAGCGGCCGACCTCGTGGTCTTGGCGCCCGAACACCTTCGCCAGCAGGATCCCGGACACCGACAGGGTCTCCTGGGTGATCGAGCCCATCGCCGCCAGCGACGCCTGGGCATCCCGACGAGCTTTTCGCCGGGCGCGCCCGACCCGGCGGCTGAAGACCACGAACACCGGCGTCGCGGCCAGCGAGATCGCCGTCAGCAGCGGCGAGAGGACCAACATCGCCACCACCGAAGACACCAGCGTGACTATGTTGCTCACTACCGAGGACGCCGTCGAGGTGATCGTGGTCTGCACCCCGCCGACATCGTTGGCCAGCCTCGACTGAACCTCGCCGCTGCGCGTCGCGGTGTAGAACGCCAGCGAGAGCCGCTCCAGATGCTCAAACAGCCGGTTGCGAAGCTCCTCCAGCACCCGGTTGCCCACCACCTCGGTCAGATACGTCTGAGCGACGTTCAGGACCCCGTTGACGATCGGGATCGCGATCAACGCCGCCACCAGCGGATACAGCGCCGAAAGATCGGGACCGCCGCGAACGAACAGCGCGTGATCGAACACCCGACGGACCAGAAGCGCGCTGATCACGCTCAAGCCGGAGGTGATCAAGATCATCGCCACGATCAGCGCCAGCGCGCCCCGATGCGGCCGAAACAAGCGGACGATCCGCCGGCCCAGCCTGGGCGGATCGGCATAAGAAACCGATGCGATCATCGCGCGAGCCTAACGGCGCACGCGCCGGTCCGCGAGAAGCCAGGCGGGCACGACGTCGGCGTTCGCAATACCTGGTAGGCATGGGCACGGGTCGACCATCGCCGGGGTACGACTGCCTGCTCGAGCGGCGGCGGGCGGGTCGCGGTGGCGCGCCACTTCCGCGGAGCCGAGGGACTGTCCATCGCCCAGACGCCGCTCGACTCGACCGCTCGCCGGCTTGACGCTCATGCAGCGTTTCCGTCTTCGTCGTGCTTTGCTTGGCGTGAGACAGCGAGTTGGTGAAAGCGGAGGAAGCCGTTGTTGTGCTTGGTCTCACCGTAGAGCGGCACGACCGTGTGTTTTCCCTGCCCGTATCGCGGCGGGATTCGAGTCGGCGATCACGGCGGATCGCGCCATGGTGATCGTGGCCAGCTAGGCGGCGTGCTGGTGCAGGAGGCGTGGCCGTGCGGGGCCAGGTCACACCGCGCTGCTCTGATGATGAGTCAGGCGGGGAGCTAGCGCTCCACCCGACGAGCGGCCGGGTGATGCGAGGTCCGCGGGCGAGGAGTGGAGGGCCGGACCAGGCGGTGCAGGACGACACCGCCCCCGCACCGATACGTCGATAGGCGCCACGCCGTCGAGGCTGAGGCGAGGAACGCGGAGGCGGCCTCCCGCCCCGGATCGGTGATCCATACCTCGCCGTCGGCCGCGACTACGCGATCGAGCAGCCCGGCTAGCGCGTAAGCGCTTCGCTCGTCGTAGAGGATGTCTGATCCGAGCACCAGGTCCCACGGGCCGCGCACCTCGAGCGCTTGCGGTATCTGCCATTCACACTGGACCGTCTGGACGGCGAGTCGGTTCTCCTCTGCGTTTAGCGCGGTGAACGCGAGGGCGAGCTTTGAGCGGTCGTTGACCGTCACGCGGGCACCGGCGCGCGCTGCGGCAATACCCACGAGCCCCAGTCCGCCGCCGAGCTCGAGCACCCGGGCGCCGTGCAGCGAACAGCGGCCGAGGAGCCCGGCGAGTACCACGCCGCTGGTCCAGGTCTGCGCCCAAAACGGCCCAGCGGCGTCTCGCTCGGCGTCCGGATCCTGCACTTCGGACGGGTGGGCAGGGCGCCAGACGCGCAGTCGGCGGCCGCCGAGCATCAGTTCCTCCACGCTCACCTCGAACGGCAGCAGCGTCTCACCAGCCTCTCAGAAACCGCACGTCGAGTCGATACCCGGCAGCGCCCTCGCCCATGCGGACCTGCACCGATGCGGTAACCACTCTGACGGCACGCCAAAGTTGGCGCGCGCCCGCGACAGCTCGAACCGGCCGGTGCCATCACGTCACCGCGCACGAGGCTGAAACGCACCTCCACCTTAGCGCTCATCGGGCGCCTCTCCGCCGGTACTCCGGTGCCCGCTTCCGGACGCTCGAGGATGCCGCGCACGACCTCGGCCGCTAGGCCTGCACCTTCTTCTCCCAACCGTCCTCTAACGGCCCTTGAGCCCCGTCACGTGGACCGTGTCCTCGGGGACCAGCCCCTGGTCCTGGAGCAGCTCGTTCATGGTTGGCCTGCCCGTCGGTACTTGGCGAGCTCCGCCTCGGTGGGCATCTGACCGGTCCGCTTGTCGGGCTTCCGTGCGACCTCGGTCGAACGCGAGCAGCCCAGGCGGCGGTCCATGCTCCGAGAGCGCGTGCAGCGCCGCCTTGTTCTCCCCCCGCGGTGAGTGCTCGCGACGGTCGGATGCGTCGTTGCGTGGCTGTACTTGTCAACTGGCTTCCGCCTCAGCGGGTGCCATCTGCCAATCGAGGGGTAGGACCCACCCATGAGCACCGGCTACCCCCAGGCCTCCAGCGGCACCGGTTACGTCCAGCGCTCCAGCTCAAGCGGCCTGGCCGACGTCCTGGACGTGCTTCTCGACAAGGGCCTGGTGATCGACGTGTTCCTGCGCGTCTCGCTGGTCGGGATCGAGCTCGTCACGGTCGATGCCCGCGTGGTCATCGCCTCGGTCGACACCTACCTGCGCTTCGCCGAGGCGGTCAATCGGCTGGACCTGGGCAGCGCTGAGGCCGAAGGGCTGCCGGAGCTGATGCGCACCGCGCCGGAGCGGGTGGCCAAGGCCGCCACCAAGGGCGTGCTGCAGGGCGCCGAGGAAGCGCTGCTCGGGGAATAAGGCTGGCCTGGATTCTGCCTGCCCCGACGCGAGACGGTCTGGGCCCTTGCCCCGGACGGCAACCGTACCGTGAGGCATCGTGCTCGCCGACGGTGCCACCCGCACGCCGCGTTGAGAGGCAGACTGGCCCCTCGCGGTCGTGAGGCGCCCGACTCGGGGGACAGAATCGCACGCGTTAGTTGGGTTAGCGAGCCAGCCATTTGTTAGCGCCGCGCAACCGCCGCACTAACGCAACACTCGTCCTCGTCGGCTGCGAGGGAACGCTCACCTCTGACCTGCGCCACTGCCCCCAGAGAGCGCAGACGATCCCTCCGACGATCGCGCACGACCGAGAGGAGAACGCTAAGCAAGCGGCACACTATTTTGCCCGAGGGGTGTCTCCAGCACGCTCGATAGGTTGCCGGGCTGTGGAGGGAGGGTCGAAGCGCAGCCCGCGGAGCGCCCAAGCGAGCGATCGAGTTAGTGAGCGTCGGCGCGCCGCGCAGCTCGCCCGCCACTCCGCCTTTCACCGGTAGAGCGGAGCGGCGCTGCCACCGCGCGTTGCGGACGATGTCGGCGACCGGTGCGGAATCGCGGTGGGCGTCCGGTGGGCTAGTCGTTGGGCCCGTCGACGGCGCGTAGTCCGGGCCGGCTGTCGGGGGTGGGCTCGTCGAGCTCGGCGGACAGCGCTTCGCTCTCGAATTGGGCGAGTGCTTCCTCGCATGAGGCGACGGCCGCGGCGGCTTCCTGCCCGCCGGGCGCTTCGAAGTAGTCGCGCGCGCGGATGGCGGCGAGCCATTTCTGGTAGCGGGCGAGGTCGACGTCGGATTCCTCGAGCTCGGTGTAGGTGGCCCGGCCGCGGCGGCGCTCGAGCTGGAGCTCCTCGTGGAACTGCCGTGTGCTCTCGACCAGTTCGCGGTACTCGTCGGTCCGCTCGCGCTGGATCGCGTCGATGACCGCGGCCTCCTGCTTGGGATCGGTCAGGCGGGTGCGAAGCATTTCAGCGTGGCCGCCGTCCGCGCGTAGTCGGGTCACGACCCGGGTCCCGGCGCGCGTGGTTTTCGGCGTTGCCGGGAGCAGGCACACGGACTGCTGCAGATAGTGAGCCCCGAGGCGGCGCAGATTGCGCCAGGCGTAAACGCGGAGTGTCGAGTTTCCCCCGGGCGGGGTGGAAACGGTGATCAGCAACCAGTCACGGGCCACGGGATGACCATGATTCCAAACGGCGCACACGATTCCCATCGCTACGTATCATGCGTTTCATGGCGAGTGCAACGCCCGCGTCGTCACGCGCCAACCCGGCGTGGGCGGTCCCGGTCCACGCACAACCGCCGCCCGTCGTGTGGGAGCGCACCGGCAGCCGACCGGGCGGGCTGAGGCCCGAGGAGGTCGCGCAGCGCCGCACGGCGGCGGT
>JAFASQ010000069.1 GCA_019244395.1 Solirubrobacterales bacterium | reverse complement strand
CGCTTCTTCGAGGAGCGTGTCGAACGGGGTGTTCGGCGCCGTCACGTTGCGCAGCCAGGCGAGCGAGCCGGCGGCGGAGAGCATCACGCCCATCGCGTGCCAGGCGTCTGGCACCGCGTGGCAGAAGGCGTGGACGCGGGCCTGCGGGTCGGCCGAGAATTTCTCCAGCGCGGCGAAGACCACGCCGGAGGTGCCGAGGGCGATGGAGAGCGGCCCGGGCCGGTCGACTCCGACACCGAGCGCGCCGGCGGCCTGGTCGCCGGCGCCGGCGGCCACGGGCGTGTCTTTCTGGGCGGTTTTGCCAGAGGTCTCCGGGCTCTCGAGCACTTTCGGCAGCCAGCCGGGGTCGATGTCCAGCGCGGTCAGGACGTCGTCGCTCCAGCGTCGTTTGGCCACGTCGAGCAGGAGCATGCCGGACGCGTCCGAGACGTCGGTGGCGTGCTCGCCGGTCAGCCGCAGGCGGACGTAATCCTTGGGGAGGGCGATCTTGGCGATTCGCGCGTATGTGTCGGGCTCGTGGTGTCGCAGCCACAGCAGCTTGGGGGCGGTGAAGCCGGTCAGCGCGCGGTTGCCGGTGAGCTCGATGAGCCGGTCGAGCCCGATGGTCTCCTCGATCTCATCGCACTCGGTCTGGGTCCGCTGGTCGTTCCAGAGGATCGCCGGTCTGAGGACGCGGTCGGCGGAGTCCAGCGCCACCAGCCCGTGCATCTGGCCACTCAGGCCGATGCCGGCGGCATCGCCGGCGGTCTCGGTCAATCGTGTGAGGACGGTTTCGGTGGCGCGCCACCAGTCCTCGGGGTTCTGCTCGGCCCAGCCGGCGCGTGGGGTGGACAGCGGGTACTCGGCCTCCTCGCGCGCGAGGACCGTCCCGTCGGGTTCGATGGCAACCCCCTTGGTGGCGCTGGTTCCGACGTCGATGCCAAAGAGGGCGCTCACGTGTGAATTGTCTGCCACAAGGGGGGGTGGAGGACGGTGGCGTGAGGCTCTTGGGTGACATGACGTCTCGCCGCCCGTCCCCCGGCCCCGATGGCTTGGGAAGAAATGTCCAACATGTAGATGTTTCTTCCCAAGCGGTCGATGTGGCGTTGGCGGCGGTGGCCGGCAAGCAGTACGGCAACGTGACGCGGACGCAGTTGACCAGGCTCGGGCTGAGCCACGGGGCGATCGTCAACCGGGTGGCTAAGGGCCGGCTGTTTCGCGTTTTCCGAGGCGTGTACTCCGTCGGCCGGCGCCCGGCCACCCCGCAGGAGTGGGCGAGCGCAGCGGTGCTGGCCGCCGGCGCCGGCGCCGCGCTCAGCCACAGCTCGGCCATGGCGTTGTGGGGCTTCTGGCGTCGCTGGGACAAGCCCTACGAGGTCACGATCGTGGGCGACCGGCGCACGAACGGGATCCGCGTGCACCGGTCGAGCACGCTTCGCCGGCGCGACGTGACCGCGCAGCTCGGGATCCGCGTCACCTCGCCCGCGCGGGCGCTGCTCGACATCGCCCCGCGCTTGACGGACAGGAGCCTCAAACGCACCGTCAACAGCGCGCTGGGCTCGCTGTGGCTGACCGAGGACCAGCTGGCCGAGACCGTGGCGCGTCATCCCAACGCGCGTGGGGCGAAGCGGATCGCCAAGCTGATCGGATTGCCCGGCACTCCCACCCGCTCCGGGTGGGAGGACGACTTCCCGGCGTTCTGCGAGGCGCATGGCTTGCCGGCGCCGGTGATGGGAGTGCCCCTGTTCGGTTACGTCGTCGACGCTCTGTTTCCGGCCGAGCGCGTGATCGTCGAGCTCGACAGCTGGGACTTCCACAAGGGCAAGATTCCGTTCGAGGCGGATCGCGACCGCGACGCCGACGCACTGGCCCATGGCTATGTCACCGTCCGGATGACCTGGGAGCGGATCGATGAACGTCCGGTCAGGGAGGCGCGGCGGTTGCACACGATCCTCGCGAACCAGCGCGGCGCTCATGCACCGAGGGCGGCGTAGACGATCTCGTACGCGCGGACCGCGTTCTTGGCCTGCTGGGCCTCGCGCAACGCGGCGTCGTCGATCCGCGCGGCCACTGAGTCGATGAACCGCCAGTGCAGGACCGAGCGCCGGACCGCCCCCACCTGATCCTCCGTATACGGATACAGGTCGAAGCCCAGGCGCTCTCCGGACGACCCGTATCCACAGCGGCGGAACTCCAGCGCGAGTTCGAGCGTCTCCATGAACGCGGTGGCGCCGAGCATGTTGTCGTCGTCGAAGGTGCCCCAGCCCGAGTTGGCATGCTGATGACCGAGCAGACCCTCGGAGGCCAGCAGTGCGGCGTACTCGGGGAGATGCTCGCCGTTCATGATCAGGTGCTGCCAGTCCATGTTCACCTGAACGTTGTCGAGCCCCTCGGCGCGCAGCTTGCCCACGACGAACAGGCACATCCCGATGTTGCGCATCAGGATCTTCATCGCCGGCTCGGAGTTCTTGTGCTCCAGGAAGAGCTTCACGCCGTGTTCTTGGCAGACCGAGGCCGCCTCGCCCAACCCCTCGATCAGCCACCCCCACGCATCGACGTAGGCCGACTGGAACGGGTAGTTGTAGCCCTCGCCGCCCGGCCAGATGATCAGGTGGGCGCCGAGCGAGCCGGCGAAAGCGGCGGCCTCCCGGGCGATCCGCCGGGCCTCGGCGCGCAGGCCCGGATCCGGATTGACGAGCCCGCCGCGGCCGAAGCGCGGATCCAGGTGCAGACCGCCGGCGATGCAGTACACGTCGTGGTCGGGCCCGAGCGCAGCCCGGACCTCGTCCAGATTCGCCGGGGACAGCTCGTCCGGGTAGTGGAACTCGTAGCCGTCTATCAGCTCGCCGAGTCCCTCGACCGCGCGGTGCACTTTCTCCGCGACGGGCTCCGACTCGTAGCTGTGCTCGGGCTGGTAACCGCGGGGAACGAAACGCGTCACCATCGGGCCGAAAGCCCAGATGCCCAGACTCGTCTTCATCACGCTCCTTAGAGGTCGAGGGGGTGCGCGGCGCTCCTGAGGGGGCGCCAGTGTCGGCACAGGCGCTCCCGGGCGGGCGGCGCCGTGTATCGGGGCCGATCATAATTCGCGCAACCGACAGTTAGCGCTAACATGCCGCGATTAGCAAGGAGTTTCTTGGGGGGTATCGCCGCGGTCGAAGGGCCCAGCGGCGAGCTGAGGCAAATGGAATCCGGGGAGGAAATAGTCGCGGCCGAGCCCACTGTGGATCGGACACCGGCCGCGGAGATAGTCGCGGCCGAGCCCACTGTGGATCGGA
>JAFASQ010000387.1 GCA_019244395.1 Solirubrobacterales bacterium | reverse complement strand
GGCTCGCTCCGCTTCGTCCACGGCGCCGCCCCCGCGCAAGCCGAACAGGCGCTTGGCGAACAGGAGGTAGACGACAACGGCCAGGTTGATGATGAAGCCGATGACCTTGAGCGCGGTCCCCTTGTGGATGATCTCGTAGATCTCGAGCGGGAGGAGCAGCGTCGTGACAATGAACGTGAGGTACTCCGCCCACCGCTTGGTCAGCCACAGCCCAATGGCTTCGATGCCTTCTATTAGCCCGAAGGAAAGCAGCGCGATGCCGAGCTCGCGGAGGGTGCCCGAGCGCAGCGAGAACAGCTTGTCGAACTCGCCGAGGATGCCGACGTGGCCGCTGGTCTGGACCGGACCACCCCCCACGCCACCCTGCAGATCGGTCAGTATCCGGTAGAAGCGGGTCCTCACGCTTGCCTCGTTGCCGGCGACCGCGAGCACGCCGATCGACAGCGCGACGAGGATCACAAAATGAAGGACGCGGTCGAGAGCGATCAGGCGCAGCACCACCTTGTCGCGTAACGCCTTGCCGCGCAGCGGAATCTCGATCGCCGAGCGGTCAGGCAGATGCACGCCGGCCGGCGCAGGTGGAACCGGCAGCGCCACCCAGGAGTCGCAGCGAAGGCACCTGTGCCAGCGCACCCCGCCCGCGTCGCGCGCCAGCATCTCGTCCTCCGGACGAAGCTCGGCGACGTCCGTGCCGATGACCTCGTGACCGCGCAGGCCGCAGACCACGAGTTCCCAGTCGATCTGATGCCAGCGTCGCGCGGGCGCCGTTCCGGGCGGGCGATCCATGCCGCCACGGTACCGATCGTCATGCCGACGGCGCGACGTCGCAGCGACGTAGCGCCTCATCCAGGCCGGCCAGCCGCGAACGGCGTACGGCAACAGCCTCGTAGTAGTTCACGGGGCGGCCCGCGCGCCTCTAGCCTGGGTGACCGCGCTTCCGCAACGGGCCGAGGGCGCGCCTCCCGCAACCGGCCGGGGCGCGCCTCCCGCAACCGGCTGGGCGCCCTCCCGCGGTTCGCTCTGCGCCGGACGACGCGGCGCTGCAACGGAGTCGACGATCGGGCATACTGAAGCGATTCACTGAACCGGTTCAGGAAGATTCGAATGCGCAGAGCGGAACAGTCGTATCGCCGGATCCAGGCCGCCCTTCCCGCGCGGGTGGCACGGACCTGCGCTGCCGCACTTCGGTGTCTGGAGTGGCCCGCCGCATGAGGGAGGATCTCGTGGTCATCGGCGGTGGAGTGATGGGGTTGTTCACGGCGTACCACGCATCCGAGCGCGTTGACCGAGTCGTGGTGCTCGAGCGCGGTCGGATCGGAGATCCGATGACCGCATCGTTCGGCCGCACGCGGTCCTATCGCAGCGATTACCTGGATCCCGGCTATGCGCGGCTCGCGCGGGAGGCCTTGCGGCTGTGGGAGGAGTTCGAGAGACAGACGGGGACGGCGGCGCTCATCCGGTGCGGCTGCATGAACATCGCGAAGCGATCGGTGACGCCGGATCTCAGAAGCACATACGGGCACCGCAGCCATCGTGTGCTCGAGGAGCTGGGGGTCCCGTCGGTGTCGCTGGCCGGGAAGGCACTGCGGGCGCGCTTCCCCTACCTCGAGGCCGACGTCGGCTACCTCGATCTCGACGGCGGCGTGGTCAACCTGCCCGCAGTCACGGCCGCTCTGCAGCGGACGCTGGCCGACCGTGGGGTGCGCATCGTGGAGGGCATCACCACCCGGCTCGCCGCGCGTTGCGGTAGCGAGATTCGTGTGGTCACGGATGTCGAGGAGTGGGCGTCGCGATCGGTTGTCGTGACCGCCGGGCACGGAACCAACGAGGTCCTCGCCCGCCTCAACGGAGCGCGCCTCCAGGTCCCGCTCACGCGCGACCGTCCGATCGAAGCCAAGTACTTCACTCCTCCGGCCGATTTCCGCGAGCAGTTCGCCTCAAATGCCATGCCGGTGATCGCCTATCTCGACGCCGGGATTTACTGCCACCCGATCATCAACGGGCTGATCGACAAGGTCAAGATCGGTTACTACCACCCGCCGGACCTGCCACGCGCGGTCACCACGATCGACAGCGTCATGTCGTTCGTCGAGCACTGCGCGCCGACGCTGCTGGAGGCGCGAATCGAGCCCGTTGACGACGTGGACGGGTGCGACTACGACCTCGTCGCGGACGATGAGTTCGTCCTGGGCGCCGTACCCGGCTTTCCGGGCGCCTACGTCGGGGTCGGATGGCGAGGCACCGGCTACAAGTTCGCTCCGTGGGTCGGGCGAGTGCTGGCCGACCTCGCAGTTGAACGGGACAGCATGTACGACGTCAGGCGCTTTGACCCAGCGAGATTTACGAAAGGACGCTTCCATGCAGGATCGGCCATCAGCGCGAACGCTTGAGCAACGCCTCGCTGAGAACGTGATCCTCGGAGCCGAGGGCTACGTTTTCGAACTCGAGCGCCGCGGCTACATCAAGGCCGGGCCGTACGTTCCCGAGGTCATTCTCGACGCGCCGCAGGCCGTGATCGAGCTGCATCGCGAGTTCCTGCGTGCGGGCGCTGAGGTCATGGTGGCGCTCACCTATTACGCCCACCGCGGGAAGCTGAAGTCACTTGGTCGCGAGGGGGACCTCGAAGAGATGAACCGAACCGCCGTGCGCATCGCCAATCAGGTTGCTCGTGAGGACGGGGCGCTGGTGGCGGCCAACATTTCCAACACCTGGTCCTACGATCCGGCTGACGCCCGGCGCACCGGGGCCATCGTGCGCGCGCAATACGAGGAGCAACTGAGCTGGGCGGTGGAGGAGGGCGTCGACTTCGTCATCGCCGAGACCAACGACTATCTCGGCGAGGCGCTGATTGGGCTGGAGGTCTGCCACGACCTCGGTCTACCGGCCATGGTCACCTTCGCCAGCGTTCATCCCACCAGCACCTACGACGGCTATGCCTACGTAGAGGCGTGTCGCCGAGCGGCAGCCGCGGGCGCGAGCATTGTCGGGCTGAACTGCTCGCGGGGGCCGGAGACGATGAAGCCGCTGCTGGCCGAGCTCATCACCGGTGTCGATGCACCCATCGCCGCACAGCCGGTTCCCTATCGAACCTCTGACGCGACGCCGGCCTTCGAGTCGC
>JAFASQ010000343.1 GCA_019244395.1 Solirubrobacterales bacterium | reverse complement strand
GAGATTCTCGAGCTCAAGCAGACCCTGAACCGCATGGTCGCCCAGCTCTCGAGCTTCGCTGCCGAGGTGACCCGGGTGGCCCGCGAGGTCGGGACCGAGGGCAAGCTGGGCGGCCAGGCCGAGGTGGAGGGCGGGTCCGGCACGTGGCGGCGGCTGACCGAGAACGTCAACCAGCTGGTCGGCAACCTGACCACCCAGGTCCGCGCGATCGCCGAGGTGTCGACCGCCGTGACCCAGGGCGACCTGACCAGGTCGATCTCGGTCGAGGCTCAGGGCGAGGTGGCCGAGCTCAAGGACAACATCAACCAGATGATCGCCAACCTGCGCGAGACCACCCAGCGCAACGCCGAGCAGGACTGGCTGAAGACCAACCTGGCCAGCATCTCCGGGATGCTCCAGGGCCAGCGCGACCTGGCGCCGGTCACCCAGCAGATCATGAGCGAGGTCACGCCGATGGTGAACGCGCAGCACGGCGCGTTCTTCCTCGCCGAGCCCGGCGCGGACGGCCAGCCTGAGCTGGCGCTGGCCGCGTCCTACGGCTACACCCCGCGGCGCAGCGAGCTGCCCAGCCGGTTCGCGATCGGCGAGGGCCTCGTGGGCCAAGCCGCGTTCGAGCGCAAGACGATCGCGATCACCAACGTTCCGCCGGGCTACATCAGGGTGGGCTCCGCCCTGGGCGACGCCACGCCGGCGGACGTCCTGGTCATGCCGGTTCTGTTCGAGGACCAGGTGCTCGGCGTGATCGAGCTCGCCTCGTTGCGGCCGTTCTCCGAGGTCCACCGCGACTTCCTGGCCCGCATCTCGGAGACGATCGGCGTCGTCCTCAACACGATTCGCGCCAACATGCGCACCGAGGAGCTGCTGACGCAGTCGCAGAGCCTCACGCAAGAGCTCCAGAAGCAGTCCGAGGAGCTGCGCGAGACCAACGACGAGCTCCAGGAGAAGGCACGCCTGCTCTCCGAGCAGAACCGCGACATCGAAATCAAGAACGAGGAGATCGAGCTGGCGCGCCGCGGCCTGGAAGAGAAGGCGGCCCAGCTGGCGCTGGCCTCGAAGTACAAGTCGGAGTTCTTGGCCAACATGTCGCACGAGCTGCGCACGCCGCTCAACTCGATGCTGATCCTTAGCCGCCTGCTGGCCGAGAACGAGGATGGTTCCCTGTCCCAGCGCGAGGTCGAGTTCGCTCGCACCATCCATTCCGCCGGCAACGACCTGCTCTCGCTCATCAACGACATCCTCGACCTGACCAAGATCGAGGCCGGCCGCATGGAGCTCGACCTGGTTCCAGTCCCGCTGTCGGAGGTATTCGAGGACGCCGAGCGCGCCTTCCGGCACGTGGCCGAGCAGAAGGGCCTGTCGTTCCGAGTCGAGATCGATCCGTCGCTGCCCGCCTCGGTCATCTCCGACGAGCAACGCCTCGGGCAGGTGCTCACGAACCTGCTCTCGAACGCGTTCAAGTTCACCCACGAGGGCGGCGTGACGCTCTCGATCGGCTACCCGCCCGATCGCTCCGGCCTGCGCAACGACGCACTGCGCGCCGCCGAGCGGGTGATCGCCTTCTCGGTCACCGACACCGGCGTCGGCATCCCGGACGACAAGCTGAACCTCATTTTCGAGGCCTTCCAGCAGGCTGACGGGACGACCTCGCGCAAGTACGGCGGCACCGGCCTGGGGCTCTCGATTTCCCGCGAGATCGCGCGCATGCTGGGCGGCGAGATCCAGGTCGACTCGATGGTCGGCCAGGGGAGTCGGTTCACGCTGTTCCTGCCGCTGACCGATGCCGTGGCCGACGCGCCGCTCGAGGTCCGCACCGACGGCGCGCTGACACCGGCCGGGCACGTCGGCAACGGCGCCGTGGAGAATCGCCTGGCCGACGAGATCGACGTGGTCGAGCGCGGCGACCGGGTGGTGCTGGTGATAGACGCTAACGCGGAGCGCGCAAAGTCGCTGGTGGAAGCCGTCCGCGCCCGCGGAGGCAAGGCGATCCTGGCTCGACGGGCCAGCGCGGCCCTCGGGCTGGCCCGCGAGCACCGTCCGAGTGCGATCCTGCTGGCGGGGGACCTTCCCCGCTTCGAGTCCGTCCTGGGACAGCTCAAGAAGCACCCGGACACTCGACACCTACCGGTCGCGCTGGTCGGCGACGGCGCGGTGCGCGTCGACGGCCTCCGGGCGGGCGCCGCGGCGTTCGTCGATGACCCGGCCCAGCCGAGCGCGCTTCAAACCGCGCTGGGCAAGCTCGAGCGGCTGGCCCAGGGTCAGGACCGGCGGATCGCGCTGATCGCCCACCCCGACGGACTGGACGACGGGGTCGCCGACCTGCTGTCCGGCGACGAGAACATCGACGTTGAGCCGGTCGTTCCCGCTGAGGCCCTCGCCGCGCTGAGCACCGGCCAATTCGACCTGGGCGTGGTGGCGCTCGGACGGCCGCGCTCGGAGACATTCGCGCTGATTCGCGAGGCGGCCACCGCCGAGGTGCTGCGCGAGCTGCCCCTGATCGTCTACCTACAGGGGTCGCTGTCGAAGACGGACCGGGCGAGGCTCGACGCACTGGCCAAGTCGGCGGTGATTACGATCGCGGATTCACCCGAGCGCCTGGTCGAACGCGCCGCGCTGTTCCTCCACCGCGCCGAGGCGACGCTTCCGTCCCACACGCGCGAGATGCTCGGGCATCTGCGCACGGGCGATGCCCCGCTCCACGGCCGCAAGGTGCTCGTGATCGACGACGACATTCGCAACGTGTTCGCGCTGACCTCGACGCTCGAGCAGCGCGGGATGAAGGTCGTCTTTGCCGAGAACGGCCGTGAGGGCATCGAGCGCCTGCACCAGCATCCGAACACCGACGTCGTGCTGCTCGACATCATGATGCCCGAGATGGACGGCTATCAGACGGCGCGGGCCATCCGCTCGATGCCGCGCTTCGAGCACCTGCCGATCATCTCGCTGACGGCCAAGGCGATGAAGGGCGATCGCGAGAAGGCGCTCGCCGCCGGCGCGTCTGACTACATCACCAAGCCGGTCGATGTCGACCACCTCCTCTCGATGATGCGCGTGTGGCTCGACGCCTAGACACACCCGCTGGCTCACTCGCCGACACCGACGTGAGGACGCCCCTGACCGCGGTTGAGGCGCTGCCGATCCTGCTCGTCGACGATCAGCCGGAGAACCTGCGCACGCTCGAGGCCGTGCTCGAGCCACTCGGCTACCCGCTGGTCACGGTCGGCTCGGGGCACGGCGCGCTACGGCTGCTGCTCGAGCAGGACTTCGCGATGATCCTGCTCGACGTCCGCATGCCGGGCCTGGATGGACTGGAGACCGCGGAGTTGATCAAGCAGCGGACCCGGACCAAGGACATCCCGATCGTGTTCCTGACCGCGGCGCGCGACGAGGTCTCCGACATCGCCCGCGGCTACGGAGTCGGCGCCGTCGACTACGTCCTCAAGCCGTTCGACCCCGAGCTCCTGCGCTCCAAGGTGGCGGTGTTCGCCCAACTCGAGGCCAGCCGCCGGGCGCTGAAGCGCTCCGAGGCCTTGTTGAGCGGCGCGTTCGAGGCGGCGCCGATCGGCAAGACCGTGCTCGACGCCGAGGGCCGGATCGTCCGGGCCAACCCGGCGTTTGCCAACCTGGTCGGTCGCGATCCGGACAAGCTCGCCGCGATTCCGGTGGTCGACCTGTGCCACGAGGCGGACCGTCCCGCCCTGACCGCCACCTTTGAACAGGTCATGCGCCAGCCGCGGAGCGCCGCCGGCGCCGAGCGGCCGGGGGTTGACCTTCGGCTGGCCTCGCGGAGCGGTGCCGAGGTTTGGGTCGGCATGGCCGCATCGCCGATCGAGGCGGCCGATCTGTCCGAGCCGCTGCTGCTGGCTCAGTGGGTCGACCTCACGGTGCGCCGCCGGGCCGAGCAGGACCGCGCCGAGCTGCTGCTCGAGCAGGCGGCGCGCGTGCAAGCCGAAGCTGTGGCCGAGCGGCTGTCCAAGCTCCAGTCACTGACTACCGCGTTCGAGGCGCTCGGCCTCGACGAGCTCCTCCCGCGCCTCGCCGAGCGGCTGGCCGAGCTGTTCGAGGTGGACGTCGCCGAGGTGCAGGTCGCGGGCGAGCACGAACAACCGCTCGTGGTGCGCGCAGTGGCCGCGGCAGTCGGGGCAGGCACTGGCGAGGCCCCGCTCGTCGTGGACGAGGAGCGGTGGCGGCAGGTGCCGCTGGTGATCGAGGGGGCGCACGTGGGCTGCCTGCGCCTCGCTGCGCCGGCCGGGCGCTCCTTCAGCGCCACCGAACGGTCGCTGCTCCAGGATGCCGCCGATCGCGCCGCGCTAGCCATTCGGCGTGCCCAGCTGCACGAGCAGGAGCACCGCATCGCAGTCGAGCTCCAGCGCGGGCTGATACCGAAGAGCCTGCCCGAGGTGCGGGGCATCGCCTTGGCCGCCTACTACGAGGTGGCCGGCCTCGGGGTGCAGGTGGGAGGCGACTGGTACGACGCCTTCGAGATGCCTGATGGCCGGCTCGGCATCGTCGTTGGCGACGTCACCGGCCGGGGCATATGGGCGGCCTCCGCGATGGGCCAGCTGCGCACCCTGACTCGCGCCTTCGCGCTCGGCGAGGACGGGCACCGAGCACCTGGCGAGGCGCTGACGCTGCTCAACCGCCATCAGCTGGCGCTCGGCGACGAGCACCTGTTCACGATCGTTTATGCGGTTATCGACCCCGACGGCGGCACGATCTCGTGGGCCAACGGAGGCCATCCGCCTCCCCTACTGCGCAGCGCCGACCGGAGCTGCGCCTATCTCGAGGACGGTAACGGCCTGATGGGCGTGGAGGACAGCCAGTACGAGACTTTCCACCGCGAGCTCCCGGCGGAGAGCGTCGTGATCCTCTGCACCGACGGCCTGATCGAGCGACGTGGTGAGTCGCTCGACGCTGGGCTCGAGCGGTTGCGGCGCGCCGCCTGCGCCGGGCCTGAGGAGCCGGCGGCGCTGCGTGATCACATCCTGGCCCAGCTGCTCGAGCCGGAAGCGGACCGCTACGACGACGTCACCGCGGTGGTGGCGCGGCGGCTGGGGTAGCGGTGGGCTCGCTTCGCTTCACGGCCACGCTGCACGAGCGGGGCCCGGCTGCCGCGGTAGTGCTGGACGACGAACAGGTGAAAACGCTCGGCGAAGGGGCAAAACGCTTTCCGGTCCTCGCCACGGTCAACGGGTACACGTGGCGCACATCGGTTGCGCGCATGGGCGGCGAGTTCCTGGTCGGCTTGAATCGGCAGGTACGCGAGGGCGCCGGCGTGCGCGCGGGCGATACGGTCGAGGTGGGCCTCGAGCTCGACAGCGCCCCGCGCGAGGTCGACGTGCCCGAGGCGCTGGCCCGCGCACTGAAGGGCGATCCGGGCGCCATGTCCACCTTCGAGGCGCTCTCCTTCACCCATCGCAAGGAGTTCGCCCGCTGGGTCGGCGAGGCCAAGCGCGAAGAGACGCGCGATCGTCGCGTCGCCAAAACGCTCCAGATGCTGCACGAGGGCAGGACGCGTAGCTGATGGCGGAGTCCAATGCGGAGCTGCACGAGGGCAGGACGCGTAGCTGATGGCGGAGTCCAATGCGGACCTCGCGCGCCGCGGCTATGAAGCCGCCCGGCGCGGCGACCTGGACGCGGTGCGCGAATTCCTCGATCCGGACGTCAGGTGGCATGCCGGCGATCCGACCGCCGAATACACGTGCCACAACAGGGAGCAGGCGCTCGCGTTCATGCGCGCCGCCCGTGTCCGCCGCTCAATCGGTGAGCTGGTCGAGCTCGTTGAGGCGGGTGACAGGGTCGTGGTGATTATGCGGCGAACAGGCGAGGACGGCGAGCCCGAGCTGGTCGCCAACGTCACCACGTTTCGCGCCGGCAAGGCGATCGAGATGGTGCATTATCCGGATCCGGACGACGCACTCGCGGCGGTCGGAATCCCCACACGCCGTGAAAATTGACATCTCGCCTGCGCCGGCAGCTCGAGTGTCGGCGGCTCGGGTGCGAACTTAGGGTCCGTAGGGAAATAAGATTGGTGCTGGGGCGGTCTGGGGACGAGCGGGGCAGTGCTGGCGCGTGCGCGGTAGTAGCAGCGCTACGGTGCGCACGCGCCGGTGCCGCATCCGCGAAGTCATCCAGGCCGCATCCAGTGCCGAGCTTATTTTCATACGGGCCCTTAGCTGCGCCTAGCGCAGGTACCCGCGCCGGCGCAGGAACTTTTGCAACTGTGCGACGAACTTCGCGCCACCGGCGCCAACCGGCGCGTTCAGGTGCCCCGCGCGAGCCTGGTGCGCCAGGTAGCGGGTGACCAGCTTGCTATGTCCGAGCAGGTCCTCGTCGGCTGCCCAGGCCGCGATCACCCCGACGCTGTCGGGATACCCGGCGCGGGCCATGCCGTTGAACGCCTTGAGCCAGACCGCCGCATCCTTGGCCACCAGGCGCGGATAGCTGCGTGTGACGTCGGTAAAGCGGCCGTTCGCATAGGTCAGGATCTCGATCGGCAGCCCCGACGCGGCGTAATCGGTGAACCGGTACGCGAATGCGTCGTCGGCAGTTAGGAACTCGAACCGCCCGTCGTGGCGAAGGTTGACGATCCGGGCGTCGGGATCGCCGAAAACCCGCTCGGTCTTTACGTAGGTGTTCGCGGCGGCGTCGAACGAGAAGATCTGCACGAGCGTGCAGCAGTGCGCTCCGCCGCTGTACAGATTGAGCACGATGTCCGGGTCGCCGGTGTGCTCGAGGTCGACGACTTGCACGGCGGAGCGCCGGCCGACCAGCGGCCCCGGCCAGCACAGCTTCCCGCAGAACTTGGCCACCACCGGCTGGTTGTAGACAACTGCCCCGGCCCGGGAGATCGTCAGGTGCAGGCCGCGGAAGTTCGGCACCTTGCCCTCGAAAGTAAACGTGGCGGTGACCGTGCCGCCGTGTGCCGTCTGCGTCGTGGCGAGCGCTGTCGGCGCGCCGAACAGACATACGGCGGCGACCGCGATGGTCGGGAGCAGGCGTCGCATGGGGCGGGATCGTACGTGGCCCATCGGATGCGGAACGCCTCGATCAGCCCTGGCCCATCAGATGCGGAAGACCTCGATGAGCCGCTCTTCGTGCTCGGCGTCGATCCGGGCCACCACCTCGAAGTGCTCCTCGAGCCCCGAGCCGCGGAGCTTGACCGCTAGCAGCTCATCGACCTGGTAGATCCCGGCGCTGTTCGACATAGCGATCTCGACCCGCACCGCCCGGTCCTCTCCCGGCGAGATCTTGACCTCGTCGATCGCGTAGGCCGACAGCGAGTGAATGTTGTGGCGTCCCGCCTCGAACTCCACCCGTGAGCGTCCCCGTGCCATGTCGAGCGCGTCGGCGATCCGAACGACCCCGGCCTCGACGGTCAGCGGACGGCCATCGCGGCGGTGCCCGATGATCGCGTGAAGCGTCTCGGATGCGATGATCGTCCGCTCCGGCTCCTCGTACGCGGCCGCGAGCAGGCCGCTGATCGTGTCGGCGGTGAGAAACAGGCTGTAGCGCTCGTGGTCGTCGCGATGGATCGACATGCCGACGCAGTGGAGCAGACAGCCCGCTGCCACCACGACCTCGGCGTCGTGGTCACTCATGCCGTAATCCACCTTGACGCTGGGGACCACGCCGCGGCGGAACAGGATCCGCGCCAGCCGGAGGCCGATGTTCAGCACGATCTGCACGTGGACCCAGCTGTGGTCGCTCATGCCGAGGCGACGCGCCGCGTTGACGGCCGCGACGTGCCAGAGCGCCTTGACGTGGTCGCTCCCGTTCACCGCGTCCAGCAGCAGCTCGAGCCGGCGATTGCCACGGGTGGGCGCGCGCACGCGGACATCGGCCAGCGCCTCGCGCGGCGGGATCGCAGGATCCGGGCTAGGCATCCGACGCCTCCAGGAGCAGACCCTCCCGCAAGCCACCCTGCGCGATCTCGAGTGGCGCAGCGAACCGCTCCGAGGCGGCCTGGAGGATCAGCAGCCCCGCCGGGAGGAGGTGCACCCGGTCCCTGTCGAGGGCAAAGCGCCGCGCGACGTCGGCGGCTCGCTCGGCGGCCAGCAGCGCCAGAATCCGCGTGAACGCGGACGCGTCGAGCATCGAGCCGGCGATCCGCCGCAGCGAGGTCGCGCTGCCGCCCACCGCGAGGACGCACTCGGCACGCGGCGGCCGCACCCCCTCGAGCGCCTCGCCCACGCGCGCCCGCGCCCGCCCGAGCTCGTCGGCCGTGGGGGGATCGGAACGGAGGCACTCGTCGGCGAGCTCACCAGAGCCAAGCTCGAGCGAGGCGCACCAGGTCACCGCATCGGGCACCTCCCCCACCACGAGCTCGCAAGACCCGCCGCCGACGTCCACCACCCCGACCGGCCCGGATGGCACGTGCCCGAGCGTGCGCGCGGCCCCGCTGAAGGCCAGTCGCGCCTCCTGCTCCGGGGACAGCACGGCAACCTCGAGGCCGCACGCCTCGCGCACGGCGGCAATGAGCGCATCGCGATTCGCCGCCCGCCTGACCGCGGCAGTGGCGACGCCCCGGACATCCTCCGCCCCCAGCTTCCGGGCCGTCTGGAGCTGAGCGCTCACCACCCCGGCCACCTCGGCGATCTTCGCCGCACCGATCTCCGCCTCCGAGGTGAAGGCGCGACGCACATGGGTGAAGGCGCGTTCCTGATGGACCGAGGCCAGCCGCTCGCCGTCGAAGTCCGCGACGAGCAGCCGCGTCGTGTTCGAGCCGATGTCGATGCAGGCACGGCGCACGATGGCAAGGCGAGCGACGCCTGGACGCAGCGACGGCGGGCACTCGCGGGCGGACTCTACTGATGTCACACTGCCGGCGTGCGAGCGGCATCGCGGCGCGGCCCGGAGCGCGGCGGATCGGCCCCCACCGCGACACGCGCCGGATCGCCTTGGTCGATGCGCGCCGCCGCGGGCTGCGTTAGATGACGCGAGCGGATGCCAGCCAGGGCCGACCAGGCCACCGCCGCGATCGCCAGCGACCCCACGCCAGCCACGGCCAGCGCCACCCGAGGCCCCCCGAACGCGGTGATCGCACCGCCGAGCAGGATCCCGCCGCCGGGAACGGATTGGTACACCACTTCGTAAAGGCTCATGATCATCGCCATCCACTCGTCCTCGACCTCTTCCTGGAGCGCCGTGCGGCCGGCCACGCTCACAATGCCGTTGCCCACGCCGGCGATCGCCGCGCCGACGATCGCGACGGCCAGGCTCGGCGCCACCGCCATCACCGCGAAGCCGACGCCCAGGGCACCGGCGCTGAAGGCGATCAGATCTCGAGACGGTAGGCCGCGCCACCGGGCGTAGATCGCCGCGCCGGCCACTGCGCCGGCTCCCCAGGCGGACAGCAGGCCGCCGTATCCCGCCGCGCCCACGTGCAACGAACGCTGCGCGAACACGACCTCGACCGGCACCGAGATCGTGAAGAACAGCACGCCCGCCGCCTGCAGGAGGAGCAAACTCCGGATCGGCGGCCGCGCCCGGGCGTACGCGAGCACGGCGCGGACCCGGCCGCGCGCCGAGGTTCCGATCGCCACCGGCTCGGGGAGGCCGCGGGCGGTGGCGAGCGTGATCGCGACGATCGCGAATAGGGCGGCATCGGTGAGCAAAGCGACGCTCGTGCCCCCGGTCGCGACCAGCGTTCCGCCCAGCCCCGGACCGAACATGAAGCACACCGAGAAGGCGGCATTGGCTACCGCGTTGCCCTCGCGCAGGAGCCCGGCGGCCGACGTGACGGACACCGTGGCGGCACGGGTCAGAGTCCGTGCGGTGAGGGCCGCGACGCCGTCCAGCAGCGCCAGCGCCAGCATGATCGACACCGTGACGTGGGCACTGGCCGCCCAAGCCAGGATCACGAAGATCACCGCCTCGAGGCAATGCAAGGCGGGCAGCACGGTGCGCGGAGTCAGGTGCTCGAGGCGCGCTACGCACATCGGTGCGATCAGCGCAGGGACGAATTGCGCGGTTAGGAAGAACGCTGTCGCCCCCAGGACGCTGCCCGTCCGCCGATAAACCAGGAGCGCCAAAGTGACCGAGCCGAGCATGAACGCGAGCTCGTTCAGCGCGTAGGCGGCGAGAAGCCGCCGGTAGGCGGGAATCCTGAGAACCGGCTTCATGGGTTAGGCCTCCACGGCGATGCTATTACCGGGAGGACGTCGATGCCGGGGGATACCCGTGGCGTTGCGCGTATCAATCATGTTTTCGTGAGGCCGGCGCCAGATCACAGCTCGAACGGGACCCCTACCGGGCGGCTGTCATCCTGTTGACACGGATGACGATCCGATCCCGAGCCTGGTATCGATCCAACACATACGCGCACGGCGAGTTCCGGCCCGAGCGGCTCCTCGCCGCACGGGAGCGCAGCGTCTCCGTGTGCCTGCCTGCCCGTAATGAGGCGCGCACCATCGGCCCCATCCTCGAGCAGCTGCTGCCGCTGCGCGAGCGTGGCGTGGTCGACCAGATCGTGGTCGTCGACCACTCGAACGACGGCACGGACGAGATCGCACGTGCGCTCGGCGCCGAGGTCCACGATCAGGAACAGCTCATGCCCGAACTCGGACCGGTGCTGGGCAAAGGCGACGCGATGTGGCGCGCCCTTTCGGTCCTGACCGGCGAGGTGATCTGCTTCCTGGACGCCGACTCCGAGCGCTTCGGGGCGCATTTCGCCTGCGGCGTGCTCGGTCCTGTTCTGTGCCGACCGGGGATCGCGTTCGTGAAGGGCTTCTACCGCCGGCCGTTTCGCGTCGGCCACACCACTGTCCCGGACGGCGGCGGCCGCGTGACCGAACTAACCGCCCGCCCACTGCTCAACTTGTTCTTTCCCGATCTCGCGGCGATCCAGCAGCCGCTGGCCGGCGAGATCGCCGCCCGCCGGGACCTGCTCGAGCGGCTCCCCTTCACCACCGGATATGGCGTCGACATCGGCCTCCTCATCGACGCCTATTCCCTTGCCGGGCTCGACGCGATCGCCCAGGTCGACCTTGACGTCCGCCAGAACGTGCATCAGCCGCTCCGAGACCTCGGGCCGATGGCCTTCGCCGTGCTCCAGGCGGTCGCGGTGCGGCTCGAGCGCGAGGGGCGGCTGCGCGGCCCGCTGCCGCTGACCTTCTCCGCCACCGGGGCGGATGCCTCGCATATCGCCGTGGCCGAGCCGGTCGAACGCCCCCCACTAGCGAGCTTGCGGGCCGCGGCGTGATCTGTGGATCTGGGGGCGCGTGCCGCGGAGCGAGCGGGCCCCATGCCCCAAGCCGGCGCACGCGCGAATGATCCTTGCCGAACTGCCGATATACGGGTTGTGCGAACCTCGATCCTCGTAGCGGCGCTTCTCGCAATCTTGACGCTGGCCGGCTGCGGCTCGGCCGGGAACGCCGGCGGCCGCTCGGCCGGGAACGCCGGCGGCGGCTCGGCCGGGAACGCCGGCGGCGGCTCGGCACGGAATGCCGGCGGCGGCTCGGCAGGGAATGCCGGCGGCGGCTCGGCAGGGAACGCCGGCGGCGGCGCGGCCAATACCGCCAGCACGGCCGACACCCTCGGCCTGCGGGCGCATCCCCAGGCCGTCAACCCAGCGGCGGGAGCGATGCCGGCCTACGAGGCCTCGTCGGCGAGCCCGGTCGGCGATCCGAATGCGCGCGCGCCGTCGTTGGCCACCGTCAGGGAGCAGCTCGCAGCAGAGCACCGGATCGCCCAGGAGCTGAACTCACTGAGCGCCGGGCAAGGGTTCGTGTTCCCGATCGCACCGATGTCGGTGGTCGAGCCCCCCGGCACGTGGTCACCCGATCAGGGTGTCGACATCTCCACCGTCCACGCCGCCTGCGGCGCAAAGGCCGCGCTGGTCGCGGTCACCGACGGCGTCATCGTGCAGGAAGGCATCTCTGGTTTCGGACCCTACGCGCCGGTCCTGCGAGTCGTGGGCGGACCGCTGAATGGCCGCTACATCTACTACGGCCACGCCGCACCGGCCCTGGTCCCCGTGGGCGCTGTGGTCCGCTCCGGCCAGCCGATCGCGGAGGTGGGCTGCGGCATCGTCGGCATGTCGACCGGCCCGCATCTCGAGATTGGGATCAGTGCCGTCAACGGTCCGACCTGCTGCCCCGGGAACGGAGTCACTTCGCCCGCGATGGAGGGGCTGCTTACACGCCTGTACGCCGCAGTGACGCCCAGCCAGCCGGTCGGCGGCTAACGCCGGAACGCGCTCCGGGCGGCCCGAGCACCGGTTACGGTGCGCTCGAAGTAGCCGTAGGTCCCCCGATCGCGTAGCTCCTCGGCCGCCTCGCACAGGGCGCCGAGCGCGGAGAAGGCAAACGCTCCGCCCACCGAGACGCGCGCGACGCCGAGCCCTGCCAGCTCGGCCGTACTCGGCATTCCGGGGCGGGCCAGGACGTTGACCGGGCGATCCACCGATTCGACCACCCGGCGGATGTCGTGCGCGGTGGCCAGGCCGGGAGCGAACAGCACGTCGGCGCCGACGTCCTGGTAGCTCTGCAGGCGGGCGATCGTGTCGTCCAGATCCTCACGGCCGTGCACGTAGTTCTCGGCCCGGGCGGTCAGCACCAGCCGGACCGGCCCCGAGTGCGCGATCTCGGTGGCGGCCACCACGCGTTCCCGAGCCAGGCCGCGCTCGTAGATGGGATCCTCGGCGCGCCCCGAGTAATCCTCCACCGAGCATCCCGCGAGTCCCGTCCTCCGGGCCAGGCGGATCGTCTCGGCCACGCCGTCGGGGTCGTCGGCGAACGCGTTCTCGAGGTCGGCCGAAACGGG
>JAFASQ010000338.1 GCA_019244395.1 Solirubrobacterales bacterium | reverse complement strand
TCCGCCGCGAACTCGATCAACGCCGCCCGCTGCGCCTCCAGATCCGCCGCCCTGACCCCCGACTCTCGCACCCGAATCGTCGCCATGCCGCACAAGTTCCCTGCAACCGCAAGAACTCCTGCAAGCAGCTACCGAAGTCCTACTAGTTCTCTCCCTCCCATTGGGTCCGTCCAGGCCGGCACCGCGGGCGGTGCCGGCCGGACCGGGCGCTTGGGAGCCGAGTAGGGTCCGTGCCGCGATGTTCACGGTCCGGACCCGCTCGTCGGACTCGCGTGCCCGCACGGGCACGCTGCACCTGCGCCACGGCGACGTTCGCACGCCTGCGTTCGTGCCGCTGGCCACCAAGGGCGCGGTCAAGACCCTCGAGCCACGCGACGTGGCCGCGCTCGGCTATGAGCTGATCCTCGGCAACACCTTCCACCTGCTGCTGGCGCCGGGCCCCGAGCTTGTCGAGGAGATGGGGGGCCTGCACGAGTTCATGCGCTGGGACAAGGCCATCGTCACCGACTCGGGTGGGTTTCAGGTCTTCTCCATGGGCTACGGCGGCGTGGCCGACGAGATCAAGGGCCGCGGCCGGATGAAGAGTGGAGGTCCGGACCCCGACGGACGCACGGGCGCGATCCTGTCCATCGCGGAGGAGGGCGTGCGATTTCGCTCCTACGTCGACGGCCGTGAGCGGTTTCTTTCCCCCGAGGCTTCGATGTCGGTTCAGGCCGCCCTCGGCTCCGACATCGCGCTCGTGTTCGACGAATGCACCCCGTTTCACGTCTCGCGCGAGTACACCGAGCGCGCCATGGAGCGCACCCACCGTTGGCTCGAGCGCTGCCTGCGCTGGCACGCCGCGCACGCATCGCCCGGGCAGGCCGTGTATGGGATCGTCCAGGGCGGCGTTGATTGGGACCTGCGGCGCGCGTCGGCAGCTGTGGTCGCTTCGAGCACCGCTGACGGGATCGCGATCGGCGGGTCGCTCGGCCGCGAGAAGGCCCAGATGCACGAAGTGGTCTCGTGGACCACCGCCGAGCTGGAGCGGCTCGCGCCAGACCGCCCCCGCCACCTGCTCGGGATCGGCGACGTGGACGACCTGATCGCCGGCGTCGAGCTCGGGATCGACACGTTCGACTGCGCCTTGCCGACCCGGTTGGGGCGCCACGGCGTCGCGCTGGTTCCCGACCCCGCCGCCGGATGGCGGGTCGATCTGGTCAAGGGCCGCTGGCGTGAATCACGCGAGACGATTCTCGAAGGCTGCCGGTGCCCGGCGTGCGCGACGGGTTTCTCCCGGTCCTACCTGCACTACCTCCTGCGTGCCCGCGAGCTGACCGCGCTGCGGCTGGTCACGCTACACAACCTGTGGTTCATCGCGCGGTTGATGGACGACCTCCGGGCGGCGGTGGACGCCGGCCGGCTGCCCGAGCTGGCCGCGGCGCTGCGCGGTGGCGCGGTGCCGGGATCGGTTGCAAATGTGGCCCGAGGGGCGCCGGCGCCGGGCATCCACGGTGCGTGACGCGCAGAGGTGCACAACGCGGGAGGTGCGTGACGCGCAGTGCATAACCCGAAAAAGTTGCCGCCCGGCCTCCGCCGCCTGCACATAAGCGCCTCTGGGGCGCTTATGTGCGGGAAGCGGCTCCGGGTGGGCCCGTTTTGCGCGATGTGCGCCTCTGGGGCGCTTATGTGCGGGAAGTGGCGCGGGGGTGGGCCAGTTTTGCGCAATAAGTACCCTCAGGCCAGAGACGGCGTCGCGGCTTGGCTGACGACGAAGGCTCGGAAGGCCGAGTCCTGTCCGGATGGGATACTGGCGGTCGCGAGGACGGCCCGCTCGGCGAAACATGCCTCGCAGACGCAGCCTGCCGCGCCACATCCGACGGACGCCGAGCGAAGCGAGGCCTCAAAATCGCGCCGGAGCCGCGGCTACTTCGTGTACTTATTCACGAGGTCCTGGAACTGCTTGATCGCGCTGCTCGCGTCGTGCGCGATGATCCTGCGGGCGTGCACGGCTTGGCTCGACGTGCTGGCCGCGATGGTGACCGCCGCCGCCACCGCGGCGACGAACAGCACCACGACGGCCAGGAAGGCGAGGAAGCGGCGCGCGGCTCGTCCTGCACCCGACCGCTCGGCCGGTTGGCGATACGCCTCGTCCGGGCCGTACGCCGCCATCGGTGGCTGATATGCCGTCGGCCGGCGGGGCTCGAGCTGGCGCGTGCGCGCCGTCGCGGGACCCCGCCCAGCGGTGGGCGGGCCGGCCGCGACGCGAGTCTGGGCGGTCGGCGCGCCGCGCCCAGACAGGACCCGCGTGGCCGCGGTGTTGCCGAGGTTCCTGGTCCGTGCGGCGTCGGGAAGCGGCTCGATGCCGCGCGCTCCGTTGGCGAGCGCGTCAGCGAACTGGGCGGCGGTGGCTGGGCGTTCCTCCTGGTCGAGAGCGAGCGCCAGCGCGATCGCGTCGGCCAGCTCGGGCGGCACCTGCCGGTTTATCTCGTCGACCGGGGCCGGCGGTTCGCGCTGTTGCTTGAGGGCGAGCTCGGACAGCGAGCTCGCTTCGTAGGGCAGGCGGCCGGTCAGGAGCTGGTAGGTCACGACCCCGAGCGAGTAGAGGTCGGCGCGCGGCCCGGCCTCATCGCCGCGCGCCTGCTCGGGCGCCAGATATGCCGCCGTGCCGAGCACCGAGCCCACCTGCGTGATGCTCGACTGGTCGGTGGCGCGGGCGATTCCGAAGTCGGCCAGCTTGACCACGTCTGAGTCCGATACGAGCAGGTTGCCTGGCTTGACGTCGCGGTGCACCACGCCGTTGCGGTGGGCATAGTCGAGGCCGCGACAGGCCTGGGTGACCACATCGACGGCCTGATCGATCTCCATCCGGCCATGGTCGCGCAGGAGCTCGGCACAGGAGTGACCGGTGACGTGCTCCATCACGATGAAGTGCTGACCCTGCCGCTCGTCGAAGCCGAAGTCGAACACCTGGACGATGTTCGGATGCACGAGCCGCGCGGCGGCGAGCGCCTCGCGGCGGAAGCGCGAGACGAAAGTCGGATCGTCGGCCAGGTGCTCGGCCAGCAGCTTGATCGCCACGTAGCGCTCAAGCCGCTCGTCGAAGGCGAGTTGCACCGTGGACATACCCCCGACCCCGAGCCGGCTCTCGATCCGGTAGCGCCCGGCGATCGTTGTTCCATTAGTCACCCGCTACCGCCGGTTCCGTTGCTGTTTCCATTCGCCGGGCCCGCTCCGCTGCCGCCGCTGCCGTTGCCGTTGCCGTTGCCGGTGCCGGTCGTGGTAGTGCCTCCCCCGAGCCCCGCACCACCGGTCGTCGTAGACGTAGTACCCGTGTTGGTGGGCGTAGTTTCGGTGGTCGGCGTGGTCGTGGTCGTGGTCGTGCTCGTCGGCGTGGTTGTGCTGGTCGAGGTACTGGTCGACGTCGAGGTCGTCGTGCTGGTCGAAGGCGAGGTAGTGGGCGTCGACGCGGTGGTGGAGGTGTGGTGCCGGCAATCCTTGGTCGCGAGCTGCGCGATCGTGCTCGCGCCCTGGGTCAGGTTGCCGCGCAGGGTCGGGTTCACGGCGACCGGAAGCGTCTGGACCTTGCGGCCCAGCGCCGCGCTCGCGTTGATTGCCGCGACACAGTTGCCGGCCTGCACGGCCGAGGCGATCTGGTCGGCCTGGCCACTCAGCTCGATCGACTGATCGCCTGAGAGCAGGCCGGAGCTGCCGCCGCAGGCGACGAGAAACGCGGCGGCGAAGCCAAGCCCGCCGGCCAGGATGGCGCGAGGCGCATAGCGCATGCGCGTGCTCACTTTAGACGGTTGCGTGGTTGGCATTTCGTTAGCCGGATCGGCGCGGCCGGATCGGCGCGGCTGCGCCGGGCACCCGCCCAGGGCGGGGCGCGGTCGCACGGCTTACTGGCCGTAGGCGAGGCGTTCAGCCAGGGAGTCGGGTAGCCGCGCCGCACGGATCGCGGCCGCCGCGCCGGCGATGTCGTACTCGGTTCGCCGGTAGACGGCCTCCCAGGTTCGCACATCCAGCTCCAGCCAGCCGGCGCGGGGGTCGCCGTCACGCGGCTGGCCCACGCTGCCCGGGTTGATCAGCCATTCGCCGCCGGTGATGTCGAGCTGCTCGCCGGGTCCACGCGTCTGGCCGCTGGCCGATTCTCCCTCGTCCCGGGAGAACGAGAGCGCCACGTGCGAATGGCCGATGAGGCAGACCCGGTGCGGTTGGGCGTCGAGGCAGAGCTCGGCCTGCAGGGGCGAGAGCACGTACTCCCACACCGGATCCCGCGGGCTGGCGTGGTACAGGCCGACGTTCTCGTTGAGGTGGGCCGGCTCGAGCTTGTCCAGGTAGTCCCGGGTTTCCGGCGCGATCACGTTCTGGGTCCAGCGCGCGGCCAGGGCGGCGCCGCGCGAGAACTCCTCGAGGGGAAGCGCGCCGCGCACCCCCAGGTCGTGGTTGCCGGCCAGGCAGATCGCGGCGTACCTGCGAGCCAGCCCGACGCACGCATCAGGCTCCGCGCCGTAGCCGACCAGGTCGCCGAGACACCACATCTCCTGGCACTCGGACGCCTCGATTGCGTCCAGTACCGCCTCGAAGGCGTGCCGGTTTCCGTGGATGTCCGAAACGATTGCGACTCTCATTGGCCCGCGGCTCAGTGGGCCCGCGGCTACAGTCTCCCTGGTGAGGCCCCCGCCGCGCCACCGACTGCTCGAATCGGCGCTGCTGGCGGTGCTCGCCGCCGAGGTTGGAGTGCGGCTGCTCTCGCCGCGCGAACCGCCGATCGAGCCGACCCCGATCGACCTCCACAGCTATTTCAGCGAGGACGAAATCGCGCGGGGGGCGCGGTTCGCTCGCCCCCAGGTGGCGCTCGCACTTACCGCGGCGGCCGTCGACATCGGCGTGCTGGCGCTGGTAGTGCGCCGGCCGCCACCAGCGCTTTTGAGGCGATTCGAGCGTCCCGTGCTCGGGGGCGCCGCGACGGGCGCAAGCCTGGCCGTGTCGCTGTCACTGCCCGCCCTGCCGCTGCGGGCGATCGCTCGTAAGCGCGGGATGAGGGTCGGGCTGGTCACCCAGTCCTGGCGCGGGTGGGCGACCGACCTGGTAAAGGGCTGGGCAATCGAGGCGGTGCTCGCGGCCGGGGCCGGCGCGGCCGCGGTGGGGATTACACGCGGCTATCCGCGCGTGTGGTGGCTTCCGGCCTCCGTCGGCTCGGTCGTGTTTGGGGGCACGCTGGCCGCGCTGGCGCCGGTCGTGCTCGACCCGGTGTTCAACGACTTCACGCCTCTGCCCGAGGGCGAGACGCGCTCCGACGTGCTGGAGCTGGCCGGCGCGGCGGGAGTCAAGGTGGGGGAGGTCTATTCGGTGGATGCCAGCCGCCGCACCACCGCTGCCAATGCCTACGTGGCCGGGCTGGGACCGACCAAGCGCGTCGTGCTGTTCGACACCCTGCTCGACCGCTACAGCCGCGACGAGATCCGCGTGGTGGTCGCGCACGAGCTGGCCCACGTGCGGGGTCGCGACGTCATCCGGGGTCTTCTGTACGCCGCGCTGGTGGCGCCGGCAGCGGCGCTCGCCGTCCAGCGCTTGAGCTGGGAGCTCTCGCCCGAGCGCGGGACGCCGGCCGCGCTCCCCGCTCTGGCCCTGGCCGCGGTGATGATCGGCGCGCCAACCGGGTTGATTGGCAACCGCCTATCGCGGGCGATCGAGCGCCGCAGCGATGCCTACTCGCTGACGCTTACCGGCGCTTCGGAGGCGTTCATCTCGTTCGAGCGGGCGATCGCGCTTCAGAACGTCGCCGACCTCGAGCCGCCCCGCTGGCTCACCTCACTGCTGGCCACGCACCCTCCGACCGCGGAGCGAATCGGCGCGGCGGTGAGCTATTCGGAGGGCTCTTCGGGTTCCTGACCGCCGCCGTACTCGGGCAGGTTCTTGATCCCCTCGCGGGTCTGCCACTTGGAATAGTTGTCCTGCATCGCGTCGATCAGCTCGCGCATGAACCGGGCGCTCAGATTAATCCGCGAGACGACGACGCCGGGGATTTCGTCGTCCTCCACCTCGTGGTCCACGCGCGCGAAGGTGATCGTGAACTCGTAGTCCGAGTGGCTCACGTTGGCGAAGTTCGCGTATACGCCGGCCATGATGTCCGGCGAGAAGTGGATGTTGATGTGCCGCTCGGGGCGGCCGGGCTCGTCCATGGGACCGTAGGATCCTATCGTGAGGATCCTTGTCATAGCCGTCGGGAGGGTGCGCCCGCCGTTCTCCGACGATGTCCAGCACTACCAGAAGCTCCTCGCGCGCCACGTCAAGCTCGAGCTGATCGAAGTGCGCGAAGACGATCACCTCGGCCGCCGCATCCCCGAGCGGGTGTTCGTCTCTCTGCTCGACCGGGAGGGCGACGAGTTCGACTCGGTCGCCTTCAGTCACTTCCTCGAGGCGCGCCGCCGGAGCGGACAAGACCTCTGCTTCGTAGTCGGCGGTCCGTTCGGGCTCGATCTCGACGACGTCGACCACCGCCTGTCGCTCGGCCGGATCACCCTCCCGCACCAGCTTGCCCGCGTGGTCCTGCTCGAGCAGGTGTA
>JAFASQ010000171.1 GCA_019244395.1 Solirubrobacterales bacterium | reverse complement strand
GTGGCCGGTTGGAACTCGATACATGCGGGCGGCGCTATCCGCCGCCGAGGTCTGAGCGCTGATCGGCCCGCACGACGCCATCTCGTCGTGGCTGGCTGACCCCGCCGGAAGGAACACGAGTGGGTTGCCTCGCGCCCAGTTGGCCTTGATCACCGTCCCACATCTCCACGGGACCGGGGGTCGGACGAGGAGGCGTGCGTCGGCGCCGCGAGAATCGGACGCTCCATCCGATGCACCGAGGTATCTACCTCGTCGACCATCCGGTACCCCTTCTGAGTGCCGTCGAGCTGGGCACAGTTCTCGCCTGTCGCGAGCGGACACTCGTCCGTCACCACGCGGGGTGTCCGGCGCTGCGTCACGGGCTCATAGGTGTCGATGGGCACAACAGACGGTGCATAACGCAGAAAACCGGCCGCCCCCCCACCGCATCTGCGACATAAGCGCCGTGGAGGCGCTTATGTCGCCGATGTCGTCTCGCTGGAGGAGCTTTTGCGCTTTGTGCACTCCAACGGGCCGGGCGGGACGGCGTACGCGGCGGCGCAAGAGCTGCACTGGCCAGCGACGATCGGGACTGAGCATACGATGGGGTCTGGTGGTGCTCACCGATCTCCTTCCCGTGAGCAAGGTTAAGACGGCGAAGCTCAGTACCAATAGCGACGATCGCCTGGCCGACGCGGTCGCCAGGTTCGTAGGGATCTCCGCGACAGCGCGGCGTCGGCACTGACGAAGGGCTCGCCCAGCGCCCCGATGTCGTGGGCGTTCAGGGCCGAGCGGGCCTCGTCGAGCACCGGATGGGGCAGCGCCTCGCCCTGCGCGTACCGGGCGAGGAGCTGCGGGACCCGCACGGTGCTGTCGTAAATGTGCATCCGCTCCTCCTGCCACGGCACGCTGCTGACCAAGGCATCGAACAGCTCGTCGCCGCGGTGACGAAGCCCAGCCGCAGGTATCCAGGCGCCGTCCGAGAGCCGCCGGCGCTCCACGGACGCCCCGAGGTCGGCGAGGCCGAGGTCACCCGAGGAGCCAAACAGCGAGGGTTGGGCGACGAACGACACGGTATGTAGTCTGGCCCGGGGGAACACACGTTCGCCCCAAGCCCGGTCCCCCGGGCGCGGGGTGCGGCTAGCCGCACCCTCATGTGCGGAGGTCCGAACTCCTCGTGTGCACGGCTCCGAACGCCAATACGCCTGCGCACCGTAGCGACACCTGCTCACGTCGGTGGGACTCTAGGGCCGTGCTTGAGATCACCCTCAGGAGTTTCGAAGGAGGAATGGAAATGGTGGCTTCAGCAGCCAGTGAGCAGCGAGAGCTTGCTTACCGAACGGGCAACGGAATCGAGGTCAAGTTGCTCTGGACCGAGTCGACGAACGTGGTCGCGATCGCGGTCTGCGATTCGCACGCCGACGAGGAGCTCGAGTTCGAGGTCGATGGGAGCTGCGCTCTCGACGCCTTCAACCATCCCTACGCGTACGCCGCTACCCAGCGCGTTCGGACCACGCACGCGGCGCGCCTGGCTGCGATCGCTCCCGAACCGAGGTGCTGACATGTACAGCCCAGCTTTCCAAGCGCTGCTGATCGCAGATCGGATCGAGGACGTTCGCCGGGCCCGTGGCACATCGATCCAGCCGGATCGCAGCCGCGAGGCGGGCGATCTTCGCGTGACCGCGCCGCGGGGATGGATCAGCCGCGTGGGCATCCGGCGCCTCGTATTCGCCGACGCATCGAGCGCACCGCGGGGCCCGCGCTCATGAGCACGCCCGTCGTAATCGAGATTTGCCGAAACGGCAATCCGGTCCGCCCCCGGCCGCAGCCCAAGCCGACGGCCTGATCCGCGCACGGCGCGCGGACCTCCACCTCTCGCCTCCATCCCCCGCGCCGGTTGGCGCACCTCGATGTCTCCGGAAAGGAGCACCTCTGCGATGTCAGTCCTGGAGCAATACGTCGATGCGGGTGTACGCCCAGCCCCGGCGCCGTCGCTGAGCGTCGTCTCGGCGAGCAATCTCACCAAGCGCTACGGCCAGGGCGACGCCCACGTCGATGCGCTGCGCAGCGTCTCGCTTGAAATCGAGGAGCGCCGGATGACCGCCGTCATGGGACCTTCGGGCTCGGGCAAGTCGACGCTGATGCACATCCTGGCCGGACTCGACCAACCCACCGAGGGTACGGTCCGCATCGCCGGACTCGAGATCTCCTCGATGAGCGATGCCGAGCTGACACGCTTGCGCCGCCGGCACATCGGGTTCGTGTTTCAGTTCTTCAACCTCCTGCCGATGCTGACCGCGGAGGAGAACATCGTGCTGCCGCTTTCGATCGCCGGCGAGAAACCCGATCGACAGTGGGTCGAGGCGCTACTCGAGACCGTGGGGATAGCCGACCGGCGGACCCACCGCCCCTCGGAGTTGTCCGGCGGCCAGCAGCAGCGAGTCTCGATCGCGCGCGCGCTCGTCGCCCGGCCGACCGTCCTGTTCGCCGACGAGCCGACCGGCAACCTCGACTCGAGCACCTCGAAGGACGTGCTGGCGCTGCTGCGCGACTCGGTCGACGAGCTCGGGCAGACGATTGTCATGGTTACCCACGACCCGCAAGCGGCAGCCCAGGCGGATCGGATCCTGTTCCTGGCTGACGGCCGTATCGTCAAGGAGATCGGGGCCTCGACCGCTGCCGACGTGCTCGAGGCGATGCAGGAAGTGAGTGGACGATGACCGCGGTCGCTCTAAAAGGGCTGCTGGGGCGCAAGTTCCGCACGATCCTCACCGGCCTGGCGATCGTGCTGGGCGTGGCCATGATCAGCGGCACTTTCATCCTCACCGACACGATCCACAAGGCGTTCACCAACGTATTCAACGTCTCTTACCGTCACACCGACGCGATCATTGCCGGCAAGCAGTTCGTGGCTAACGCCAACAGCATTCCCACCGTCCCGCCGTCGGTGCTGACGAGGGTCCGCGCTTTGCCGGATGTCGCAGCGGCCAGCGGCTCGTATCTATTCGACACGGTGACGCTCGTTGATCGCCAGGGCAAGACGATCGCGAATGGCGGCGCGCCCAGCCTCGGCTTCGGCATCGATCCCAGCCAGGCGCGCTTTAACCCGATCACCCTGGCATCCGGTCATTGGGCGCAGGGTCCGGGGCAGGTGGTGGTCGATACCGCCACCGCGACTGACAAGCACTACAAGGTGGGCGACGCGATCGCGGCCAAAGGCGACGGTCCCGTCAAGCCCTACACCGTGGTCGGCCTCGGCAAGATCAGCGGGGTGTCGATCGGAGGAGCGACGCTGGCGGTGTTCGACGTGCCGACGGCCGCATCCATCCTCGACAAGCATGGCTACGACAACATCTCGGTCGCGGCCAAGCCCGGCGTATCCGAAAAACGGCTGGCGGCGGAGATCAAACCGCTCCTGCCTCCGACGGCGCAGGTCCGCACGGGGAGCCAGCAGGCCAGCCACGACGCCGCCGAGGTCACCGCGGGCTCCAACATCATCAAGTACTTCCTCCTCGCCTTCGGTGCAATCGCGCTGTTCGTGGGGGCGTTCGTGATCTTCAACACGATCTCGATCACGATCGCGCAGCGCACGCGCGAGCTGGCGACGCTGCGGACGCTCGGCGCCTCGCGCCGGCAGGTGCTGCGCTCGGTGCTGCTGGAGAGCTTCGTCATCGGCCTGGCGGCGGCGGTCGCCGGCCTGTTCGCTGGGCTGGGGCTGGCCAAGGGCCTGAATGCCATGTTCGTCGCGCTCGGCGTCAACCTGCCTCAGGCCGGGACGGTGTTCGCCGGTCGTACGATCATCGTCTCGCTGGTGGTCGGGACGCTCGTGACGCTGGCTGCAGGACTGTTCCCGGCGATCCGGGCCACGCGCGTGCCGCCTATCTCGGCGGTCCGGGAGGGCGCGGTCCTGCCCCGCTCGCGCCATGCTCACCGCCGGCCGTATCTCGCCGGAATCGTGATGCTGCTCGGGCTGGCGGTGATTGTGCAGGGCCTGTTTGCCACTAGCGGCGCGGGGTCCGTTCTGGGGCTGCTCGGCGCGGGCACGCTGCTGCTGTTCATCGGCGTCGCGCTGGTCTCGAGCTACATGGTCCGGCCGCTTGCGTCGCTCGTCGGGCGTCCCGCCCGCGCACTCGGCGGTGCCGCGGGGCGTCTGGCCGTAGCCAACTCCGTCCGCAACCCCAGCCGCACCGCCGCCACGGCAGCGGCGCTGATGATCGGCCTGGCACTCATCGCCTTCGTCGCTACCCTCGGCGCCGGCCTGCGCAACTCCGTCAAGGACGCGCTGGGCAAGCAGGTCAAGGCCGACTACGTGCTCACCCCGAGCTCACAGGGAAGCGAGTTTTTCCCGGCCCAGACGGCGTCAGCCCTCGGCCGCCTACGGGGCGTGGAGGTCGTCTCGGACATCCGCAGCGATCGTGCCAACGTCCTCGGCGCCGGCACGGCGGTCGCCGGTATCGAGGCGGCGACGATCGGCCGCGTGTACCGGTTCGCATGGAAGCAGGGCTCGGACGCAGCACTGTCGCACCTGGGTAGCGGCGCGATCGTCGACTCGAGCTACGCAACCAAGCACCGGCTCGGGATCGGGAGCCGGTTCACGCTTCAGGCCTCGAACGGCGCCACGCAATGGCTCACCGTGGCGGCGACCTACCATCCGCCGCAGGCCGATCCCGTGCTCCCGAAGATCGTGATCTCGCGGGCGACGTTCGACCGTACCTTCCCCCGGCCTCAGGACAGCCAGGCGTTCGTGAAGGTCGAGGGCGGGGCGAGCGCGGCGAGGACGGCCGAGCTCAAGGGTGCTGTTGCCGCCTATCCCGACGCGAAGATCCAGACGCAAGCCGCGTGGGTGGCGGCCCAGGCGAAGAGCTTCGATCAGGCGCTCAACCTGTTCTACGTCCTGCTCGCCCTGTCGGTGATCGTCAGCGTGTTCGGAATGATCAACACCCTGGTCCTGGCGGTGTTCGAACGCACCCGTGAGCTCGGCATGCTCCGCGCGATCGGGCTGAGCCGTCGCCAGACGCGGCGGATGATCCGGCACGAGAGCGTCGTCACAGCGCTTATCGGCGCCGCCCTCGGCCTGCCCCTGGGCGTGCTCCTCGCCGCCTTGGTGACGCGCGCCCTGGGAAGCCTCGGGATCGGATTCCACCTACCCGGCCAGCAGCTCGCGGCCTTCGTCCTGCTCGCCGTCGTGGCGGGTATCGGGGCTGCGGTTATCCCCGCCCGCAGAGCGGCCCGCCTGAACGTGCTCCACGCACTCCAGTACGAGTAAACCGGCGTCTAAAGGTGCCCGGCCGGCGCCACTCGCCGGCCGGGAACCGTTGTACGGCGCTAGCTGGGCGAGATTGGCCGAAGCAGTACCACGGGAATAACCCGGCCGCCCGCGCGCTTCGCGTAAGTGTCGTAGCCGTTGTAGTTGTCGTTCACGTGCTGCCACAGCTCGCTGCGTTCGGGCTCGTCGACGACGCGAGGGCGGACGGCAATGTGCTCGCCGCCAATCTCGATTGTCACCGCTTCGGGGTGAGCGCGGATGTTGTGGTACCAGGACGGGTGATGAGCCGCGCCCGCCTTTGACGCAACAACGATGAAGCCGCCGTCGTGTGGCGTGTAGAGGAGCGGCGTGGTCCGCGACTGGCCGGATTGCGCGCCACGCGTGTGCAATAGCAGGATGGGTTGACCCAACGCCACCTTCAAGTGACCGCGTGTTCGGGGGATCAACCAGCGGTCGATGGCAGGAAAGACATTCACGAACAACCACCCGCCAAGGCGGGTTCTAGCCAATGCTTGCAACGCCTTGTCGATGCGCGACTTCTGCGCTTGGGTGCGGTAGACAGAGATCTGCGCAACGTATCACCCCGCGCCGCACGCTCGGTGGTTGTCGTCCGAGGCGAGGCAGAGCACGCGTCGGCTCAGCTGGCTGCCACGAGTTCGGCGAAACGCTCAGCTGACACGTTGGCGCCGGAGAGCACGACGCCGATCGATTCGTCCCGCACGCGGCCGGCAAGGACGGCGGCGAACGCGCTGGCGCCGCTCGGCTCCACCACGAGCTTTGCGCGCTCGAACAGCAGCCGCATCGCGTCGATGATCTCCGCGTCGGTCACCGTGACGATCTCGTCGACCAGTGAGGCGATCACCCCAAAGGTGATCTCGCCCGGCGTCTCGAGTAGCTGACCATCGGCAATCGAGGGAGAAATCGGCACGGTGATCCTCTGGCCGGCGCGAAGCGACCGATGCACATCGGGTGATGCCTCGGGCTCGACCCCGATGATCCGCGTCGCGCGCGAGATCGAGCGCAGTGAGATCGCGGAGCCGGACAGGAGACCTCCCCCGCCAACCGGTACGACGACCGTGGCCTGCGGCTCGGCATCCTGCGCGAGTTCCAGCGCGCAGGTGCCCGCGCCGGCGATTACTCGTGGGTCATCGTAGGGGTGCACGATCGACGCCCCAAGCTCACCAGCGAGATCGGCCAGCAGCATGTGGCGGTCGTCCCGGTAGCGGTCGTACTCGATCACGGTCGCGCCGTAGTCCTCCGTTGCGGCGCGCTTGGACGCCGGCGCGTCGCTCGGCATCAGGATCGTCGCGCTGGCTCCGAGGAGCGACGCGGCCAGCCCGACGGCCTGCGCATGGTTGCCAGATGAGGCGGTCACCACGCCCCGCCCCCGTTCCTCAGCGGTCAACTGAGAGATCGCGTTATACGCGCCGCGGAATTTGAACGCTCCCATCCGCTGAAAGCCCTCGGCCTTGAGCACGATATGAGCACCGAGCATCTCGTCGAGCATCCGAGACGTGACTAACGGCGTCCGGTGCGCGACGCCGGAAAGCCGCCGCGCGGCAGCCTCGACATCGGCAAATGACGGCGGGTCTCGCATCTGCACGCTGCTCATGGCTCAATCCTCGCAGCTCAAATGGCGATCGCCCCGATCCAGGGGCGCCTCACAGTTGATCGCTCGTGCGCGGCAACACGTGGGACAATTGGCCGGGCGCCGGCGAGCGGCTGTGTCAGCTATCCGGGGAGCTCGGCCCGAGGGTCAAGCTCGTGATCCGGCCCGCGGTCAGAGCGATCTCGGCCCGGCCTCGTGTGGGCGCGCCTGAGCTCTTCGCGCAGGTCTTGACGGTCCAGATTACGCGGTCGCGAGCGACCTGCTTCCTGGTCAGATCGATGATGGCGTTCGACAGGTGCTCGTCGATGAAGGTATGGACATCGCCGGCGCCTCGAGTCGGTCCTGCTTCGGGGAACGGGTCGGTGGACCTCAGCTCGACGTTGTCGGCAAAGAAGCTGAGCAACGCCTCGGAGTTCTGCTCTTTCCAGGCGCGCTCAAAGGCCAGCGCGGTCATGAACTCGTCGGCTTGTGAGCGGCCGTGAGCGATCAGATCGCGGATAAACGCCGGATCGCGGTTCAGTTTGGAGCGGGCACTCAACGACCATCGGACCCGCGATGGAGACAGCTCGACGATCCGGACGACGATGCTCTTGTAGCCGGAGTCCCCGGCGAGAACTCCCGCCTCGAGCCACTCATCGATCTTCTCGACGAAGTGCAGCTCCTGATACAGCGACAGGTTGCCGGCGAGCTCATTCCGACGATCGCCGATGTCAAGCACGGTTCGCGGCTCAACATCACGGCGGGTCGGGTTGATCTGGATGACCCAGATCTCGTCCGGCCTCAGGTCGACCAACTCTCGGATCGGCGGGTTCTGCGAGAACAGCCCATCCCAAAACGTCCCCCCGTCCACGGAGACAGCCCGGAACAGGGTCGGGATCGCAGCCGAGGCGAGGACGGTCTCGGCTGAGATTTTGTCCCTGCGACTGTCGAACGCGCGGAACTCGCCCGAAAGCACATCGACCGCGCCGATCACGAGCACCGGCTCCTGCGGCCCGGGCCCGACGCGATCGAAGTCCACCCGCCGCCGCAGCATCGCCTTGAAGGCCTCCGCAGCCGAGCCGGCCAGGACATTGTCGTAGGGGCTTATCGCAGGCATGACCGCGAACTGCTGGAGATCACCGGCGAGCATCGCCGACGCATTAAGCAGTTGCTCCCATGGTGAGCTCGCCGCGTTATCCGCCCAGAACTCAGCGAGCAAGCGACCCGCGGCCGCGGGATCGCCATCGCGAAGCGCGTACCAGGCCAGCAGGGCGCACACCGCTCCACCCGACGTGCCGCTCAAGCCAACCACTTCGTGGGTATCCAGCACATCGCCGCACAGACGATCGAGCACTCCCGCCGTGAAGGCCGTATGGCTGCCACCGCCCTGGCAAGCAATCGCTATCCGGGTCCGCACACCTCGTCTCCCACGCTCTGTAGGCCCCACAGCGAGTCACGCATCGTCAGGAGCCATCGACACTCCGCCAATTCTAAGAGGAGCCGTGCCCTCCGCCAATTCTAGGAGCCGCCGTGCATCGATCACCGAGTCAAATGTGGGGTGAAACACTAGGAGCTCGTCAGCGCCCACATCGGCCCGGCCCGCGCGGGTGGCGTCCAGGAGCCCTTGGCCTGACCCGCCGGCGGCCGTGGCTGTGCGCGGCAGGTGTCAGGCCGGCAGGACCTCTTGGACCGTTAGTAGGTGTCAGCAGGGGGGACGTCGCGCCGCTCTACGTACCGCGGGCGAGCGACCGCGCGGTCGCGCCACATCGTCATCCAGAACAGCGAGATCACCAATCCAACTATGCCAACCACAATCAGGATGACGCCGATGGTGTGAATGTTGAACCCGTGCGAGGAGACGTTGACTGCGAACCGCAACACGGCACCGACAGCTATCAGGAACAGCGAAGTTCCGAGTGTCATCTTTGACCTCCAGTGAGGAGCGTCCTTTACGGGACGCGCAAAAGAGTTCCTTTCTTGGCTAAAGACTGCCCACTTTGGGGTAGGGCAAAACGCCGAAGGATGCGGTTGGCGAGCGGAGGTGCGCTGGGGTTGTACCTGGGTGGCGGCTGGTGGTCGCCACCCAGCCTGCCGGCGAGCGGCTTGCGACCCTGGCCTCCACAGAGGATCCGCCGTCTCGGCGCGCCGTTCCGCGGCGAGGCCGAAGGACCCTGGACGTCGACGCGCCGGGGGCAAATGATCCTCCTCGCTCGTCGCCCGAGACTTGCCAGGCTACGCAGCATCAGCGCCTAGACTGAACCCCGGGAGCCCATCCACCGCGGCGCGGGGCGTCGCGTTGACGCATTCAAGATTGAGGAGAGACATGCCCGGTTCGGCTAGACGCGTCACCATCAACGAGCGCGCCCAGCGGCGGTCGCCAGGTCCCGGTAGCGCCGGTCCAAATCATCATCTCGACGGGCCAGATTGGACGCGCTCGGGAGAACTCCCGCCGCGTTTTCCAATCACCAAGCAAGGGTACGACCGGGCGGTCGTTGATCAGCGGTTGGCTGAGCTCGAACAGGACGTCATCGAGCTCGACCGCGAACTCGCGAACCTGCAAGCCTCCACGCCACTTAGAAGCGACGCCGCCGCCGAGAGTCAGCGAGTCGGGGAGCAGATCTCGGCGATCCTCATCGCAGCGCACGAGAGCGCAGAGGCGACAAGGCGTCTCGCCAGCGCCGAGGCCGATCGTCGCATCGCTGAAGCGGAGAGCCGCATCGCTGAAGCGGACAGCCGTGTGCGTAGTGTCACCGAGGATGCAAGCCGCGAGCTGACGCGCCTGCAGGACGAGATGGCATCTCTTCAGCGCGAACGCGACCGGCTACTCGACGATATCCGCAGCATCGCCGACCGGCTGCGCACGCTCGCGGACAATCCAGCCGAAGAGTCGCCAGCAGAGCCCGTACACGAGGCGAGCGCTCACCCGAACTCCACCCCCTGGGCGAGGGGAAGCTCGTCGGAATAGTTGATCGTGTTGGTGGCCCGGCGCATGTACGCGCGCCAGGCATCCGAGCCGGATTCGCGTCCCCCTCCGGTCGACTTCTCGCCTCCGAACGCACCGCCGATTTCCGCCCCCGAGGTGCCGATGTTGACGTTGACGATCCCGCAGTCCGATCCGTCGGCGGCCATGAAGCGCTCCGCTTCTCGCTGGTCGCGGGTGAAGATGCTCGAGGACAATCCTTGCGGCACGTCGTTGTGCAACGCGACCGCCTCCTCGAACGCGCCATAGCTCATCACGTAGAGGATCGGCGCGAACGTCTCGCGGCGCACAAGGGCTGTCTGCGCGGGCATGCGGACGAGCGCGGGCTCGACGTAGTAGGCGTCCGGGGCGTTCGCGGCATCGCGGCGCCTCCCGCCGGCGACCACCTCACCCCCGTCGGCACGTGCCTCCTTGAGCGCATCCACCATCGCGTGATACGCCCGTTCGTTGATCAGCGGACCGACGAGCGTGCCCTCGGCGAACGGGTCGCCGATCGGGAGTCGTGCGACCACCTCGCTCAGGCGGGCGGTGAGTTCGCCGACGATGTCTTCGTGCGTGATCAGCCGGCGCAGCGTGGTGCACCGCTGGCCGGCGGTTCCGGCGGCCGCGAACACGATTCCCCGCGTCGCGAGCTCGAGGTCGGCCGACGGGGCAATTACGGCCGCGTTGTTGCCTCCGAGCTCGAGCAGGCATCGGCCGAGGCGCGCGGCAACTCGCGGGGCCACCTGCGCGCCCATCCGCTCAGAGCCGGTGGCGCTCACGAGCGCCACATCCGGGCTGTCGACGAGCGCTCCGGCGTCCTGCGCCTCGGCAATGACGAGCTGGTGCACATCCGCCGGGGCGCCGCACTCCGAGCCAGCTCGGGCCAGCAGGGCCGAGCACGCCAACGACGTCAGCGGCGTCAGCGGCGAGGGCTTCCACACGACGCTGTTCCCGCAGACAAGGGCGACTGCGGTGTTCCAGGACCACACCGCAGCCGGGAAGTTGAACGCCGAGATCACGGCCACGACGCCGAGCGGGTGCCAGGTCTCCATCAGCCGGTGGTTCGCTCGCTCCGATGGCATCGTCCGGCCATCGAGCTGACGCGATAGCCCGACGGCGAAGTCGCAGATATCGATCACCTCCTGAACCTCACCGAGCGCCTCGGAGTGGATCTTCCCGGCCTCGATCGTGATCAGCTCGGCGATATCGCGCTTGTGCTCGCCCACCAGCGCACCAAACCGCTTGACAAGCGCGCCGCGGGCGGGCGCAGGTACGGTCCTCCAGGTTCCGAACGCCGTCTTGCCCGCTGCCACGGCCCGTTCGATCTGCGCAGCTCCGGCCGCCGGCACGTCGAACAGGTCCTCGCCCGTGATCGGCGAGCGCGCATGGATCGCTAGCCGGCCGCCCGATCCGAGCTCGACGCCGCACCGCTCGAGGCTGTGGCCGGCTCGGCCGCGTAGCTCCCCAGTCGAGGAGACTCGGATCTCGGGGACAGGTGTGGTCGAAGTCATCGCTGTGCTCCCCGCGTTCTACACCACGTTGTACTCGGGACGGAGCGCGGCGGCATCGAACCGGTCGGCACTCAATGGGGCGATGTCGATGAATGGTGGTCGACGGAGGACCATGTCGCGAAGGATCTCGCCGACCGCCGGCCCTTGCAGGAATCCGTGACCGGAGAACCCGGTGGCGTAAAGGAACCGCGAGGCGGTATCCGCCTCACCGATGATCGCGTTGTGATCGGGCGTCATCTCGTAGAGCCCGGCCCAGCCGCCGCGGATGCCTATGTCGGCGATTCGCGGCGCGCGCCGCCGCACCACTGCCATCAGATCGGGGATCCAGTCATCGGTCGTCTCGACGCTGAAGCCCGGCGCAGCGTACGGATCTGACATTCCCATCAGCAAGCCAGGACCCTCGCGGTGAAAGTAGAAGCTCGATTCGAAGTCAATCGTCATCGGCAGTTTGTTGGGCAGCCCCTGCATCGGCTCGGTGAACAGGATCTGACGCCGGAGTGGCACCACCGGAAGGTCGACGCCGACCATCGCGCCGCAGGCTCGCGACCACGGTCCGGCCGCGCAGATGACCACATTGGTGCGGATGGGACCGGCGTCGGTCATAACCTCGGTGATCCGATCGCCGCTCGTACTGATCGCGAGCACCTCGCAACCGGTGCGGAGGTGGGCGCCGAGCGCGCGTGCTCCGGACGCGTAGCCCTGTACGACCCCATCGGGCGTGGCATGCCCGTCGCCGGGCGAGAACGAGCCGCCGAGGATGTCATCACCCTCGAGCAGCGAGCACAGCTCACACGTCTCGCGTGAGGTCAGGATACGCGAATCGAGTCCGTGCTCGCGCTGCAGCGCCACGCTCTGCTCGAAGGCCCGGAGGTCTTGCTCGCGCGTAATCACGAACAGGTATCCAACCTCCTTGAGGTCGATCTCCCAGCCCGGGCGGCGGGTAAAGTCGCGAAACGCGGCCAGGCTGCGCTTGGCGATCTCGATATTGAGAACATCGGAGAACTGCGTGCGCACCCCGCCGGCGGCCCGGCTCGTCGATCCGCTGCCGAGCTGGCGGCGCTCGACAAGCACGACGTCCACGCCGGCCTCGGAGAGGTGAAACGCCGCACTCGTGCCGATGACCCCGCCGCCGATCACGACCACGGTGGCGGAATCGGGGAGGGCGGAGGGGGAACGCGGCATCCAGCGGATCCTAGGCCCGGGGCGGGACTTGGGTTAGGCTTCGACTAGAGGCATCCACCAGGTCGCGAGAGGAGAGAGATGCTCGATTTCGGCGCGACGTTCCTGCCGGACCCGCCTTCGCGGCGTTTTGTCGAACGTGTCGTGCGAGCCGAGGAACTCGGCTTCAGCCACGGCTGGACGTATGACTCGCACATCCTGTGGCAGGAGGGCTATGTCTTCCTCACGATGGCCGCATTGGCGACATCGCGAATCCACCTCGGCCACTGCGTGACCAATCCGGGCATCCGCGAGCCGACGGTGACCGCCAGCGCGTACGCGACCCTCCAGGACGTCAGCGCAGGACGCATGGCGTTGGGCATCGGCCGCGGGGATTCATCACGGCGGGTGGTGGGCCTGGACCCGGTGCCGGTGGCTCGGTTTGAGAAGTCGCTGGAGATGATCAAGGCCTTGATGAACGGCCGCGAAGTGCAGTGGAATGGCAAGACGCTGCACCTGCCCTGGGCCGAGGGCAGGCCCGAGATCCCGATGTACGTCGCCGGGTACGGTCCGCGAGCGCTGGGCGTCGCCGGTCGCGTGGGCGACGGCGTCGTCATCCAGCTAGCCGACCCCGAGATCACTCGCTGGATTATCGAACGCGCCCGCGCGGCCGCGGTCGAGGCCGGCCGCGACGCTGACGCGCTGGCCCCGATCGTCTGCGCTCCGGCGGTCCTCGACGCGGACCTGCCGCGCTGGCGCGAGGAGACGCGCTGGTTCCCGGCGATGGTCTCCAACCACGTCAAGGATCTGATCGCCCGCTATGGCACCGACGGCGAGATCCCGTCGGCCCTGACCGAGTTCGCGCTCGCCGTCGAGGAGTACGACTACAGCGAGCACAGCCGCGTCGGCGCCAGCCACGGCCAGTACATCAGCGATGAGATCTGTGACCGGTTCTGCCTGCTCGGCGACGCCGATCAGCAGATTGGGCGCCTACGCGAGCTCGAGCGGCTGGGCGTCAAGCAGGTGAACCTTTACCTGATGACCTCTGAACTGGACGAGACCATGGAGCGCTACGGACGGGAGATCATCCCGCAGTTCCAGCCGTCCACCGTGACCTGATTAGGAGCGAGCCGCGACCGGCCGACAACGAACAGGAGGACGAGCATGAGCGTGCTCATCAAGGGCGGGAGGATCATCACCGCCGTGGACGACTATGTGGCGGATGTGCTGATCGAGGGAGAGACGATCGCCGCTGTGGGAACGTCGCTCGATGGCTCGGCTGACCGCGTGATCGACGCGGCCGGCAAGTACGTGATCCCCGGGGCGATCGATCCCCACACGCACATGGAGATGCCGTTCGGCGGGACCGTGAGTTGCGACGACTTCACCTCGGGGACGGTGTCGGCGGCCTTCGGGGGAACCACCGCACTCATCGACTTCTGCCTTCAGGCGCCCGGCCAGTCGATCCCCGAGGCGCTGGCGACGTGGCACGAGAAGATAGACCGGTGCCCGCCCGTGATCGACGTGGGCTTCCACATGGCGATCACCGACCTCCACGACGGGGGCCGCTTGGAGGACGTTGCGCGCGTCCCGGACGAAGGGGTCACCAGCTACAAGCTGTTCATGGCGTACAAGGGCGCGATCATGGTCGACGACGAGACGCTGTTCCGCACGATGCAGGTGGCGGCGCGGACCGGTGCTCTCGTGATGGTCCATGCGGAGAACGGTGATGCCATCGACGTGCTCGTCAAACAGGCGTTGGCTGACGGCAAGACCGAGCCGCGCTGGCACGCCGCCACCCGCCCGCCGCAGACCGAGGCCGAGGCGACCAACCGCGCTGTGATGCTGGCGCATATCGCCGGCTGCCCGCTGTACGTCGTCCACGTCTCGTGCCAGGAGTCGGTCGAGCCGATCGCGATCGCGCGGTCACGAGGCTGGCGAACCTGGGGTGAGACTTGCGTCCAGTACCTGTTCATCGACGAGAGCCGCCTGGAGGAGCCGGACTTCGCCGGGGCCAAATACGTATATACACCGCCGCCGCGCCCGGTGAAGAACCACGAGCATCTGTGGTCGGCGCTGCGCACCGGTGTCCTATCGGCGGTCTCCACCGACCACTGCCCGTTCCGTTGGAGTGACCAGAAGACGCTGGGCCGCGACGATTTCTCGAAGATCCCCAACGGCGGTCCAGGGGTGGAGAATCGGCTGCACATGCTGCATCACTTCGGGGTGCGCCAGGGTCGTTTGACCATGAACCAGCTCGTCGATCTCTGCTGCACCCAGCCGGCGAGACTGTTCGGCCTGTTCCCGCGTAAGGGGACGATCGCCGCCGGCGCCGACGCCGACATCGTGGTGTGGGATAGCGAGAAACCGCTCACCCTGTCGGCGGCGACTCATCACAGCAACGTCGACTACAACCTGTACGAGGGCACCGAGGTGATCGGAGCACCTGAGGTCGTGCTGGTGCGCGGGCAGGTGGTCGTGGACCACGACGAACTTGTGGCCGCCCCCGGCGCCGGGCAGTTCCTGCGCCGGGCGCGGTTCGGCGAGCAGCTGCCGACGCGGCAGCAGGCCACCGCCTGACCCACTGACGAAGCCGCTCGATGGCCGCCGACGCGAGGAGAATGATCGCCGAGCTGCGAGAGCTGGCGCGGCTAACGGGAGACGAGCGCGGCGCCCAGCGCCTGGCCTGGACGGACACCTGGGCGCAAGCGCGCGACTGGGAGCGGGAGTTACTCGCCGAGCTTCCGGTCGAGGTCGACCGGGATGAAGCGGGCAACGTGTGGGCCACGCTGCGCGGACGCTCGCCGGAAACGCTAATCGTCGGCAGCCACATCGACTCCGTCCCGAACGGAGGCTGGCTCGATGGCTGCCTCGGCGTGCTCTCGGCGCTCGAGGTGCTGCGCTCGCTGTCCGCCGACGGACCACCCCCGCTCACGGTCAAGCTCGTCGACTGGGCCGACGAAGAAGGAGCCCGCTTCGGCCTCAGCTTGCTCGGCTCAATGGCTGCGGCCGGCCAGCACGACCCCGACTTCGTGCGCCGTCTGCGTGACGCCGACGGCGTTGGCGCAGCCGATGCACTCGCCGCCCACGGCGTCGACGTGGACCGGATGGGCGAGTCGCGCTCGCGTCTGGCCGACGCCGTCGCCTACATCGAGCTGCACATCGAGCAGGGCCCGGTGCTCGAGGCCCGCGGCCTCCCGCTCGGTGTGGTCACGGGCGTCTACGGAACCGAACGGTGGGCGGTCAGGTTCACCGGACAGGCCGCCCACGCCGGCTCCACGCCGATGGACCAGCGACGCGACGCGCTGTCGGCCGCCGCCCGGCTGGCGCTTGCCGTCCGCGACCTGGCCCGGACCAGCGGCGGGGTCGGGACCGTCGGCCGGATCGATGCCGAGCCGGGGATCCCAACCGCGGTGGCCGGAGTCGCCACGGCGCTCGTGGACCAGCGCCATGTCGACGCCGACACGTTGCGAGATCTCCATGAGGCAGCCATGGAGGCGGGTCGCACCATCGTTGCGGACGAGCACGTCGAGGTCGACTGGTCGCCGCTGTTCCGGGTCTCGCCCATCCACTTCGACGCGGACATGGTCGCGGCAGCGAGCGCCATCGTCGCCGATCTGCAGGGGCACGACGTCCGGCTGCCCAGCGGGCCGCTGCACGACGCCGCGCGCGTCGCAGAGGCCGGCATCCCGACCGTGATGCTGTTCGTACGCAGCAAGCGGGGCCTGTCACACACCCGCGAGGAGGACACCGACGAGGCCGACCTGGAGCTGGCCCTGACTGCGCTTGAGCGGATGGTGAGGGGCGAGCTCGAGCGGCGCAGCTGACCTCACTGCGAGCGGGCTCAACGTCAGCCGCGCAGGATGCCCCGTGCTTTGACGAGCCGATGGATGTCCGACGTGCCCTCTAACTCAAGCGCGGCGCGTGCGAGGCCGGGCCATTTCAATCGGTCTCCTCGTGGCCGAGTGGCAAGGCGGGGACGACGCGTGCGTCGAGGGCGATGGCCTCGGTGCCCGTGACGAGCAACGGGTTGATCTCGATCTCGGAAAGTTCGGGGTGGATCGCGGCGGCGTGCGCAAGGCGCACCAGCGCGCCGGCGGCAGCGCCGAGGGCGAGCGGCGGCCGTCCGCGCGCGCCGAGAAGCAAAGGGGCGATTCGTAGCGAGCGCAGCATCGACTGGGCCTGCTCCTCGTCGATGGGCGCGAGGGCGACGGCGCTGTCGCGGAGGATCTCAGCGTAGATGCCTCCGGCACCGGCCAGCGCGACCGGCCCGAACCGCGCATCCCAGCGCGCGCCGATCAGCAGCTCGACCCCCTCGGACACCTGCGCCAGCGCCTCGACCGAGAACGCTGACGGCGCCAGCCGGCGGTCCAGGCGTCCGTAGGCGCCGACCAGCGCGGCCTCGTCGGCCAGCCCGACCACAAGCCCATCGGCGTCCGACTTGTGAAGGAGCCCGAGCGCCTTGAGCACGACCGGGTAGCCGATCTCACGCGCCGCCTGACCCGCTGCTCCGACGCTCGTCACCGTCCGCTGGGCCACGAACCGCACGCCGGCTGCCGCGAGCAGATCGCGCGCCGCCAGGTAGCCATCGCCCTCAGCGGGCGGCGCGGATGGGGGAACCTCGGGTATCGCGCTCGGACGGCCGACGCGGGGGGTGGCCAGCCGGCCTAGCACCGCGACCGCCTGATCCACCGAGGCGTAGGTGGGAACTCCACCCTCGCGGAGCGTGTAAGCGGCGGGCGACTGGGGATACATGGTGTGGGCGACGATCGGGCGCCCGGTTGCTTGCGCGATCTGGCCCAGACGACGCGCCGCATTGAGTTCGCTCTCCGCCACGTCGCTCGCGTACTCGCCGTACCCGCCGAAATAGCCGGTAACGAGCAGCGCGTCGACCTCGGCGGAGCCGAGGATCACCTCGGCGGTGCGGTCGAACGCGCCGGCGTCCTGCTCGGCAGCGCCGGCGAGATCGACCGGGTTGGTGAGGGCTGCGGTGGCCGGAAGCTGTTCTCGGAGGGATGCGACGGTGTCCGCGCCGAGGACGGGGAGCTCGAGGCCGGCGGCGCCGGCCAGGCCGGCGGCGATGATCCCATGACCGCCGCCGTCGGCAAGCACCGCCACCCGCCGTCCGGTAGGTCGCGTCGAGCGGAGCAGCGCCTGGGCCATGTCGATGAGCTCTCGGGGGGTTCGTACGCGCTCTATCCCGGCAGCGCGAAAGGCCGCATCGACGGCGCCGCCGCCGGAGGCCAGCGCGCCGGTGTGGGAACGGGCCGCGCGCGTCGTCGCATCGCCGGATTCGATGGCGAGGACGAGCACGGGCTTCCCGGCGCGGATCACATCGCGGGCGGCGCGGGCGAAGGCACGGCCGTCCCGGAAGTCCTCGACGTACAGGGCGAGGAGCCGGGTATCGGAATGCTCCGCCAAGTCGAGGAGAATCTCGGTGGCGTCGAGATCGGCCTGGTTGCCGAGCGAGACAAAGCGCGAGAAGCCGAGATCGTCCTCGGCGGCGAGCCGTCCGAGCTCGAGGGCCAGGTTCCCGCTCTGGGATATGAGCCCAATCGGCCCCGGTGGCAGCGGGCCGCCGGCCAGTTGGAGGCCCTCGCCGTTGTCGAGCACTCCGAGGCAGTTGGGTCCAAGCATGACCGCGCCGGCTGCCCGCACGCGGGCGGCCAGGGCGGCGTCGAGTGCCGCCGTCGCCGCGCTATCACTCGCGCCCGCGCTGATCGCGACGATCGCCCGGGCGCCCGCGGCGAGCGCGGAGTCGACAGCTTCCTCGAGAGTTGCGATGGGAACCGCGAGCACGACCAGTTCGGGCGGCTCGGGGAGCTCGTCCAGGGTGCGGTAGGCCCGGCGTCCCAAGATCTCGCCGCCGCGCCGGTTGACCAGGTAGGCGGGCCGGCGGGATTCCCCGCTGACGGCGCCGCGGGCCAGCCAGTTGCCCCACTTGCGGGGGTCATTCGACGCCCCCACGACCGCGACGGAGGCCGGTGCGAACAGTGGCGCGAGCGAGCGCCGGGTGTGCGTGGCGGCTGCGCTCACCGCCGCTCCGTCCGCATGGCCTGGTCGAGCGCCTGGGTCGATACGCCGAGTTGCTCGGCCGCGAAGTCGAGCAGCAGAGCTCGCATGCGCTCGGCCGTGGCCCATGGGTAGCCGACGGCGGTCTCGAATCCGAGCCCGTTCACGAGCGCGATCAGGCGGTCGGCCACCACATCGGGATCGCTAACCGGGCGGAACGTGCCGTCGGCGGTGCCGCGCTCGACTGGGTGGGAGAAGAACTCCCGCCAGCGCAGCGAGAGATCCGCGAGCGCACGCAGACGGGCGCGATCGTGCAGCACGAGCGTCCACGTCTCCAGCCAAAGCACATACTCATCGCCGCGTTCCTCCGGGTCGGCATAGGGGATGGAAAGCTCGAGCAGGCGGGCAAGACGCGTGAGCGCTGACGCGCCGGCGGACGCGCTCACCCGCGCAAACAGCTGTTCGGAGGCCCAACGCAACGCTTCGACGAGCACCTCCTCGCGGGAGTCGAAGTAGTAGTGGATGGTGCCGGTGGAGGTTCCGGCCGCCTCGGCGATGTCGGCGACGCGGGTCTGCGCGAAGCCGCGTTCGACGATCGCACGGCAGGCGGCTCCGAGGATCTCCTCCGGTCGCGCCGGGTGGCGGAGAGGGCGGGTCGAACGGGTGGCGGCCGGCATCGCGTTTCGTGACTGGCGGACGCATCGCCAGCCGGACGGCCGTTTTTTAACTGACGCGTCAGTTTAAGTCAACGCCGGCGGCTGCGCGCTCTGCGCGCGTGGAGGCGGATCTCCGCGCCTGGCCAGCGCCCGATCAGCGGCGAGGGGTTCGTCAGCCCACGGCCTGGCCAGAGCGCGATCAGCGGCGAGGGGGGTTCGTCAGGACCGACCTGGCCGCCTCGCGCAGGGCGTCCCACTCGGTGAGCTTCACCCGCGGTCGGCCGGGGACCGAGGCTTCGCCGGCGGCCGTCTCGACCGCATCGATCGCCTGCCATCCCTCCCAGGTCACCGCGTGCGGGGCATGCGTCGCGAGCATCGTCTCGACGTCGTCGGAGACGGGATGGTTGAGGCGACCGGCGGCTGCGTCCGCGAGGATCTTGTCAACCGTGTCCTGGGAATCCTTCTTGTTCGTCCCGATCACCCCGGACGGGCCTCGCTTGATCCAGCCGGACACGTACTCGCCGACCTGGTGGGTCCCGTCAACGTCCGTGACCCGTCCGCCCTCGTTGCTGATCAGGCCGCGGCGTTCGTCGAAGGGGATATCGGCGACGGGCTGGCCGGTGTAGCCGATCGAGCGGAACACGAGCTGGGCGGGGATCTCCTCGAAGTTCCCGGTGCCCCGTGCCGCGAGCGCGCCATCGTCGCGCGCGACGATTGCGTTGCGCTCGATCCTCACGGCGCGGACGTGTCCCCCTGAGTCGCCGAGCAGTTCGACGGGAGATGCGAGGAAGCGGAAGCGCACGGTGATCGGCTTGCCGGTATTAGGACGGGCCGCATACTCCCGCAGGATCTCGACGTTGCGCCTGCGGGTCTTGTCGGCCTGCTCGAGGGCGATCGCCGAAAGCTCGTCCAGCTCGCCGTCGATCACCTCGACATCGCCGCGCTCGAGCTCGCCCATCTCGAGGAGCTCCGGATTCGTGAAGGCGGCCTGGAGCGGACCGCGACGGGCGAGGATCGTGATGTCCTCTATCCCGCTCGAGCTCAGCACCTCGATCGCGCGGTCGGCTGTGTCGGTGACGGCCAGCTCGGACGGGGCCAGAGCGAGCATGCGAGCGACGTCGAGCGCGACGTTGCCCGCCCCGACGACCACGACCTGCCTGGCTTGCAGATCGACCTCGAGCCCCGAGTAGTCGGGATGGCCGTTGTACCAGGCGACGAACTCGGTGGCGGCGTGCGATCCGCGCAGCTCCTCGCCCGGGATCCCCAGTCGCCGGTCGATCGAGGTGCCGATCGTGTAGCAGACGACGTGGTAATGCGCCAAGAGGTGCTCGCGGCTGATCTCGCGGCCGAGCTCGACGTGGCCAAAGAAGCGAAATCGCTCGTGCCGCGAAGTCTTGTCGTAGGCCCGGGTAACCGACTTGATCTTCGGGTGGTCGGGAGCGACGCCGGATCGGACGAGCCCGTACGGCGTCGGCAGGCGGTCGTAGAGGTCGACCGAGAAACATGGCTCCTGCACCGCGAGCAACTGTCCCGCGGCATAGAACCCGCTGGGTCCAGCGCCGATGATGGCGGCACGGAGGGGGGAGCTGTGTGCGTGCTTCGAACCTGACTGCATGTATCACCAAGCCCGGCGGTGGCTCATCTACAAGAACACCAAACACGGTAGAAGGCGAGCCAGCATGTTTCAGGATCCAAACCACGAAGCCCCAACCGGCCTCGAGTACGACTGCCCGACCTGCGGTACACGGATGGAGGTAGTCGACCGCTTCGTCCTGTACGGCGTGCCTGCCCCGGTCGAGCACGTCAAGGTTCGGTGTCCCAGCGGTCACTGGTTCACGATCCCGACCGAGGGCCATGCTCAACGCGCGACCCCGGAGGAGGTTTCCGCCACCTCCTCGGTGGTCTCCTAAGCCGCCGGTTCGGACTCGGCGCGAGCGTTCCGACGTAATTCTCACGCGGTTCTCGCAACCGGCTCACGCGCGCGCCGGACGATCTGCCTCGTCCTCTCAGTCAACCCAAAGGAGAGAGATGAGGAACATCAGATCGATGCTCGTGACCGGCGCTGCCGTCGGCGCGGCCGTCATCGGAGGCGCGACGATGGCCAATGCCGCCACGTCTTCGTCGGCTACGACGCCGAGCTCCACGGCCGGGACTCCATCGAGCTCCACGGCCGGGACTCCGCCGGCGCGGCCGGCATTCAATGGGCCGGCCCATGGCACCGCCGCGCACGAGGACGCTGAAAAGACCGTGACAGGTGCTGCGGCCACCAAGGCCCAGGCGGCCGCGGTCAAGGCGGCCGGTGGCGGCACCGCGGACGCGGTGACGACCGACTACACCGGGAACGGCTACGAAGTAACCGTCGCCAAGTCCGACGGCAGCAAGGTCGAGATTCACCTCGACAGTTCGTTCAATGCCTTCCAGGGTGGTGGCCCGCACGGGCAAGCGCCGGCGGCCGGCTACGGAGGGTGATCTGACCGTGTGACGGGGGCGGCGCATACGACGCCCCCGTCACGAGCCACGTTGGCCGGGCGGCTGCTATTGATCCTTGATCATGGCTCGGAGCACGGAGCGCCCGACATTCTCGACCCCACGGGGCGACCGATGACGAGGCTTTACGGAGGAGTCGAAACCGGCGGCACGTGGTGCGTATGCGCGGTCGGCGCCGGGCCGGACGACATCGCGCGCGAGGAGCAGTTCCCAACCGGCCGTCCCGACGACACGCTGGAGCGGATAACCGAGTTCTTCCGGGCCCGGCCCAGGCCCGAGGCGATCGGGATCGGCTCGTTTGGGCCGGTCGACGTCGACCCGCGGTCCCCGACGTGGGGCTACGTGACGACGACGCCGAAAGTAGGCTGGCGGCACGTGGCGGTTGCGCCTGTCCTGCGCGATCGACTCGCGGTGCCGGTCGCGTTCGACCACGACGTTGCCGCCGCCGGGCTCGGCGAGTATCGCTGGGGCGCGGGCGCCCAGGCCGGCGCCCTGTCCTATCTAACCGTCGGGACCGGAATCGGTGCGGGCTTGCTGATCGACGGCAAACCGTGGCATGGGCTCATCCATCCCGAGGTCGGTCACCTCCGGATCCCCCATGATCGAGATCGCGATCCCTTTCCGGGCGCCTGCGCGATGCACGGCGATTGCTGGGAGGGCCTCGCCAGCGGTCCCGCGATCGAGCAGCGCTGGGGCATCCCGGGAAGTGACCTTTCCGACGAGCATCCCGGCTGGGATCTCGAAGCGGAGTACCTCGCGCTCGGGATCCTGAGCATCGTGTGCGTTTTCTCGCCCGAGAGGATCGTCGCCGGCGGCGGGGTTATGGAGCGAGCCGGGCTCCTGGATAAGGTCCGCACAAGGCTTCGCGGCTTGCTCGGGGGCTATCTGGAGAGCCCGCTCCTGGGCGAAGAGATCGACGCCTTTCTGGTCCCGCCGGCGCTGGGCGATCGCGCCGGCGTGCTGGGCGCCATCGCGCTCGCGGAGGCGGCGCTCGAAGGCGATGAGCGGAACTCCGGTTGAGAGCCCCATCCGGTTGCGGCTCACCCCGATCAGCCCGACACCGTGGTCCAGCCCTCGGGACTCGGAGAAGATATAGCGCGAGCCCGCAGTCCCATCGAGGAGACCAAGCTGATGCCCGAGCACAGAATCGGCACACAGGAGGAGTGGCAGGCCGAGCGCGACGAGCTGCTCAAGGAGGAAAAGGAGCTGACTCGGCGCGGCGACGAGCTGGCCAGGAAGCGGCGCGAGCTGCCCTGGGTCGCGGTCGAGAAGGAGTACCGGTTCGAGACCGAGGAGGGCACGAAGACGCTCGCCGAGCTGTTCGACGGGCGCTCCCAGTTGCTCGTCTACCACTTCATGTTCGGCCCACCCTATGAGGCTGGCTGCCCCGTCTGCTCGTCGATCGCCGATACGCTCGCTCCGCAGGCCGCCCACCTGAGGGCCAGGGACACGACTCTGCTCCTCGCCGCCCGCGCGCCGCTCGAGAAGCTACTGGCCTACCGCGAGCGGATGGGCTGGTCACTCGGTTGGGTGTCGAGCGCCGGCAGCGACTTCAACCGCGACCTAGGCTTCCAGCACACCGAGGAGGAGTTAAGGCCGTTCTTGCAGGGTGAGATCCCGGCCACCGTCGAGCAGAACGCGCGTATGTGCGGGACCGACGCCGCGGGGTATGTAACGGAAGGTCCGGGCCTCAGCGCCTACGTACTGTCCGACGGAACTGTCTACCGGACGTACGTCACGACCGCCCGCGGTCTCGAGCCGGCGATGGCCTACTACGGCCTGCTCGACCGGACAGCCAAGGGCCGGGCCGAGGATCCGTCCGAACCGATGTGGGTGCGGCGCCACGACGAGTACGAAGCCGCGCGCTGAGGCGCGTCACCTTCGCGACGCGCGCGACCCCTACACGTAGTCGAAAGTCGGCATACGCGCGTCCGCATCGATACAGGCACGGAGGTAGAGCGCCACGCCGATGTCGCCCGTCCAGAGCGTGTATCGGCCGCGCCCGACACGCGTGCGTTCACGTCCGACCTGCTCGATGGCGTGGGTGGCGAACCGGCGGGCGCGTTCTAGCCACCGCTCGTCGCCCGTCAGCGCGAGCAGCTTGAGAAACGTCCAGCCGTTTCCGGCGGTGCCGTGGCATAGCCCGGCGCCTTTGCGCAGCGGCCCGGAGCGCCAGATGAGCTCGCCCCCGGCCAAGGCAAGCTCGAGTTCCATCAAGTCGCCGAGGGCGTGAACGATTCCCGGCGCGCCATGGCACCACTGCACGCGGTTCGCACCGGGGCTTTGAGTGGCGGGGGTGACGGGCGGCCAGTTGGCCAGGTCGTCCTCGCGCAGTGCGGTGCGGTCGAGCACGGGCGCCACGCGTTCACGCAGGACGCGGTCGCTGAGGGAGCCGCGGAGCGCGTGCACGTTGCCGGCAAAGCCGTGCGCGGGGCCGAGGTAGTGCGCGACGCGGCCGTAGAGAGTCTGCGTCCACACGCCGGTTTCCTCCTCCTCCCAGCGCTTGGCCAGCAGGCGCGCGCTCTCGCGCCACTCCTCCTCAAGCCCGCACCAGCGCGCGGCGAGCGTGGTTCCCGGCGACCCCCACATCAGCTCCCAAGTCGGATGGTTCCGGTTCTCCCGCACCAGCCGGCGTAGACGTTCCCGATCGGCTGCTGGAGAACCGACGCATGCGGCGACGACGAGCAGTCCGGTCTCTCCCATCCAGTAGCTCGGTGCGTGCACCCGCTCCTCGATGTGTGGCGCGGCTCGGTAGTGATCGAGAACTGCTGCGAGCATCTCCGGCGCATCGATGGCGGATCCCAGTTGGTGCAGCGCCCAAACCATCCCGGCGCTGCCGAAATAAAGGCCGCACAGCGACGGCCGCTCGCCCACGTCATCGAGAGGATGACCGGGCCAGAACCCGTCCTCGCAGGCTCCCTCGGCGTCATCCACGATCGCCGCGAGCGCCGCCGCGGCGCGGCGCTCGTCCCAGCCTCGGTCGGTCAGCTCCTCGTGCTCATTGGCTCGCCACAACACGACAGACCAAGCATCGCCGATCCCGGGCCGAACATGGGACAAGGCGCTGCTTGAGCGTCAGCCATTCGGTATGCGGTAGTCGAACCAGATCGTCGTGGCGCGGGTCCGCCCCCGCTCGCGGTACGTCTGCGCGAAATGGGCGCCGGCAGGGTCATGAACGAGAAGCCGTCGACCGAGCGCGGCAGGAGGTGCGTCCGGCGCGCAAGGCGGCCTCGAACCGGGTCATCCAAGCCTTGGCCACATGACGCGCGAGGGAACAGCGACCGCCGGCAGCAGGCACGCAGCGACGAGGACGAGGGGGACGACGATCTGGTATGGCTTCGACATGCCAGGCGAGGACGCTGATGCGCGCCGGATCCTTCCTGGCGTGCGGCGGGAAGGCTCAACCGGCTACCGGGGCGATGGACGAACGCGGCCGCCGGCGGGTTTACGCGAGCTGCGATCACGCGAAGCGGGCTGCGATCCCTGGCAGCGCAGCGGCCTGGGATCAGCGGCTTTCAGCGGAGCCTAGTCGAAAAACATCCATATATATATATATATA
>JAFASQ010000155.1 GCA_019244395.1 Solirubrobacterales bacterium | reverse complement strand
TGGCGTACGCGCGGGGGACGACGTCGGGAGAGACCGGAATAGCCGCCGGGCTACCCCCTGTTCCCGGTTCTCGCGGCAGGGTGTTCGAGGGCGTCGAGGGGGTCGGTCACCGGCTGGCCTGGTCGTGGCGGCCGGGGCGTGAAGGTCATGTCGATCGTGTCCATCGCGATCGCGGCGCGTGCCTGGCTGCTGAATCGCGCAGCTACGTGGAGCACCGGGCGGGGGATGTGTCGCACCTTGGCCGATTCGCCTCGCGCGTGCCGCAGGATTGAGGCGAGCTCGTTGAACGTGAGGTTCCGGGGACCGCCAACCTCGATCACACGGCTTCGCTGGTTCTGCTCCAGGGTGGCGCGCTCGACGACTGCGGCGACGTCGTTGACAGACACGAAGTTGATCGGGTTCTCGCCGTTGCCGAACACGATCGGTTTGCGCAGGATCTCGGACCACAGCTCGACGAATGCGGTGGCCCGCACGATCGTCCAGGCCGCCCCGCTGTTGATGAGGTGTCGCTCAGCTGCGTGTTTGGCGCGGAACAGCTCTATCGGGTGCTCCGGCGACGCGCCGACGACCGACATCAGGATCACGTCGACGCCGAGTTCCGCGGCCGCGTCGATCAGGTTTGCGTTGCCCGCGCGATCGACCGACTCGGGTGACACTTTGCCCGGACCAGCGAACCCGTGCACAGCAGAAATCACCGTGGTCGTGCCTGCGATCGCGGCCGGGATGCCCAGGCGGTCCCGGATGTCCGCGGTCACGATCTGCACTGGCAGCTCGCGGAGGTGACCCGCACGCGCGGGATCGCGAGTGATCACGCGGACCTCCAGGCCGCGCTCGGTCAGTCGCCGGGCCACGAGGCTGCCCAAGCGACCGGTACCACCGGCGATCGCGATCATCAGCCCATCACGTGCGCGCGCACGGCGTCGTCGACGCTGTCCCCGTTGAGGTCGACCGGCTCGAGATAGAAGCGCGCCCATTGAATAACGCCGTCGCCGACTCCGAAGATGATGACCCCCCGCATGCAGTGCGCCCTTCCGTCCCGACGGGTGCCCGTCATCTCCCATTCGGTCCAGACCACGTCGCCGGCCACCGCATGTCGCTTGACCTCGGCGCGCAGGTCGGGCACGAGCGCGAAGATCTGCTCCCAGTTGCGTCGCACCTGAGCATTCCCGTGAAAGCCGCGGCTGGGGTGCACCGGCGTCTCATTCGTATAGCCCTCGGCGAAGCACGCCACCAATGTCTCGAGGTCGTGATCTGTGGTTGCCTGAAGCAACCGATCGATCGTCAAATGTGAAGCGCTGATGTCTGCCATCATTCGTTCCAGTACACTGGAACGAATGATTGCCCGTCACCGACCCGATGTCAAGCCCAAGCGCACCTACGACAGCAGCGGACGCCGCGAGCAGGCACGGCAAACCCGCGGCCGGATCATCGACACCGCGGAGCGGATGTTCCTACGTGACGGCTATTCCGCGACCACCGTGCAGGCGATCGCCGCCGTCGCCGGCGTCTCCGCCGACACGATCTACAAGTCCTTCGGCGGCAAACCCGGCCTGATCCGCGCGATCCGCGACTACGCCCTCCACGGCGAAGGCCCGATCCCAGCCGAGCGCAGATCCGACGCGATCCAACAACAGGAGGGCGACCCACGCGCGATCATCACAGCCTGGGGCGACTTCGTTGCAGAGCTCGCACCGCGCGGGTCCCCGATCCTGCTGCTGATCCGCAATGTCGCCGCCAGCGACCCAGAGGTCCGCGCCCTACACGACGAACTCGACGCCGCCCGACTCAAACGGATGACCACCAACGCACGTCGGCTACGCGACGCCGGTCACCTCCGACCCGGCATCTCGCTCGCGCACGCCGCCGACATCCTCTGGACCTACAGCTCACCGGAGCTCTACGAACTCTTCGTGCTACGCCGCGGCTGGACACCCGAACGCTACGGCCGGTACGTCGCAGAGGCGATGATCAGCGCGCTCCTCTGAAAACGTCGATGCAGGGGTCGCCCGATCACCAAGCAGGTCGCCGCCTGCCGGCTCTCGCGGACATCGCTGGTCGCTGCAAGACTGCGGCCATGGGGCAACACTCATCGTGTTCCTTGGCGTCGCTGCGGTCCTTATCGTCGTGCCAGGCCCGGACATGGCGTTGGTCACCAAGAACGCTGTGCTCCACCGGCGACGGGCAGCACTTGGCACATCGCTGGGCGTCAACACCGGCCTTTCGGTGTGGACGATCGCGTCAGCGTTCGGTGTGGCATCGCTCGTCAGGGCGTCCGCGACCGCGTTTACCGTCCTCAAGCTGATCGGCGCGGCGTACCTGATCTGGCTTGGGATCCAGGCATTGCGCGCCGCGCGGCACCGCTGGGGAGACACCGAGTCCGGGATGGGCGAACCGAACCTCGTCGGCGCCCGGGTCGGGTTTCGTCAGGGACTGCTGAGCAACCTGGGCAATCCTAAAATCGCAGCATTCTTTACTAGCCTTCTGCCGCAGTTCATCGGGTCGGGACGCTCCGTGCTGGTGCCGTTTCTGCTGTTGGGTGGCGTGTTCGTGCTGATGACGCTTGTTTGGCTGTGTGCGTATGCGCTCGTCGCCGCTAAGGCGTCAGGCCTTCTGCGCAGGCCGCGCGTGAAGGCCGCGCTGGATCGCCTCACGGGAGTGATCCTGATCGGCCTCGGGCTGCGGCTGGCCACCGAACACCGCTGAGAGCACTCGCCGGCATCGCTGGGACAGCTTCTGCTTGGTCACCCCGAACTGGTCGGTCCAGCTACCAGGCGGCGAGTATGCCGGCGACGCTCCCAACGGCTTCATGCCTCGAGACGACATCGTGCGCCATCTGGAGGGGTATGCGACCTCCTTCGCGGCCCCAGTGCGCGAGCGTGTCGAGGTGACCTCGCTCGGTGCTGCCGCGGAGGGCGGGTTCACGCTGACGATGGCGATGCCCGCTACGACGAAACTCGCGAGAAGATCGCCAAGCTCTGCTCGGCGCGCGGGATCCGCACCCCCGAGATGCCGGATCCCGCCCGGTTTGACGCGTGGGCACCGGAGACCGTTGACCTCGCCGGCTTCGGAGCGGTGATCTTTACCTCCGGGTTCCGGCCCGACTACTTGAGCTGGGGCCACTTCGACGCATTCGACGAGGTGGGCTTTCCGATCCACGAGGGAGGGCGCCAGTACCGTTGTACCGGGCCTCTTCTTCTGCGGGGTGCACTTCCTGCGCAAACGCAAGTCCTCGCCGCTCGTCGGATTCGGAGAAGACGCGGCGATCGTCGCGCACAAGCTCGCCGAGCGCTGGCCAATCCCGGCATCCTGAGGCCCTCAGCGGCGGGACGAGACGCAGTACCGACAAGTGCTTTCACGATCCGCGCGGCCCGAAGCGCAAGAGCGCTTCGGCGCCCAGGGGCAAGTCCGCGCGGTTTCAGGGCGAGCTAGCCCGACGGCGGCGCCGGGTGAGTGGGCTGAGCGGGATCGGGCTTGAAACAGTAGGGTCGTTCTGATGCTTGGGCGTATAAGGCCGGTGAACCGGTGTGGGTTGTGGGGAGGCGAACGGGGATGACGTTGCTGGGGATCGACACCCCGCGGGTCACAGTCAGCACCACCTACCACGGGGTGACGGTCACCGAGGATTACCGGTGGCTGGAGGACGCCACGTCTGAAGAGACGAAGGCGTGGACGGCTGCGCAGAATGCGCAGACTCGCGCGTTTCTCGACAGCCGGCCGTCGTATGCGGCGGTGCGGCGGCGCGCGGAGGAGATCGCGAAGGCCGAGTCGGTGAGCTGGGGTCGGGGCAGTTACGGGCTGGGGTTCGAGGGGCCGCGACGGGCGGGCGCGGCGTACGTAGTGCTCAGGCACGAGCCGCCGAAGCAGCAGCCGGTCCTTGTGGCCCTGGCCGATCTCGATGACGTGTCCGGCGCGCGAGTGGTGGTCGATCCGAACAGCATCGACGAGACGGGCGTAACGACGATCGACTGGTTCGTGCCCTCCCCAGACGGTGAGCTGGTCGCCGTCTCCTTGTCGTCGCACGGCAGCGAGGAGGGGACCCTGCACCTGTACAGCATCGCGTCCGGGGAAGCGGTCGACATCAGCATCCCCCGCGTCCAGGGGGGAACCGCCGGAGGATCCCTGGCCTGGGCGGGCGACTCGTCAGGGTTCTGGTACACCCGCGGGCCGGCGCCAGGTGAGCGTCGGCCGGAGGACCTCGCGTTCTTCCAGGAGGTTTGGCACCACGCTCTTGGGGAGCCCCTAGACCGGGACCGTTGCGATCAGCCCGGCCCGCTGGCCGACCCGCGCATCGTCGAGCACTTTCTCGAGGCGTCCTCGGACGGACGCTGGGTGATGGACCGGACTCAGAAAGGCGACGGTGGCGAATGGCAGGTGTTCGTCCGCCCGCAGGACGGCGGCCACTGGTGGCAAGTCGCCGACATATCCGACCGGTGCATCTGGGCGGTGTTCGGCCGAGATGCGCTGTACTTGCTCTCGCGTGCACGCTCTCCGCGCGGCGAGGTGCTCCGGCTCGCCCTGTCGCATGGCGCCACCGTGGCAGAGACGGAATGTGTCGTCTCGGCGGCCGAGATCACGATCGAGGGTCTCGCCGCCACGGAAAGCCGGCTGTGGCTACTCGACGTCGACGGTGGCCCATCGGGCCTGCGTGTCTGCGACCCTGACGGCGCCAACCTCACTGGGGTCGACGTCCCGCCGGTCTGCGCGATCGAAAGCCTCGGCACGCTCGACGCGCGTGAGGTCGTTTACGCCATCGAGTCGTTTACCCGCCCACGGGTCTGGTGGCGCGCGGCCGACGGCGCGCAGCCGCAGCCCACGGCGCTCGCTGACATGACGCCGTTCGACCTCTCGCGCTACGAGGTGCGCCGCGAGTTCGCGACCTCCGCGGATGGCGCCCAAGTGCCGATGACCCTTGTGACTGCACCGGGCGCCCGACGCGACGGCTCGGCCGCGGCACTCCTCACCGGGTACGGCGGGTTCGGCGTCTCGCTCAAACCTCGGTTTGACCTGACCCGATTGCTCTGGCTGGAGCAGGATGGTGTGCTCGCTGTGGCGAACCTGCGCGGCGGCGGGGAGTATGGCGAGGAGTGGCACCGTACCGGGCGACTCACTGCAAAGCAGCATGTGTTCGACGACTTTGCCGCCTGCGCGCGGCGTCTGATCGACTTGGGGGTCACCAGCACCGAGCGGCTCGCCATCATCGGCGGGTCCAACGGCGGGTTGCTCATGGGCGCGACCCTCACCCAGCACCCCGAACTGGCCCGCGCCGTCGTGGCCTTAGTCCCGGTCATGGACATGCTACGAGCCGAGCTGCACCCGAACGGTACCTTTGTGGCCGAAGAGCTCGGCACGGTACAGGACCCCGAGCAGTTCGAGGCGCTACTGGCGTACTCGCCCTACCACAACGTTCGGGACGGGATCGCCTATCCCGCGACACTGCTCACCGGCGGGGAGTTCGACCCGCGAGTCGACGCCTACCACCCGAAGAAGATGGCGGCACGGCTTCAAGCCGCTACCGCCGCCAGCCAGCCCATCCTGCTCCGGATCGAATCTGGCGGACACGGGATCGGCAGCCCGCTCGACGAGACGATCACCAAGCTCACAGACACCTACACGTTCATCTTCGACCAACTGGGCATCGGCTACCGGCCGGCATAGCAGCACTACAACCCCGGCCACCCGGATCAACTCGGCTTCATGGAGGGGACTCGCAACCGCTGGTTGGCGAGCTTCCAAGTCATAGCTCGCGCGACCCTGTCCAAGGCTGCCTGCGTGGTGCCGCGCGGAGTGGTTGATCGATGACTCGCGCCGGTACGCTGGCGCGGTGCACGAGTGGAGCGCAGAGGTCACCGTGGACCGGGACCTGGCCTACCGGTTGATCGCGGGCCAGTTTGACTCGCTCGAGCCGGTGGAGCTGCGCCTGTTGTCAGAAGGTTGGGACAACACGGTGTGGCTTGTCGACGGGCGGTGGGTGTTCCGTTTCCCGCGGCGCGGGGTGGTGATCGCTGGTATCGAGCGCGAGATGGCCGTACTTCCGCGGCTCGCGCGGCTCGTGCCGCTTCCGATCCCGATCCCTGTCTTCTTCGGCCGGCCCGTCGACGATTACCGGTGGCCGTTCTTTGGCGCGGCGCTGATCCCGGGAATGGAGACGGCGGATTCGGCTTGTAGCGATGCCGACCGTTGCCGGCTGGCGCGTCCGCTCGCGGGCTTCCTGCGAGCGCTGCACGACGGTGACACCGCTGCGGCGGTCGACCCAACCGGTGAGCTCCCCAGCGACCCGATGGGACGCGGGGACATGGAGCAGCGCGTACCGCTCACCGAAAAGCGGCTGTCGGAGGTTGAGCGGCTGGGGATGTGGCGCGCGCCCGGAAGCATCCACGAGGTGCTCGACGCCGCCCGCGGGCTGGGCACGCCTGAGTCGTCGGCACTCGTCCACGGCGACCTGCACATCCGGCATCTACTGGTGGACGATGACTGTGGCGCGGCTGGGGTCATTGACTGGATCGACATCTGCCGGGGCGACCCGGCGATCGACCTGCCGCTGTTCTGGAGCCTACTCCCGGCTGTCGGGCGGGGCGAGTTCCTGGACACCTACGGGACTGTCACAGACGCGCAGCTGCTGCGCGCACGCGTGCTGGCGCTGTTCTTGACCGCCACGCTTGCCGTCTACGCTCACCACGAGGGACTGGCCAACCTGGAGCGTGAGGCGATCGCCTCGCTCGAGAGGACGACGGTGGACTGAGGGTTTCTGCGCGCGCATCGGCGAGACGCGCGGGGAGGAGTCGCGTACCCGCTCTTGTCAAAGCAAGTCGCGACCGAGATGCCCGGCAACGGCGCGCTGCCGCTATCGCCCGGCAAGCGAATATCCCTTGCGCTGGCATCGGACGCTGGTGCCGGACGAGTGGCGACGGTCCGCTATGCGCCCCTCGACAACCCGCCCTCGGCGAGTCGCGCAGCCGTATCCGCGCGCGACCGGTCGTGGACGCTGACCGTCCCATTCGTTCGCCGGCCATGGGCGAGGATCAGATACGCCGAGGTCATCCTGAGAAGGGCATGCCCGAGCTGGCTTTAGT
>JAFASQ010000086.1 GCA_019244395.1 Solirubrobacterales bacterium | reverse complement strand
CGGGGGCGGGGGTAGGGCGTGTTTGTCGATCTTGCCGTTGCTCGTCGTCGGGAGCCTGGGCAGCGTGACCAGGTGCGCCGGATGCATGTAGTCCGGCAGCCGGCGGCGAAGGTGCTCGCGCACCTCCTCGAGCGACACCCCCGGCTCGGCCACCAGATACGACACCAGCCGCGGATCGCCCGAATGATCCTCGCGCAGGATAGTCGCGGCCGCGCGAACCCCAGGATGGCCGGTCAACGCCGCATCGATCTCGCCCGGCTCGATCCGGAACCCGCGAAGCTTGATCTGCTCATCGAGCCGGCCCAGATACTGCAAATTCCCATCAGCAAGACGGCGAACGAGATCGCCCGTGCGGTACAGCCGCTGAAACGGCGGATTCGGATTGCCGGTGAACTGCCGGGCCGTCAACTCCGGCTGATTCAAATAACCCCGCGCCAAACCCTCGCCCCCCAAATACAACTCGCCCGGCACCCCCGCCGGCACCGGCTGCCGATGCTCATCAAGCACCAACGCCTGCACATTGTCAATCGGCGAGCCGACGGTTACCGGCGCTCCCGGCTCGAGCTGGGCAGCCAGCGCATTTGATGTGGTCTCGGTCGGCCCGTACAGATTCCAGACCCGGACAGCCGGCATGAGCCGGAACGTTCGCTCGGCGAGCCGCGGGGGAAACGGATCACCACCCAACATGAGCGTGATGAGCGAGCTGTTCAGCGACGGGGCGCGCCCTGACTCCATCGCTTCGAGGATCGTCTCCCAATGTGAGGGGACGCAGTTGAGCGCGACGCCCGCGTGCGCGGCCACCTCGCTCGCCAGCGTCACAGGATCCATGACCGCTTCGTCCAGAGGTAGCCACACCGGCATACCACACACCAGCGGCGCGAACACCTGCTTCAGCGAGGCGTCGAAGCCGATCCGCGTGATGAATGGAATTCGGCTGGCCCCGCTCAGAACCGTACGGCTAAACCACGAGATGTAGTTGGCGAGCGAGTGATGCTCGATGAGGATTCCCTTCGGGCTGCCGGTGGAGCCGGACGTGTAGATCACATACGCGCTGTCGCACGGTTCAACCCGTACGGCGGGGGCATCGGCCCTCGGGGCGAGGGCGGGTAGCCTGTCCAGCACGGCGATAGGCTGCGCGTCGGAGACGATCTGCAGCCGCCGAGCCTCGGGGTCGCTGGGATCAAGCGGGAGGAAGGCCGCGCCGGACTTCAGGACTCCGAGGAGCGCGACGATCAAGTCCGGCGAGCGCGGCAACTGAAGCCCGACCAGCCGATCCCGACCGGCACCCAGGTCGAGCAGCAGGTGAGCGAGCGTGTTGGCGCGCTCGTTTAGCTCGCGATAGCTCAGCTGCCGCCCACCACCGATGACCGCGACCGCATCGGGCGTCCGCTCCACCTGCGCCTCGACGAGCTCGTGTACGCACGTAGACGGGACCTCCCGCGCGGTCTGGTTGTATTGCACCAGCTCGCGATTGCGTTCAGCCGCGGATAGGATCGTGACCCGGCTCAACGGCAGATCAGGCTCGGCCACGACCCCTGCCACCAGCTGCGCGAAGTGCCGCGCCATTCGCTCGGCCGTCGCGCGCTCGAACAAATCGGCACTGTAGGAGAGCCGGCCGGCCATCCCGCAGCCTGCCGCCCACAGGTTGAGCGCGAGCTCGAACTTCGCCTGATCCCGCACCGGCGGCGTGGCCCAGGCGAACCGCAGTGACGGCTGGGAGCCGTCCCGCGACGGAGTTGGCGTTCGGATATCTGTTGTCGAGTGCTCGTGGAGCTGACAGGTGACCTGGAAGATGGGGTTCCGGGAGAGGTCGCGTTCCGGCTGGAGCTCTTCGACCAGCTTCTCGAACGGGAGATCCTCGTGGGCGTAGGCGCCCAGCGCCCGCTCGCGCGTCGCCCGCAGCAGTTTCCGGTAGCTCGGATCGCCGCGCAGGTCGCAACGGAGGACGATCGTGTTGACGAAAAAGCCGATCAACGGCTCGAGCTCGCTGTGTGAGCGCCCGGCGATTGGTGTCCCGATCGCAATGTCGCTCTGCCGGCTATACCGGGCCAACAGGGCCGCGAACACGGCCGTCACGGCCATGAACATGGTCGCACCCTGCTCCTGAGCGAGAACCCGCAGACCGCCCGTCGCCTCCGCCGGCAGCAAGAGCGGGACGCTGCCACCACGAAACGTAGGGCCGGCCCCACGGGGATGATCGGTCGGCAGCTCCAGGACCGTCAACCCGTCGAGCTGGTGCCGCCAATATCCGAGGAGTTCCGCCAGCCGCTCCCCTTGCAGCTGACGGCGTTGCCACACCGCGAAATCCGCGTACTGGATCCGAAGGTGCGGTAGGGATACGTCTTGGTTACTCACCCGCGCGTTGTAGAGAGCGCTCAGTTCCGAGAAGAACACTCCCATGGACCAGCCGTCGGTGACGATGTGATGGATACACAAGACGAGAATGCTCTGCTCACGGGCAACGCGCACCAGCGCGACCCGCCACAGCGGTCCAACCTCGAGGTCAAACTGCTCGAGAGCCAGGCGACTCGCGGCCTCGCGGGCTCGCTCGACAGAGCCGACGTCGAGAACCTCGAGTGGCACCACGATCCGCTCGGTCACTCGCTGGAACGGCTCGCCGTCGATCGCCACGAACGTCGTGCGCAAGCTCTCGTGCCGCTCGATCATCGCGGTCAGCGCCCACCTCAGCGCCGCGACGTCGACGTCGCCCTCTAGCCGCACCGCAACGTCGGCGACGTACACTGCCTTGTTGGGAATCAGCTGGTTCAGGAACCAGAGGCGCTGCTGTGCAAACGACGTCGGGAAGAGAAGAAACTCATCGTCGACCGGGCCGGGTCCAGGCGACCGACTCGGACCAGTCGACGGATGAGACGTCGCCATGGCCGAGGTTGCGCGGTCACCTGAGTACGGCTGCAACACCACGCGCTCCCCATGTCGACGACAACAACCCTCCGAGAGTGAGATCCCAGCAACGGATGTTGGCGTCCGTGCCCTCGACAGCGACTGCTGCGGCATATTGAGGGCTTGGTTCAAGCCGCCTCACGGTCCATACGTGTGACATCCGTTGAGCGATGACCGCCTCATCGGTTTCATCCAACCGGTGGACGTCAATGTCATCCAGACCTCCCGGTAGGCCATCCCCCCGCGCTTTGAGCAGCGCCTCCTTTGCGCTCCAATAGTCAAAGAACATACGTGTGCGCCGCGAGCCGACCAGCATTGCCAGCCGCGTCCGCTCCGTCGGGCAAAAGTATTGCTTCACAATTTCATCGCATGGCAACTCTGGTTGGAGGCGCTCCACGTCCACACCGACCTCGCGTCCACGAGCGAACGCATAGAGCGCGAGCCCATGCGATCGCGTCGCGTTGAACGTGAGCCTGGGAACGACATCGCACTCCGGTAGCGCGGGCTTACCGGACGGGCCATACGCGATTCGCACGCTTGCTGCAGGCGTGCCGGTGTACGCGGCAAGCAGCATCCGCAGGAGTGCACGGCCCGATACGAACTCATGCCGGCGTTCAAGCGATCTTACGCGCGCGGCGCGCTCGCGCTCGTCGCGACTCAGTGCCAGCGACTGAGTCGAGTCCAAACGCAGCTCCCGAAGCGGCGCCGCCCAAACATGCACATCATCCGGTCCGATCTCTAGCGAGGCCGGAGGTCGGCTCCAGCCTGTACGCAGCGCGATCACGTGGCCGCACGCCGGACGACGTCGGTCTGCACTGCCGAGGGGAGCAGCGGCTCGAGCACCTCTGACATCGCGCCCAGCAGTTCCGTACGCGACTCGTGCAGGAAGAAGTGATCACCGGGGAAGAGCTGAAAAGTGAATGTGCCCAAGGTGTGGCCACGCCAGCCGGCAAGTGCCATCGGTGGCACATCGGGATCGTCCACACCGCCGAAGGCAACGATTGGGCACGTTAGGCGAGACCGCGACCGGTGCACATAGGTTTCAGAGATCGCGATGTCCGCGCGCAGCGAGGGCAGCAACAGCTGCATCATCTCGTCGTGATCGAGCACGTCTCCTGGCGTCCCGCCGAGGCGGCGTAGTTCGTTGATGAACGAACGATCGGGGAGCCCATGGATCGGGTCCCCCGATGGAGGCAGGTGAGGCGCTCGGCAGCCCGATACGAATAGGCAGCGCGGCTCCGCGTGGCCGCGGAGCGCGTGCGCGACCTCGTAGGCGAGAAGCGCGCCCAGGCTGTGGCCGAAGAACGCGAAGGGCTGAGTGAGAGCGGGGGCCAGCTGCGAGACGATCTCGCGCAGCAACGGGTTCAGCTCGCGAAATGCACGCTCAAGCAGTCGCTGCTCCCGCCCGGGTGCCTGCACCGCAGCAACCTCTACCTCGGCCGGCAGGTACTCAGACCACCGCCGAAAGACGCTTGCCCCTCCGCCCGCGTAAGGGAAGCAAACCAGCGTCAGAGAAGCCCGGTCGCGCGGCTCCGCGCGGACGAGCCAGACCGGCGCCTGCGCGATCCCAGCCTCCGTTCTGAGTCTCCCGGTTCTCGCGCGCCAAGTGGCCGGCTCGTCCCCATCAGGCCGCATGCGGCCAGCCTACAGGCACCGCCCCAGCCGGGGGAACTTTTTGCGCGGCCGATTCCGCCGAGCCGCCAGCCCGCCCGGCCGCTCATGCCGCGCACGGCGCTGGGGCGGTGCTCGTAGACCCACACGTTGGCAGCAGATCAAATCCCCAGGCTCGGCTTCGCCGTTCGTGGACGTCTTGTTGACATGCGCGGTCCAGTCACGGTGCCGCGGCAGGACGCCGACATCTACGACGCCGTATGCGCGGCGTGCAGTAAACGGTGGTCACCGACACGAGTTAATCGCACAGCGCGGCAGAGGGAAGCATAGTTACCGATGGCAACCTGGTGTCCACGCCGCCCAACGGCGGTATGCAAACATGTCAGGATGCGAGTACGTAGAGGGAGATCACATGCTCGTGCGCAGGCACTCGGGAGCGGGGTGGACTCTCGCTAGGTGCTCGCAGCACGCGTGCGCGAGTGACCGGACCACCGAGAAGACAAGCACCGCGGTCGCGGCGCATCGTCCAGATCGCTCTGCCCAGCGTTCGACACAACGGAAGGAGCCCCCTCTGGCCGGGTATCGCTGTACCGTGATTGGACACAGATTCTCTGTCCGGTGTGAAGATTCATGCCTTCACGAGGAGCGCGCTTGCGCGAATGCCATTTCGATTCGAAGCAGAGGCCCTGATCGGGTGCGAACGCCGGTAGCTGCGCGGTGGCGAACTATCGAGCTGCGGACTCTTAGTTCGAAACAGGCTTGGCCGGCACGCGCCGCGCACCGGACTGATCGCCAGTTCGACGAGCGCGACGCTTGAGTCGGGCTAGGGCCGGCCCTCCGGATGCCCGAGTCTTTTCAGCTCGCGACTCGCTGCGGCGATGCGGACCTGGAGATCGGTCGCCGGTCGGCGCTCGAGCCCATCCTGGTCGGCCGGGCCGCGCTGGGTTCTTGCTGCGGCCCGTTGCGCAGCGCCGTCGATGAGTCCCGAGTGAGGCGGCGCTGGTCGAGGGGCGGCGCGGGTGAGGAGCTCCCCCAGATCGTTTGCCTGTGTGACGCGGAGGCCCATGTGACGTGGGGCCCCGGGGGGCTTGAGAGCGGCCGACGCCTCGCGCCCGGTCGGCTGTCTGAGCGCGTGCGGGCAGAAGCGCAACAGAATCGTCTTGATGATCGACGTGTGGTCGAACACCGTGTGTGAGACCGAGCCCGGCTCGATCCACGGCGAGACGATCAGCGCTGGTACGCGCACGCCGTAGCGCCTAAATGTTGCCGGGTCGTCGTCGGGCGCCTCCGGCGGCGCGACGTGATCAAAGAAGCCGCCGTGCTCGTCGTAGAAGACGATCAGCAGTGTTCGCTCCCACTGCGGGCTCGTGGCGAGCGCGTGGTACACGGCCAGCACGAGCTCCTGACCATCCCGGATATCCGCCGGCACGTGATCGTCGTTGGGCGGAAAGCCGATCGGGTCGAAGTTGCTGAAGTTCGGGTCGATCCACGCGACGGACGGCAGCGCACCGCGGGCGACGTCCTCGATGAAGCTCGGCGTCTTCGGGTCAATGCTGCGCTCGAGCCGAGTCTTCCAGCTGAGGATCGTATGGCTAAAGAACGCGAACCGATCATGGCGGCCGAGACGGTAGTGTCGGTCGAGAAGACGCAAGCTGCCGGTTTCGAACGAGTACCACCGCCAGGAAACGCCGTGGGCGTCGAGGTGCCGGACGAACGACGGACGGTCGTATAGTGGTGGCAGGTTGAGCGGCAGGTCATCGCGGCTGCCCGCCGCGCCACCGCACACCGCGTACAAGCGGTTGGGCCACGTCGCGCCGGGAACCGAGCTGAACCATCGATCGCAGACGGCGAACTCGCTCGCGAGGTGATCGTAGACCGGTAGGTCCGCGCCGTCGTAGTACCCCATCACCCGCCCCACGTCGGCGTCCCAAAGCCCGCGGTCCGACAGGGTCTTCGCGAAGCTCGCGACGAAGCCGTCCATCGCGCCGGCGCCGAGCTGAAGATCGACCGCGTGGGCGCTGTGATCGGGGTCGTCTGTGATCGCCGTGGTGCCGAGGTGATAGACCGGATAGGCGCCCCCGTTGTGCGCGTTAGAGAACTGCGGCTGCAGGCCGTCGATGTCACCTCGGCCGCCTTCGAGCGGCAGGTAGCCGAGCATGTGGTCAAACGAGCGGTTCTCGAGCAGCACGACCACGATGTGGTCGACCTTCTGCAGGTTGGCGCTACCGCTCTCAGCCATCGCATGCCAGCCCGGATGCTGGGACGTTCATCTCAATCGCGCGAGCCTACTAACACACCGCTGCACTCGCGCCGGCCGGGTCCGTGGGACTAGGCTCATCCCCGCACGACGGCATGGGTCAAGTGTTCCTCATCGCGGTGGTCTCCTCGCTCGACGCTGGGCTTCTCACTGCGGCAGTCGTCCTGCTCGGGCGGCCGCAACCGGCACGCCAGCTCCTCGCGTACCTGATCGGCGGGATGGGCTTATCGATCATCTTCGGACTACTGATCGTGCTCGCACTGCACGGATCGAACCTGCGGATCGGCAAATCCACCAAGGGGATCATCGAGCTAGCGGCCGGTGGCCTGCTGCTTGCGTTCGCTCTCGCCGCCTGGTCGAGGCGCAAGGTGCAATGGCACCCCCGCCGGACTCGCAAACGCGACGCGGATCATTCGCGGCGGCAGAGCCTCCGCGACCGGGCCCTCGGCCAGGACTCGTTGTGGGTCGCGTGGGCGGCTGGTGCTCTGTACAGCGCGCCCGGCGCCTACTACCTGGCCGGCCTCGCGCTACTGGCCAAGCAGAACGCGTCAACGACCACAAATGTCATCGTGATCCTGGCGTACAACGTGATCCAGTTCGCCCTGATCGAGCTCCCGCTCATTGGCCTCGTCGTGGTGCCGGACCGCGCCGGCTCACTCACCGAGAAGCTCAACGACTTGATGACAGCCCACCGCCGGATCGTGACCGTGTCCCTGGCTGGAGCGATCGGCGCCTACTTGGTGATCTCCGGAATCTCCGATCTCGACTAAACGCCAGCCGCGAGCGCCTGCGGCCGCGATGCATCGCTTCCGCTTCCCGACACCGCGGACCGAAGGCGAAGTTCGGACTCGGGGATACGGTGCGGCAGCACAGCTCTGGTTCGTGTGGCAGCGGGGGCTCGAGCCGGCTCGAGTTCCGGCTCCGTGCTTCTGACGAACAGGGGGTGCCTGCGGAGCGCCAGCAAGGGACCCGTTTTGCTGATATCGCAGTCCTGGCTGGCGGACGGCGCCGCCTGCGAGGTGTCGACAGCGCCCCCCGCCCGACCGGTCGCTGCCGGGTGCAGCATGGCTGCCGCCCGTGACGAAAAAGTCGTGCAGGGCCTCGCACGATTTGCGATGCTGCGGCGGTGGCTGGGCTTGCTGAGCGTTGCCAGCAGGTGCTCGAGGCGAGCTGGATCTCCGGTGAGCGCGATGGGGTGCGGTTCGCCTACACCCGCCCGAGTCCGGGGCGATACCGCTGGCAGTGGTATTGGGATTCGTGTTTTGCGGCGATGGCATGGCGCCATTTCGACCCGGCGCGGTCTCGCGCCGAGCTCGAAACACTGCTGGCGGCGGCGCGAGCGGACGGATTCATCGGTCACACGATCTTCTGGGAGCACCCGGTGAGCGGCCCGCGGGTGTTGTTCTACAACGTGATCCATCGCGACGATTTCATGACGGCGACGATCCAGCCGCCGGC
>JAFASQ010000489.1 GCA_019244395.1 Solirubrobacterales bacterium | reverse complement strand
CCTGGGCGCACCGCGACGTTGACGAGGCGGTCCGCGCCGTGCTGGCCTCCGGCGGCGGGGCCGTGGCCATCGAGGCCGCCGGCGAGCCCGCGGCGCGCGCCGCTCTCAAGCGGGCGGTCGCGCCGTTCACCCGGCCCGACGGATCGGTACGGATGAACAATGTCTTCCGCTACGCGATCGCGCGCCGTCCGGCCTGAGGCGCGATGCGACGATCGAACGCGGCATAGGCCGCCGCCCGCCGCGCGATCTCCTCCGCCAGGGGGCCTTGGGTTGCCGCGGTCTCCTGTACCTCGGCAAAATGAGCGCGCTTCTCGTCGAGCGTCGCGACCGAGCGCTTCAAGCCATCCGGGTCGTCAAACCGCACGCGCGCCGCTCCCTCCTCGACGACCAGCCGTCCGCCCGCGCCGCACGTGGCGCATTCGAGCGCCTGGCCGCTCACGGTCACGACCGACAGGTGGCAGAGCGGGCACAGCCCCGGCTCGCCGCGGTACTCGACATCCTCGAACGCGCGGCCGAGCTGGCCGGCGACGCTCCGCCCCACTCGCGCCGCGGCCACCAGGGCGCGGGCATCGAGCACTACCGAGCGGGGCATCCCCGCCCCGCCGACCAGCAGCTGGTCGGCCACCGCGATGTGGGCCGAGAACGTCATCTGGTGCATCAGCGGCAGGGCCAACGATTTCCACTGGCTGCTCAGCGCGCCGCCGACCGCGATGAAGCCAGCTACCCGCGGACGAAACACGCGCTCGTCGTAGGGAAAGGCCACCGGTGGCGTCTCCCCCGCCTCGAGCATGCGGCGGTAATTCTCCGCGAACGCGATATCGGCCGCCGGTCCGGCCAGCCGGTCGGCGACCAACTTCAGCGTGCCGGCGATCGTTCGCGAATAGATCGGAGTGGCCACGATCAGGCCGTCGCTCTCCATGAGCTGATCCCAGAGCCAGGGCCCGTCGTCGCCGCCAGCGGGATGTCCCGGTCCGACCGGGCGTGTGGGCAGCTCGAGATCGTGCAGCCGCACCAGCGCCACCTCCGCGTCCTCGGCCTCCGCGGCCTGCAGTGCGACCCTGAGCACGAGTTCGGCACTGCCGTCCGGGTTGCCGGCGCTCAGACCCAAAACCCTCATCGGATTACCCCACGAACGTGATGTCGAGCTCGGCGGCCGCGGCAGCCAGGCGGTCGCGGTCGACGGGCTCGGCCTGCTCGGGAAAGACGCGCTGCTCGGCCACCTGCCCCGCGATCTCGTGAAGGCGCTCGGGCCCGGCCGGGCCGAACATGCTGGCGAACCGGGTCAGGTGCGCCTCCATCGCGTACGTGTGCTCGACGCCGGCCGGGATGCTCATGAAATCGCCGCCGGTCAGGAGGTGATCCTCGCCGTCGGCGCTCACCCGCAGCCGCCCATCCAGGCAGTAGACGGCCTCATGGGTGCGCGCGTGCACGTGAGCGGGCGCGGCCGGGCCCTTCGCCCCCTCGGTCACGGTCATCCCGAGCCGGCCGTCCGACTCTGCCCCCGTCATCAGTTGGAAGGCGACCTGGCCGAACAGCACATGCCGCGGACCCTCCCCCGCCCGCAGGAAGTAGGGCTTTGTCGCGCCCGGCAGCCTGTCATCGGGCCCGGTGGTCGCTTCGGTGTAGGCCTCTTCCGGGAAGTACTTCATGGCGAACTTCGCCTCGGCGGCGCCGAACTTCTCGAACGGCGGCGGGCTGGGATCGACCTGGGGATAGGCTGCCCCGGCGTACGGCGTGCCGGTGAAATCGAAGAACCGGTCCCAGCCTGCGGGCGCGATCGGCCCCATGAACTGGCTGTAGTGCCCGTGGAACTGGTAGGCGTGCAGGACGCCGGCGGGGACGCTGGCCACATCGCCCGGATACAAGATCCGGCTCTCGCCGTCGGCCCAAACCTGGACCACGCCGCGCACGCAGAAGAAGTAGTCGTGCTCCTTTTCATGGCGGTGAATGGGGATCGGACCCCCCGCAGGCCCGACCGCGGTCATGACCGACATCGCGCCGCCGGTCTCCTCCGTCCCGGCCAGCGCACGGCCGACCTGACCGAGGAGCAGGTGCGCGCGTCCGTCGCCGTCGGCGAGGTAGTAGGGGACAGCCTCACCCGGCAGCTCGCGCACGGGGCTCGGCGAATCGACTTGGTAGGACATGGGATCTCCTCAGCCTCGTTTCGGGACACACGATTGTATACAGTACCATAGACTGAGTGCAGAATCCGCCGATCGGCAGCGCCCTCCGTGCCCGACGATGTCGCCGCCGCGTTTCTCGTGTCGACGCTCCCGGCGCAATCACCGGCGAGACGCCGTCGACGGACGGCGCATCGGTTCTGCGTTGAGCTCGGCGCCCTCGCGGATCAGGTAGGAGCAGAACAGCCGGTCGGGATCGCGCCGGCCACGAATCTCCTCCAGCCGACCGAAGTTGGCTTCGCTCAGGAAGCGATCGGGCCGATGGGTGAAGTCGGTGTCACCCAGATAGACGCCCTTCCCCAGTGCGGCCAGCCGCTCGGTGTGGCGCACGACCCAGTCGCGATGGCGCTCGTCGTCGGCCGGGTCCGACCAGATCGCGTAAGTGGCGATGTACGCGCGGCCTTCGACCGAAAAGGCCATGTCGGGGAGCGGGCGGGCCGGCGCCCAGCCGTACCAGATCGAGAACGAGTGCTCGGTGGGCAACTCGCTCCAAAGGTCTCGCAGCAGCGGCGCCAGCTCGCGGGCACGCGCGTCGGTCCACGTGCAGTCGACGCCGTAGCGGTGGCCCTCGGGGTTCTGCAGTGCCTGCGCCTCGTTTTCCTGCTCGATCGTGGTCGGGCCGCGCTCGTGCGAGATCGCCCGGTCGGCGATTGGGCAGGCGGCCAGCGGCGCGAGCACATGATCGGCCTCCGCCTCGCTCTCGCACATCGCGGTCGTGTGCAGCAGAAGCACCGGGGGGCCCTCGGGCCTGGGCAGACGGGTGGCGGCGATCACCGGCTCGACCATCCGGTCGAGTTCGGGCAACAACCCGTCGATCCACTCGAGGAGCGCCTCGAGATCGTCCAGCTCGAACATCCACGTGTCGTGGGTCATGGCCGCCGGCCGCGGGAACGTGCGCAGGTGAAAGCGCGTTACAACGCCGAAGAAACCGGGACCGGCGCCGCGAGCGGCCCAGAGCAGGTCGGCGTTCTGCGATTCGTTGGCGCGCACGAGCTCCCCGTCGGCGGTGACGACGTCGATCCCCACCACGTTCTCGCAGGCCCAGCCATGCCGGCGCGAGTTCCAGCCCTGCCCGCCCTGAAGCAGGAAACCGCCTAGGCCAACCCCCGGACAGTGACCGCCAGTGAACACGCGCCCGTGCCGGGAGAGGAACGGCGCGAGCTCGGCGCCGCCCTTGACCGCCGGCCTTGCCGTGGCGATCCCCGTGTCCGGATCGAAGGTCATCTCGCGCATCGCACCCAGGTCGATCAGGAGCGCGTCGTCGCGCAGGCTCCACGCCGCCCAGCTGTGCCCGCCCGCCCGCACCGACACCTTCAGCCTGCGCTCGCGCGCCAGGCGTACGCCGGCGATCACATCGTTCTCGGACTGCGCCACCAGCACGCCGCCGGGAAAACGATCGGGTCGCCGGGCGTTGAAGAGGCGCGCCACCCGCGCCTCCTCATAGCCGGCATCGCCGCGCCAGACGATGTCCGCGTCGACGCTCACGAGATCAGCGATTGGCCGCCGTCGACGACGATGTCGACGGCGTTCAGGTAAGCCGCATCGTCCGAGGCCAGGAACAGCGCCACGCGCGCGACGTCGTCCGGCTGGCCTAGGCGGCCGAGGGGATGGCTGTGCAGCATCTCGTGGACAGGATGGCCGCGCTCGTCGAGGAACGGCTCGATTTGCGGCGTGACGATCAAGCCGGGGCTGGTCGAGGTGGCGCGGATGCCGTGTCGCGCGCCCGAAGCCGCCAGGTGGCGCGTGATCGCCAGCACCCCGCCCTTGGCCGCCCCGTGCGCGGCCTGCTCGATGAACGTCGCGCCCCGATGCGCCGAGACCGAGGCGGTGTTGATGATCACCCCGCCTCCGCCGGCGACCATGTGCGGCCAGGCCGCGGTCGTGACGGTGAAGATCAGGTCGAGTTCGTTGCGCTGGGTGAAGCGCCAGTCGTCCCAGGTTACCTCGGCAAACGGCCCGACCCGTGGCGCCGACGCATTGTTGTAGAGGATGTCGAGGCCGCCGACAACCGACACCGCCTCCCCCACCCAGTCGGCGGCCGCCGCGGGGTCGCCGAGGTCAACCGGCCCGAACGCGCGCATCGAGCCGCCCGACCCGCTCACCTCCTCGGCCACCGCGCGTGCCCGCTCCGCGTCGAGGTCGCACCCGACGACTTCCGCCCCCTCGGCCGCGAACAGCCGCGCCGCCGCCGCGCCCTGGCCTCCGGCCGTTCCAGTGATCAGCGCCACTTTGCCGTCGAGGCGTCCCATCAGCTCTTCTCCACCAACTCGACCAGGTTGCCCTCGGGGTCGGCCAGGAACGCGAAGCGCACCCCAGGCTTGGGCGACGGTGACGGCTCGATGATCGCCCGCGCACCCGCGTCGCGCGCTCCGGCGAACAGAGCGTCGATATCCGGCGCCGCGAGCGCGAAGTGCCCGTAGCCTCGCGTGGCGTGCGCCTCGATCGGGGTGAGGCCCTGCAAACCCGGGGCAGACGCCCCGTGCTCGAACAACTCGAGGCGGAACCCGCCGGGGTGGGCGAGCATCACCCCCCGGATCGGGTGCGGCGCGAGGTCGAATTCGAGCTGCCGGCTGAAGCCAAACGCGCGGGCATAAAACTCCTCCGCCGCGTCCAGGTCCCGGACCGACAGGCCGACGTGATCAAAGCTGGTTCGCATACGTCTGGCATGGTTGCATACAGAACACGATTTCGTCTACAGTTAACCTGTGACTTCTGAGCTGCACCACATTGGCTATGTGGTCGGGGATCTGCGCGCCGGAGTCGAGCGGTTCGCCGCCGCGACCGGCGCTGGTCCGTTCTACGCGATGGAGCACATCGAGTTCGACCAGGTGACGTATCGCGGCGCTGAGGCCGTTTACGACCACTCCTCGGCCTTCGGCCGCTGGGGGTCGATCATCGTCGAGCTCACCCAGGTTCACGAAGCCAGGCCGGCCGGACTGGCCGGCGCCCTCGTCCGGGCCGGCCGAGGCGTCGGTCACGCGGCATGGCTGGCCGAGTCACTCGAGGACGAGACGGCGCGACTGCAGGCGGCGGGCCTCGAGCCCTTCCACACCGGGCGCACCGGTCCCGCTTCGGCCGTGTGGTTCGACGGCGGACCGCTCTTCGGCCATCCCATCGAGGTCCTCCAGCGGTGCGATGAGCTGCTTGAGTTCTACGCGTCGATCGGGCGCGCCGCCCAAGGCTGGGCCGGTTCTGATCCCTACCGTCCGATCAGCGGACCGCCCTCGTGACACTCCCGGCAGAGGTCGACGTCCTGGTCGTCGGGTTCGGCGCCGCCGGGGCGGCGGCGGCGATTGCCGCCCACGACGCCGGCGCCTCGGTGTTCGTGGTCGAGAAGACGGCATGCGGCGGGGGCAACTGCACTCACTCGGGCGGTTTCCTCTTCGACGTCGACGGCCCGCGCGCGTTCGAGTACCTCGACACGCTCTGCTTCGGCAAGACCGAGCGACCGGTGCTCGAGGCGTTCGCCCACGGTCTCGTGGAGGTTCCCGATTTCCTTTTGTCGCTCGGAGGGTCGACGGCGCCGGTTGATGTTGAGGCGTTCGGCGGGATGCTCCCCTCATGGCCCCACTTTCCCGGGGCTGAGCACGTCCGCTATCGGCAGTTCGTGCCGGTGGCCGACGAGCGGCCAGGCGAGGGACTATGGCGCGTGCTCGAGGGCGCGGTCCGCGCGCGCGGCATTCCGGTGGCGCTGGCCACCCCGGTGGTCGAGCTCATGACCGAGGGCGACGGCGTGACGGGCGCGACGATCGAGCAGGCCGGGATGCGCCGGCGAATCGGGGCTCGGGCCGGCGTGGTGCTGGCTTCCGGCAGCTTCGAGGCGGACTCCGAGCTGCGGGATACCTACCTGCCGTTGCCGCTGGTGTCGGTCGGGCATCAGGGCAACACCGGCGACACGCTGCGCCTGGCCCAGGCCGCCGGCGCGTCGCTGTGGCACATGAGCGCGTTCTTCGGCTGGCTGGCGTTCGTGCATCCGGACTACCCGGTCGGCTTCACGCTCGACGTCCATGCGCCAAGCTTCATCTACGTGGACGGAGACGGGCGGCGATTCACCGATGAGACCGGTTGGGAGGTCCACGATCGTCTGCGCGCGCTGACGACCTATCTCCCGCGCCGTCGCAACCGGCCGCGGGTGCCCGGCTGGATCATCTTCGGTGAGGCTGCGCGCCGCGCCGGGCCTCTACACGGCATCGTCGGCACCCCCGACGACTATGCGTGGAGCCCCGACAATTCGGCCGAGCTCGAAGCCGGCTGGATCAAGCGTGGCTCGGACGCCGCCGAGCTGGCCACCGCTACTGGCCTGGACCCGGCCGCGCTCCAAGCTACGCTGGCCGACTACGCCGCCGCGGTGAACCGCCGCGCCGATCAGGAGTTCGGCCGCTCGGCGGCCACGCTCGTGCCGCTCCTCCCCCCGCTCTACGCGATCCCGTTCATGCCCGGCGTCGCCACCGCCTCGGGCGGCCCTCGGCGTGACGCCCAGGGCCGGGTCCTGCGTCCCGGCGGCGCTCCGGTCCCCGGGCTGTTCGCCGCCGGCGCGGCCGGCTCGATCTGGGGCCATCTCACCGAGCACGGCGGCGGCTTGACCGACGCGATCGTGTTCGGGCGCATCGCCGGCCGGCAGGCAGCGGCGCGTGCTAGCCGACTCGTGACCACCGCGACCACCGCTGAAGGAGCGACATGAGCACTGACACGATCGAGGTGAGGACCCCGCGCGGCACGATGCCGGTCCGCATCCACCGTCCGGACGCCGACAAGTCAGCCCCGGTCGTCCTGCTCTACATGGACGCGCCCGGGATCCGCCCCGCCCTTCACGAGCACGCCGAGCGGCTGGCCGGCATGGGGTACACCGCCGTCCTGCCCGACCTCTATTACGCCATCGATCCGGCCGAGCGGCCCGATGTCGAGCGATTGAAGGCACGGGACCCGGAGGAATTCAAACGGATGGCCGGGGTGGTGGCGCGCATCAAGGATGACGAGGTGATCGAGGACACCCGGCTCCTGCTCGCGATGCTGCCCGACCGGCCGACCGGCCCGTGGGGTTGCGTCGGGTTCTGCATGGGGGGCCGGTTCGGCCTACGGGCGGCCGAGACGTTCGGTGGCGAAGTGGCCGCCGCTTCGCTTCTGCATCCCGCGCGCCTGGTCACCGACGAGCCCGATTCTCCGCACCTCAGCGTCGACCGGATCGAGGGCGCGCTCTATCTCGGCTACGGCGAGAATGACCACGTCACCCCGCCGTCCACCATCCCGCCGCTGCGCGACCGGCTCGAGCAGCACGGCGTCGAACACCGCATCGACGTACTGCCGGGCGCCGAGCACGGCTTCACCATGCCCGGGATGCCCGCCTATCACCGCGATGCCGCCCAACGGGCGTGGGCGGGCACGCTCGCGCTGCTGCGCGAGCGCCTGGCCTGAAGTGGGTCGGCGCGCGCGGCGCCCCCGGCACCCTGACGCGCCTGCAGACAGAGGCAATGTATGAGCAATATAAGACGGCTTGCATACAGCTTGCCTATCTGTGTATCTTACTGCCGAAGTCCGTCCTGGCGGCGCGGCGAGCCCACGACCCGCCGGCTCGGCCTCACACCAGGAGAGGTTAATGGTCCTTGGTCTCCAGCTCGCTCGCGCTAATCATGCCGGGAAGAGCGTGCCGGCAGCGGGATGCGGCCGCGCAGCGTATGCCGCCCTACCGGCAGGTTCTCGACGGTGCCGTTCGGGAGCACGATCTTGGCCGTGGTGCCCGGCGGCACGGCCACGCTCAGCTCGAGCTCGTCGCCTGCCCGGCGCCAGGAGGACTCGATGCGCCCGTACGGGCTGTCATGCTCAGCGTGCGCCCAGGTGATCCCGCCGCCCGGGTGCGGCTGGATCCGGAAGTGCCGGTACCCGGGGCCGCAATCGAGGAGCCGGATCCCGGCCACGTGGCCGTGCAGGAATGAGACCACCGCACCCTTCGAGTAGTGGTTGAGCGATTCAAACGGCGCGCCATCCTCGGGAATCCCGTCCCAGCGCTCCCACACCGTGGTGGCTCCCCGGTCGATCATGTAAAGCCACGACGGCATCGTGTCGGTGAACAGCAACTCGTAGGCCACGTCGAGATGACCGCTATCGGCGAGCACGGGCAACAGCCAAGGCGTGGCGAGAAACCCCGTGCCGAGGTGCGTGCCGGCCTCCCGGATCAGTTCGACGAGGCGCGCCGCGACTCCGGCGCGTAACTCGTCGGGAACCAGGTCGAACGCCAGCGCACGGACGTGATTGGCCTGCGTATCCGGACACACGCGGCCGGAAGGATCGATGAACTCCGCCCGCCAGGCGGCCCGAACGCGCTCGGCCAGCAATCGGTACCGCCGCGCGTCCGTGTCCCGTCCGATCACCTGTGCGATCGCGCTCATCAACCGTGCCGAGTGGGCAAAGTACGCCGTCGCCACGTCGGCCTTATCGGCCTGTCGGAAAACCTCGAACTCCTCCGGGCCCTTGAGGTCCTCCCCCGGCACGAGCCACTCGCCCCAGTGAAAGCCCGAGTCCCACAGGTAACGCTCGTGTGCCAACGGCTCGGGCCGGCGCGCCGCGCGCGCCGGATGGCGGGCGCCCGACGCCGACCGCTCGACATAGCTCAGCCAGGCCACCATCGACGGCCACTGCTCCTCGAGCAGCCGCCGGTCGCCGTACGCGCGGTAGATCTCCCAGGGCACGATCACCGCGGCATCGCCCCAGCCCGCCGAGCCGTTCAGCTCGGCCAGGAACCCGCCTTCGGAT
>JAFASQ010000303.1 GCA_019244395.1 Solirubrobacterales bacterium | reverse complement strand
GCTTCATCCTCAACGGTAACCCGACCGTCCAGCAGTTTGGCGTCGGCCTCGCCGTCGCGGTGTTGCTCGACGCCACCGTCGTGCGCTGCCTGCTCGTGCCCGCCCTGATGGTGCTCATGGGCGATCGCAACTGGTTCATGCCGCGGTGGCTCGACCGGCTCACGCCGCGGATCAGTATCGAGGGCGCCGAGTACTTCGCCCGGCGCGATCGCATTCCCGACCGCGGGCCCGAGCAGATCTTCACGGCATCGTCAGGCCCCCGCTGACCGACAGACTCTGCCCGGTGATGTACCCCGCGCCGTCCAACGAGTCCAGCTCGAGTACCAGGGACCGTGACCTACGACGCTGTGCGCAGGCAGTGGCTCGCCACCGGAACCACCCATGGCACCAACAGATTAAGCGGGTCTCGACCCGTCTTGATCGCTCTGATGCTTGCAACTTTGGAGCGTCAGCTAGCGCTCGGAGCTTCGGTCGGGGCCAACCTGTCCGGCGCGCCGGGTGCACGCGCTGCGGCGAGGAGCGGGCGCTTCGAGCGTTTGAACTGCTGTTACCCGCTTTGTTGTTGAAGCTCCTGTTTCGAAGACTTTGGGAGCAGCGCGACCTCTGCGACTCACGTGGGAGGGTTCGCGCCGACGATTGGGGTGGTCATGGGCCGAGTATGGGTCGCTTGAATGGCCACGCATCGGTGATCCAGTGTGCGACGAATGTGTCGAGTGCGCGTTCGATCGGGCCGCCCGCCAGCTCGTCTGTGACCCGCCACGACACGATGACATCGCCGTCGTCGCGCGGCCGAGGCGGATCAAGGTAGACGCTGCCGAGGAGGCGGCTCTCGTCAGCGTTCAGGACGGCGTAGTTGAACGTCTCGTGGGCGAGGATCTCTCGCTCGTGATGCTCAAGATCCATGCGGTCTTGCTCTTCGGTCATCGTCGCCGGCGGCCAGCCCCACGCCTCGCCGTATTTTGCCCACAGCCGTTTACGTGAGCCCATCACCGCCGGATAGTCGATAGTGACATCGTCGCCGCGGATCGGCCGCAGGTGGACATCATCGAGCAATTCGACGCGGGTCGGATGCGTGAAGCCCGGCGGCAGCCAAGACGCGCTCGGGGTTGGAGAAGTCATGCTGATGCTCCTTTCAGGCAATCGGACGAATCAATGTCGCCGCGGGTCGGGCGTGGGGGGTGGGTTGAATGTGGCGACGAAGTGGTGGGACGAGGTGGTGACGGTGACGACGCCGAGGCCGGCGATGATGCCCGTGGTGGTGGTGATGCGGGGTCCGGTGTCCACCGGCGTTACCGGGCTGGCCGGTGCCGCCGGCAGTGGGTTGTCCGCTCGCGCCCGGGCCTCCGGCGGTGCCGGGGCCGCTGGAGGTCGGGGCGCTCGGTGCGGTTGGCCATGTTCACGCCGGCGGCCCCGAAGAACGGCTGGGTGCCGCCGGGTAGGGTGAGCCGGTCGGTAATCGACCCGCAATCGCTGAGCGCGCCGACGGCGCCGACGTGGATGCCGTCGGACTCCTGCCAGGCGATTTGGGTGCCGTCGGGGGCGAACGACGTGTAGGAGAACTGGCCACCGGTCGCGCCGGTGATCGCGCACATTGGCGTCGGCGGACGGGGCGCTGGTCCGGTGGACTGGTAGAAGCGGATCTGGTCCTGGGCCGCCTGGGTGGAGGCCACAAAGGCGAGCTTGTCGCCTTGGCGGGTGACGGTTCCGAACTGCAGTTCTTTGACTGAGCTGTCGGGGTCCGAGAACCACTGGGTCAAGGAATTGTCGGCGCCACCGATGGTGTAGGTGGCGACCTGGTCTCCGGAACAGTGAGCCGACGTCGGTGACCATCAGCGTGTTGTTGTCGATCCAGGCCGGCTGGCCGTAGAACTCCTGGCCCTTGGTCTGGCTTGGCTCGTTGAACTGATCGGAGGCGCCACAGCGGGTGTAAGCCTCCCAGCGGAACAACACACATCCGCACGAGTACTCCTCGTAGCTTGTGTATGACTGGCCCCAATAACTCTGCCTGGTGCCGTCGGGTGAGACCGTGCGCCGGCCGGTCCGATGTTCGTGGACGGGTCGGCGTTGTGGAGGATCGTGGGGACGGGGGCGCCGAGCGACTGGCCGGCGGGCTGAAGCGGTATGTCTCGCCGTTCGTGACGGCCATGATCGTGCCGTTGTCGGCCTCGGAGGGGGAGTCCCAGTTGCCATCGAACGTCACCTGGTACTGCTGGCTGGCGTCGGGGTTCGAAGCCAGACGTTTCCGCTCTTCAGATAGACGATCGAATTGGCCTGGGCGGCGGCGGTTGCGGCGAGCGCCAGGCTGAGGCTGATTGCGACAGCGCCGGCGAACCGGCGGAGGCAGGGCTTCTGTTTCATGGTGCGTCCTTTCTTGCACGGTGCCGATGATGCATGCCGCCACCTTCCGGGGCGGCGCGCGCGGTCGCATCGGTGAGATCGCCAGTCCCGACACCAGCCTGGAGCCTGAGCCCGCGCTGCACTCCCGCAACGGCCGAAGCTCGCCACCGCGCTTCGGTGGGCCGGGCGCACGCACGGTCGACGCGGAACTGGCGACACGGCCGCGCAGACCGGCGAGGACACCGGCGGTTACACCGATGCCATTCCGCGCTCGCGGCGGGATCGTGCCGGCAGCGATCCCAGATCGGCTCGCGACCTGACCCACTCGACTCGGAGGACCTTATGCCTGTCATCGCCAACCGTTTTCACCAGCGCGGGACGCTGGTCGTGGTCTGCCTGGCCACCGCGATGTTGATGCTCGACATCGCCGTTGTGAACACGGCGCTGCCGTACCTGGCCCGCGACCTGCACGCTGGCCTGGCCGGGGTGCAGTGGGTCGTCGATGCCTACACGCTCGCGCTCGCCGCGGTCGTGTTGAGCGCCGGCTCGATCTCAGACCGTCGGGGGCGCCGCCGGGTGTTCACGCGCGGCCTCTTTCTCTTCACGGTCTCCTCGCTGGCCTGCGCGGAGGCATCGAGCATCGTGATGCTCGACCTCGCTCGCGCTGTCCAGGGCCTGGCCGCCGCGTTGATGTTCGCCAGCTCGCTGGCCATTCTGGCCGACGCGTTCCCGGTCTCGCGGGAGCGCGCCGGCGCGCTGGCTGCTTACGGAGCGACAATCGGCGGCGCGTTCGCGGTCGGCCCCGCCGTCGGTGGAGCGCTGACCAGCGGCCTCGGCTGGCGGGCGGTGTTCTTCGTCAACGTCCCCCTCGGCGTGGCCGGCCTGCTCGCTACCGGCAAGTGGCTGCGCGAGTCACGCGACCCGAGTGCCCGCCGCTTGGACTGGCCGGGCCAGCTCGTCCTCACCGGCGGTCTGTTCCTGCTCGTGCTCGCGCTGCTGCGCGGCAACACGGATGGGTGGGGCAGCGCGGCCATCGTCGCCGAGCTGACGGGCGCACTTGTCCTGCTCGTCGCGTTCGTGGCCGTCGAGCGACGTTCACCGGTGCCGATGCTGCCGCTCGGCCTGTTTCGCCGGCGAGATTTCACCGCCGCGCAACTCGCCGCGTTCGCGATCTCAGCGTCGTTCTTCGCGCTGTACCTGTACATGACGCTGTACCTGCAGGACACCCTGCGCCTGTCAGCGCTCGACGCCGGGCTTGTCTACATGCCGGGCTCGGTGCTGTTGTTCGTCGTCTCGGGCGCGAGCGCGCAGCTGTCTGAACGGATCGCTCCCGGTCGCCTGGTGGCCGCCGGATTGATCCTCGTCAGCGGTGGCTTGGTGCTCGTGACGGTGACCGGAACACGGTCCGCTTGGACGGCGATCCTCCCGGGCGATCTGCTGGTCTGCGTGGGCACCGGGATCTTCAACCCGGCGCTCGGCGTGATCGCGCTCGGCGCAGCCTCTGACGCGAACAGCGGCCTGCTCGCCGGCGTCAACGACGCGTTCCGTCAGGGTGGCCTCGCCATCGGCGTCGCCGCCTTCGGAGCCTTGGTCCCCGCCGAAGCGGCCCTCGGTCACGGACCTGCCCGGGCGTACGTGGACGGCTTTCACCACGCCCTCCTGGTCGGGGCCGGGCTCGCTGCGGCCGGAGCGATCGCCACCGTCGCGCTCCTGCGCGACCGCCGCACGGCCACCGCAACGGCACCCCGGGCCCATGTCACCCCCGATTCAGCAGCCGAGATCGTCTGATCACCCGCAGTCAACCACCACCACCGAAAGGAACCCCATGTCCATTCTGTCCACCCTCACCCCCAGCGCCCCCACACTGACAGCAGAGCTCGTCCGCCCGGGCGACGCCGGCTATGACACCGCCCGCGCCGCCTGGAATTTGGCCATCGACCAGCGTCCTGCGGCCGTGGCTTATCCCGAGACGTCAAACGACGTGGCCGCCGCCATCGCTCACGCCCGTCAGAATGGCCTACGCGTTGCCGCGCAGGGGACCGGCCACAACGCCGGGCCCCTCGGCTCGCTCGCGGACACGCTGCTGGTCCGGACCGACCGCATGCGGGGCGTCCATATCGACCCGGCGCGACGAATCGCCCGAGTACGGGCCGGCACGCTCTGGGCCGAGGTCGTCGAAGCGGCGGCCACCCACGGACTCGCCGCCCTCGCCGGCTCCTCGCCGGACGTAGGCGTCGTCGGCTACACGCTCGGCGGCGGCTTGAGCTGGCTCGGGCGCCGCTACGGCCTCGCCGCCAACCATGTCGAGGCAGTCGAGCTGGTGACCGCCGACGGGGAGCATCGGCGGGTCGACCACAAAGACGAGCCGGACCTGTTCTGGGCCCTGCGGGGCGGTGGAGGCGACTTTGGCGTCGTCACCGCGATCGAACTGCGGTTGCTGCCGATCACGCAGGCGTACGCCGGGATCCTGTGGTACCCGATCCAACGTGGCAGCGAGGTGTTGCACGCCTGGCGCGAGCTGACGCGGTCCCAGCCGCCGGAGGAGCTGACCACGGTCGGTCGCTTCCTCCAGCTTCCCTCGATTTCCGAGATCCCCGAGCCGGTGCGCGGCAAGTCGTTCGTGGTGGTTGAGGCCTACCACGTCGGCGATCGCGCGCAGGCCGACGAGCTGCTCGCGCCGCTACGGGCGCTCGGACCGGTCAACGACACGGTGCAGACCGTGCCGATGCCGGCGCTGAGCCACATCCATATGGATCCGGAGTTCCCGGTGGCCGGGTTCGGTGACGGCATGACGCTGGGCCATTTGTCCGTCGAGGCAATCGACGCGCTCGTCGCAGTGGCCGGACCCGAGGCGGCATTCCCGCTGCTCTCGGTTGAGGTTCGGCACCTCGGCGGTGAGCTCGGTCGCGCGCGGCCGCGCAACGGAGCGCTCGCGTCGCTTGAAGGGGAGTACATCCTCTACGCGGTCGGAGCAACTCCCGTCCCCGAGCTCGAAGCACCGGTCAGTTCGCAGGTCCAGGCGGTCATCGCCGCGATGATCCCTTGGCGGGCGAGGCGAAGCTATCTGAACTTCGCTGAGACGCAACGCGATCCCGGCACGTTTTGGGACGCGTTAGCCCACGACCGGCTCAAAGCGATCAAGGCCGCGGTCGATCCCGACGGCGTGATCCGCTCAAACCACCCCGTCGAGTAACCACGCCGATCGTGCGGGGCCGGGGGCGTGTCTGTCGCCCGCTCCCGGCCCAAACCACCACGGCCCTCGGCGCCGATCCGGTCGCCTGTTGCTTGCCCCGCAGAGTATGCCGAGAACTGGCACCTGAAATCCTGGCTCTCCGGCATACGCCAGGTCGACGGCGCGACGCACACAAGGTTCTACGAAGACCATCCCCAGCCGACCGACCCCTGCGGCGTCAGGCACACCGAAAGCGGCCAGGAGCTGATCACCATGCGCCGCCCGAAGACCAACATCAACCTAGCCTTCCATCCCAACGGTGCGGTCGCGCCGGCCACGTCCACAGTTCCGGCTAGGCTGCGGCGCACCGCCGCGGCGACGAACGACTACTGCCAGCTCGACCCGCAGCGCTGACCCGGCGTGGGGCGAGGGACGGGGACAGGCCGGCCGTACCGACAAACTTCACCGACATCCCCCTCTCGGCCGGCGGGTGCGGCACGATCGGCGGGTAAGCGACCATCATCTGCGGGTCCATGGAAACAGGCTGCTGATGCACGGGTACTTCGCCCAGGCCGGCTACAGCAAGCAGCCCTACGACCGCCTTGGCGGCTGACCAATCTTCTTTGGCGCCAACCCGCAAGCCGCCAGAGGCGGCCGGGACGATCATCGTCACGAGCTGGTCGCTCCCGAATCGAGCTGTTTCACCCCCAACCCCGTGGCCCACTGCCACGACGTCAATGCCGAGGAGGAGCACGTCGAGCTCAAGCGCTACGCAGGCAATCGCATGGAACGACGGGCACCTTGCTGTTCATGATTCTCATGTACCGCTGCCGCTGGCCGCCAATAGGATCTCCGTGCGATGGACGGCGCGAAGGCTCTGGAGAGACCAGCGGGCGTGATCGGCCGTGACCGCGAGCGAGCCGCCATCGACAGCTTCCTCGAGAACGCGCGCGCGGGGACGAGCGGCTCGCTGGTCATCCGCGGCGAGGCGGGGATCGGTAAGAGCACTCTCGCCGAGTACGCCGCCCGCCAGGCCGCCGGGATGACCATCCTGCGCGCGGTCGGAGTCGCCGCGGAGTCCGATCTCCCGTTCGCCGGGATCTACGGCCTGTTGCGGCCTGTGATCGATCGGCTCGACGAACTTCCAGCCACCCAGGCGGCGGTGCTGGCCGGCGCGCTCGGACTGGCACCCTCGGCCGGCGCGGACCGCTTCCTGGTCTCGGCCGCCGTCCTCGGGTTACTCGCCGTCGCCGCCGAGGGCGGGCCTGTGCTCTGTGTTGTCGATGACGCACAGTGGCTGGATCGGCCTTCGGCCGACGCGCTCATATTCGCCGCGCGCCGAATGGCTGCCGAGCCTATCGCGGTGCTGTTCCTAGCCCGTGAAGGCGACGTCGACCGCTTTGACGCCCCCGGCTTGCCGGAGCTGATCCTCGGCGGCCTAGACCACGCCTCCGCGCAAACCATCTTAGCGGCGGTCGTGGGCGACGCGGCGGCGCCGGTTCGTGACCGGCTGATAGCCGAGGCCGCCGGCAACCCGCTCGCTCTGCTCGAGCTGCCCGGAGCGTTGTCGGCGGCTCAGCGCCGGGGTGAGCAGCCGCTGCCCCAGTCGATCCCGCTGACGCCACGGCTTCAGGAAGCCTTCCGCGCGCAGATCGAACGCCTGCCTATCGACACGCGGTCGGCGTTGCTCGTGGCAGCGGCCGACGACACCGGCGAGGTGCCCGTCGTGTTACGCGCCCTCGCCGAGCTCGGGCTCGCCCCTGACGCGCTCGACCCAGCCGAGGACGCGCGCCTGATTGCGACGATAAGCGGAACGATCGTGTTCCGTCACCCGCTCGTGCGTGCGGCGATATACGAAGGGGCGACGCTCAGCCGCCGTCGCCAGGCGCACCTGAGTCTCGCCGCGGGCCTGGCGGGCGAGGAGCACACCGATCGTCGCGTCTGGCATCAGGCGGCGGCCAGTCTCGACGCGGATGAGGAGGTGGCGGCCGCGCTAGAGGCGTCCGGGCGCCGTTCGCAGCTGCGAGCGGCGCACGCGTCCGCGGCCACGGCGTTCCGGCGAGCCGCCGAGCTCAGCAGCGACGAGATCCCCCGGGGCCGGCGCTTGGCGGCCGCAGCACAGGCGGCCTGGGACGGTGGCCAGCCCGATCGTGCTCGTGAAGCGATCGCTGCCGCGGTTCCCCTGGCCACCGGTGAACTCGCCGCCCAGCTGTGTTACCTGCAGGGCGTGATCGAATTCCGTGCCGGCAGCCTTGCCAAGGCCTATCCGGCGCTACTCAACGCCGTGCAGCTCACCGCGGATCCGGACTTCGCGCTCGAGTTGCTGCAGGAGGCGGCCGAGGCCGCCGCCTACGCAGGCGATATGGCCGTCGTGGCCGAGGTGTGCGATCGGGTCGTGACTATTTCGCCGATCACCGAGCGCCACCGCTTCCAGGTCGCCTCGGCGTCGGCGTGGCGCGCCATCTGGTCCGGCGACCACGCCGCCGCGGATGCCGCGTTCGCCGATGCGCTTACCCGAGCCGCGTTGCTTGATGACCCCCGGGCCTTGATCTGGGCGGCGGACTCCGCGTCGGTCAGCCAGGGGTTCGGTGCCGGCCTGCGCTACGCGACCCGCGCCGTGGAGCTGGCCCGCAACCAGGGGCTGCTCAGCCTCCTCCCGCTGGCTTTGCATCGCTACTGCCAGGAGCTCGTCTGGAACAGCGAATTCTCCCTCGCTTACGCGGCAGCCGAGGAGGGTTACCGGCTCTCGATCGACATCGGGTATGGGACCGGAGACCATCTGGACAACCTCGCGACCGTCGAGGCGGTCTGGGGCCGCGATCAGGCCGCCCGCCGTCACGCCGACGAGGCTCTGACCATCGGGCGCCGGAGCGGATCAAGCCGGCTGGCCAGTAGTGCAGAGCTGACGCTCGGATTCATCGAGCTGAGCGCCGGGCGAACCGAACAGGCTCTCGAGCGGTTGCTCGAGCTGACCACCCCGCATCGCCTGGGCACACATCCCACGATTGCCTTGGCCGCCGTTCCCGACCTCGTTGAGGCCGCCGCCCGAACGGGCCGCCCGGCGGACACGAGCGTCGCGCTCGACGGTTATCGCGTCTGGGTCCAGCAGGCGCCGAGCGATAGCGCCCACGCGCTGCTCGCGCGGTGTGACGCGCTCGTCGACGAGGGCGGCGCCGAGGCGGCGTTCAGTCGCGCGCTTGACCTGGCGAGCGCCCTGCCGCCCTTCCAGCGCGCTCGCACCAGACTGCTCTACGGAGAATGGCTTCGTCGTCAGCGACGCCGTCAGGAGGCACGTCCGCACCTGCGCGCCGCGCTGGAGGCATTCCGCGCGCTCGGCGCGCGTCCGTGGGAGCAGCGCGCCGAACGCGAGCTGCGCGCGACTGGAGAGACGACCCGGCGCCGCGACGCGTCCACCCTGGATCAACTCACCCCACAAGAGCTTCAGATCGCCAACCTAGTCGCCAGCGGCTTGACGAATCGCGAGATCGCCACCCAACTGTTCATCAGCCCCCGCACGGTCGACTACCACCTACGCAAGGTGTTCAGCAAACTCGGCATCGCCTCGCGCACGGACCTCGCCCGCCTCCCACTGCAACATGGAGCCGTCGCCGCCGCGCCGGGCCGCGCCAGATAACGATCCGCGACCGGCCGTACCGCGGACGACCGGTCGTCCCAGCTGACTCAGGCGAACTGCTCGGGCCGCCCGAGGCCGCAGAAGGCCGACGGCGACGACCACGCAGCACGGGTCCATCGGAGGCGCTTCGATGCTCCTGTGCTGCGGCGTTGACGTTTGTTGAGCGCACCCTGCTAAGCACAGATAGTGCGCACGGTGCCAGCGAAGCGGTCCGGGACGAGATCGATCCGGCGGGTGCTAGCAACGCAGGCGGAACTTCGCACGACCGCTCTCTCGTTGCCGCAACTTCTGTTCCCGACCGGGTTATGTGCCGGCGTTTGAAGTAGTTCCCGCAATTACGGGGATCGGCGTGCGTAACGCGCGGCAGTCGGCCACATAACTCGGCGGCTCGATCTGAGGGTGCCTCCTCTGTCCATTTCTCGCGAGGAGGTTGTCCCTCATGCTGGAGAAGTACTTCGTCAGGCCGCAGACGGTCGATCGGATCCGGGCGTCGTGGATCGGCGCGGAGGTCGAGCGGTATGTCGGCTGGCTGGACGGGCATGGCTACGCGGCTCGGTGTGTGCTCTGGCGGGTGCCGTTGGCGGTCGCGTTTGGCGAGTTCGCGAGGACGCGTGGCGCTCGGACGGTTGAGGAGCTGCCCGAGCACGTCGAGCCGTTCGTGGCCGGGTGGGTCGCTGCTCGGCATCGGCACCGCCGTGTCGGCGGACGTCCGTCCGCCAGGGAGGTCCGTGGCCCGATCGAGCAGATGCTGACGGTTGTCGTGCCCGGGTTCGTGGGCAGCGGCCGTTCCCATCGCCCGGAGCCGTTCGTGGACACGTTGCCGGCGTTCTTTGAATACCTGGTGGCCGAGCGTGGCCTGCGGCCCGCGTCGCTGCGCAACTACGAGCACCACCTGCGTCATTTCGAGAACTATCTGGCGCGGATCGGGGCGGAGCTTGGTGAGGTCTCGCCGCCGATCCTGAGCGCGTTCATTGCGGACCGCGCCGTCGCCGGGCTGGCCCGGACGACGTTGCGTGACGGGTGCGGGGTGCTGCGCGTGTTCTTGCGCTACGCACACCGCGAAGGCGTTCTGCGGAGCGACTTGAGCGCGGTGATGGAGTGGCCGCAGGCCTACCGGCTCTCGGACATCCCGCGATCGATCACCTGGTCGGAGGTGAGAGACGTGCTCGCCGGGGTTGATCGTCGCTCTCCCGCGGGCAAGCGTGACTACGCGATCCTGCTGCTGCTGGTCAGCTACGGGCTGCGTGGTCGCGAGGTCGCCGCGCTCACGCTTGATGACATCGATTGGAAGCGCGAGCGGCTCGCCGTGCCCGAGCGCAAGGCCGGACACTCGACCGCGTTCCCGCTGTCGGCGACGGTCGGTGAGGCGATCATCGATTACCTGCGCCACGGCCGGCCCAAGACCGACAGCCGGCGCGTGTTCTTCCGCGCGGTCGCGCCGGTCGAGCCGATCGGTCCGGCGGCTGTCTCCGCCCGCGCTCGTCACTACCTGCTCAAGGCGGGCGTTCCCGTCGTGCGGCCGGGGTCGCACACGCTCCGCCACACGTGCGTGCAACGCCTCGTCGAGGCGGACTTCTCGCTGAAGACGATCGGTGACTTCGTCGGGCACCGCTCGGCGAAGTCGACCGAGATCTACGCCAAGGTCGCGGTGGAGTCGTTGCGCGAGGTCGCGCTCGGCGATGGCGAGGAGGTGTTGGCATGACGAGCAGTGAGAGCATCGTCGTCGCGGTCGGCCGGTTCGTGGAGCACAAGCGCGCGCACGGCCGCAAGTACCACACCGAGGAGTATGCGCTGCGGCTGCTGCTCCGCTTCTGCGCCGAGCAGGACGTGCACCGGCTGTCCGAGCTCACGCCGGCGCTGCTTGATGAGTTCCTGGCGTCGCGGCCGCGGTCTCGACCGCGCAGCTTCAACCACCTGCTCGGCGTCGTCCGGTGCCTGTTGGACTGGGCGGTCAGCCAGCAGCTGCTCGAGGTCTCGCCGCTGCGCGCCCGCCGGCGCAGGGTGACCGCCGACCGGATCCCGTTCATCTTCGACCACGTCCAGGCACGTCAGCTGCTCGAGCTGGCCGGCGCGCTGCCCGACAACTCGCGGGCGCCGCAGCGGGGAGTGACCTACCGGACGATCTTCGCGCTCAGCTACGGGCTCGGGCTGCGCGCCGGCGAGGTGTGCGGCCTGCACCTCGGCGACGTCGACACGCACCGCGATCTGCTGGTGGTGCGTGGCGGCAAGTTCGGCAAGAGCCGACTCGTTCCGCACGGCCCGCAGATCGCTGCGCTGATCAGCGAGCAACTCCAGCGGCGAACCGCCCGCGGTCCACTCGAGGCGACCGAGCCGCTGTTCACGTTCGACGGCCGCCGCTGCGTCCATCCGACCACCGCGAGCCAGACATTCCATCGCCTCGTCAGCGAGCTCGGGCTGGAGGTGCCGGACGGGGTCTCGCCACCGGTTCTGCACAGCCTGCGGCACAGCTTCGCGGTCGGCTGTCTGTTGCGTTGGTACCGGCAAGGGCTTGACCCCGCCGCCCGACTGCATCGGCTCTCGACGTTCCTGGGCCATGTCGACCCGGTCTCCACACAGGTCTACCTGACGATCACCCCGGCGCTACTGGAAGAGGCCAACCGCCGCTTCGAAGCGTTCGCCGAACCAATCCTCGGTAAGGCGGGACGATGAGCCAACCACAGCCGCTCGGGCCGATCGTGCAGTCGTTCTTCGAAGACCACCTGATCACGATCAGAGGCCTTCGCCCGGCGTCGGTGCGCAGCTACCGCGACACGATCCGGCTATTGCTGTTGTTCATCGCCGCCGACAAGCGCTGCAAGCTCACGCGGCTGACGCTCGAAGATCTCACCTTCGAGCGGATCACCGGCTTCCTGCGCTACCTCGAACAGGACCGCGGCAACCACGCCCGCACCCGCAACCAGCGTCTGGCGGCGATCCACAACCTGTTCGAGTACATCGCCTGCCGCTCGCCGGAGACGCTCGCCACCTGCCAACGCATCGCCGCGATCCCGACCAAACGCGTCGCGCCGCCCGAGACGCGGTTCCTGGAACGCGACGAAACCCAGCAGCTCCTCGCCAGCTTGCCCAGCACTGGGCGCCTAGCGCTGCGCGACCGCGCGCTGATCCTGTTCCTCTACAACACCGGCGCTCGCGTGCAAGAGGCCGCCGACCTGCGCGTCGAGCACCTCGACCTCTCAGAGCACCCACGCGCGCGGCTGCACGGCAAGGGCGACAAATGGCGCACCTGCCCGCTCTGGCAGCAAACCGCGCGAACACTCCAGCAACTGCTCGAGACACGCGACCCGCCGCCGACACCGGCCACCGCGGTGTTCACCGCCAACGGTCAGCCGCTCACCCGATTCGGGATCTACAAGATCGTGCGCCGACACGCGGCCAGCCTCGACGACCCGCGCACCAGTCGCCACGTCAGCCCGCACACGTTCCGCCACACCGCGGCTGTGCACCTGCTCGAGGCCGGCAACGAGGTCAACGTCATCCGCGGATGGCTCGGTCATGCCGACCTCACCACCACCAACCGCTACGCCGAGATCAACACCAAAGCCAAACAACAAGCGCTGCTAGCCACCGAGCCTCCGGACACTTCGGAGGGACCCCGCACCACGCCAATCTGGCGATCCGACGAAAGGCTCCTGAACTGGCTCGCATCGCTCTGACAAATATGTGGCCCCGATCGCCGCCGCTCAACGCCCTACCCCCGTGACCACGCGCAGCGAGCCGGACGCCGGCACATAACCCGGTCGGGAACAGAAGACCGA
>JAFASQ010000298.1 GCA_019244395.1 Solirubrobacterales bacterium | reverse complement strand
CCTCTTGGTCTCGCACCCCCAATCTCGAGACAGTCCCGAGGCTGATCATGTACGCTTGACAGACAAAACCCCATGTGAGGCTCCGCGCGCATAGCGCGTGGAAGGGCCGCGGAGGGTGTCCATCCCAGGTTGTCCATGGCGCGGCCGCCTCAGCGGTGAACCAGACTTTAAGCGCAACAAACGGATCTAAGGCGCCCAGTTGCATCGCAAGCGCACTTGGTCCTCAATGAGCCAGGCTGCGGCGTAGGTGTACAATGGTTAGGGCAGGAGTGGTGATGGCGCGTGCTATGCTTCGCGGCCTTGCGCTAGGTTTGAGCCTGGTAGGGGCGATCAGTTCGGGCAAGGCGGACGAGCTCAGCTATTTCCAGCGGCAACTAGATCCATTTATGAAAAAGCCCGACTTCGTCCCGCCTGGCCCGGCCTTCAACGCTCGCCAGTGCACAAAAGGCAAGTCGATCCTCAGCATACCGGTCTCCAGCGCCAACCCCTTCACCGCCAACATCGAACAGGCGATGGCGGCCTCGGCGGCCCAAGTGGGGTTCAAGCTCACCGTCTGGGAGAACCAGGGCCAGACCTCGCAATGGGTCCAGGGCATGAACGCCGCCGTCAACGAGAACGTCAGCCTGACCGACTTGCTCGCCGGCACCGACCCGCGCGTGCTGGTTCCACAGGTGATGGCTGCCCGCTCACACCACATTCCCGTGGTCGCCTCACACTACAACGGGCTGGAGCAGACGCCGCTGGTGAAGAAGTACGCGGACGCCGACGTGCCGATCGACTACTTCAAGGCCGGCGCGCTGCTGGTGGACTGGGCGGCGGTGCAGACGAAAGGGCACCTGAACGCGCTGACGCTGATCTCCACCGGTCCGCTGTCCACGGACTCGATGATGGACGGCATCAACGCGGAGATGAAGCACTGCGCCGACTGCCGGCAGAAGGTGATCAACGTGCCAGTCGTGGACTGGGCGACGCGCATTACGCCCAATGTGCGCTCGGCGCTCCTTGCCGACCCGTCCGTCAACTACATCATCGTCATCTACGACAGCATGGCGCAGTTCGTGGTTCCCGCCGTGACGCTCACCAGCAGCGAGGATCGTGTAAAGATTGACGCCTTCAACGGCACCCCATTCGTGCTTGGCCTGGTGCAACAGGGCAAGGTGCAGATGGACATTGGCGAGAACCTCGACTGGATCGGGCACGCCATCGTTGATGACGAGATGCGCCTGCTCTGCGGCCTGCCGATGGTCAACCCGCGCATTCCGTTCTACATCTTCACCCAGGAGAACGCGAAGGACGCCGGCGTGCCGCCGCAGCTCTCGCGTGGCTATGGCGACGCCTACATCGACGGGTACGCAAAGCTTTGGGAGCTTAAATGAGCGAACGCGCGGCGAGCGCCGTGCCGCTCGCCCTCGAATTCCGCAACTTGTCAAAGACCTTTGGCGGCCAGAAGGCGCTCTCTGGCGTGGATTTTCAGCTTCGACCCGGCGAGGTGCACGGGTTGCTCGGCCAGAACGGCTCCGGCAAGTCGACTCTGATCAAGGTGCTGGCGGGCTACCACGCCCCGGATTCTGGCAGCGAGCTGTTGGTCCATGGCGAGCGCGTGCCGCTGCCGTTGCCGTCGGGCCGCTTCAGAGCCTTCGGGATCAGCTTTGTGCACCAGCACCTCGGCCTGATCCCGTCCCTCACCGTCGTGGAAAACCTGCTCCTCGGGCGCATGGCGGCGTCACGCGCGCTAGCTGTTTCGTGGCGGCTTGAGGCGGCGCGTGCCCGCCGCGCATTTGAGCGGTACGGCCTTTCGCTCGATCCCAATGCCCAGGTTTCTCGGCTCACGGGCGTTGAGCGTGCCCTCCTGGCGATCGTGCGCGCTGTGGAGGAGATGCGCGAGGCCGGGCAGGCGCGGGGCGGCGTGCTCGTGTTGGATGAGCCGACCCCGTTCCTGCCGAGGCGTGATGTCGACCGCCTGTTCGCGTTGACTCGCGCGATTGTCGCCGACGGCGCAAGTGTCATCTTCGTTTCACATGACGTCGACGAGGTGCTGGAGATCACCGACCGCGCGACTGTTCTGCGCGACGGGCGCGTCGCCGGCACGATCGCGACACGTGGCACGAGCAAGGACGATCTGGTCCGCTTGATCGTCGGCCGCGCGCTCGTGCCCACGGCGCGCAAGCGAAGTGCTGGCGGCGCCGCCGCGCCGCTCGCGGTGGTGGAGGGGCTGGAAGGCCCCTTCATCAATCAACTATCGTTTTGGGTCGGAGAGGGGGAAATTCTTGGTGTCACCGGCCTGCTCGGCTCGGGCTACGAGCAGGTTCCCTACCTCCTCTATGGCGCGACACGACCCTCGGCCGGCAGTCTCACGGTCGAGGGACGCCATTACGACCTGCTGCGGCTCACCCCAGCCGAGGCGGTCTCCAACGGAATCGTCCTGATACCGGGCGACCGGGCGGCGGCGGGCGTGATTGGTGCGCTGCCGGTCGTGGACAACGTCACCATGCCGGCGCTCGGCACGATCTTTCACCCGCTTGCCCTGGCGCGGCGGCGCATGGCGCTGCTCGCCTCGGAGCTCGGGCGGCGCTTCGAGGTCACGCCCAATCGGCCGACGCTGCCGGTGTCGGCCCTGAGCGGCGGCAACGCACAGAAGGTCGTCCTCGCCAAGTGGCT
>JAFASQ010000216.1 GCA_019244395.1 Solirubrobacterales bacterium | reverse complement strand
GGAGGCTGCCTTGCGCGAGGGGGTCGCTCGCCGGCACGGACGCCGGCGAAACCCGCCACGGACGGGACCGACGCAGCCGTCTCGCGCGATCCGGTCACGTTTGTGCACATTCCGCCCCTATAACCCCGCATAGGGTCACACTTTTGCCTATAAACGTGACTCAACCCCCGGTGACGCGGCGGTCGTCCGCGACGCTGACTCATGCATCCTTACGAACGCAGTCACCTAGCGGCGAGCCAGAACACGTACTCGCAGCTGAGCGCGTCCCAACCCGCCGAACGTCCGGCGGGCGTGATGGAGTCACGTTTTGGACACACGTGATCCTGGGCTTGCCGCCGAGACTCCCCGCGAGAAAACCTCGATCGACGTCATCCGCGGCGCGGTCGGCCACACCCACCCTGTCGGTCACCGACCGCTACCTGTGCGACGTCCCAGTGCACGTCATCGAGACGATGCGCGCGCGGTCGGGAGCGGTGCGTAGAACTACGCCGCCGCGGAGTCGTGCTCGACGTACACGCCGGGGCCGGTCGGTTCCGGAGCCTGCTCGTCGTGCTCGGCCATAACCTCTAGGTGGCCGGCGATCGCCTTGCGCATCTCGGCAACGCACTTGTCCACGGTGGCGCCAGTGGCCACGCATCCGGGCAGGTCCGGCGACCACGCGGAGTAGTTGGAAAGCGGGCTGCCCTCGACCAGGATCAGGTAGCGGGCGGGATCGTTCATGGGGCGGGATCGTTCATCGTTTCAGTCCTGCCTGCTTGAGGATGCTCGCCTGAGTCTTGGGATGCAAGTCGTCGGACGGCTTGCCGGCGATCGTGACGGTCCCGGGCTTGGTCGGATGGCGAAAGTGGCGGTGGCTGCCGGTCTGGCGGACCTGCACCCAACCATCCACCTCGATCAATCGGATGGCCTCCCTGACCTTCACGCTGGCGCGTCGCGGCCTTCAGAGGTGCTCGGCGAGGTGTCGCGGGCGGCGGCATCGAGGGCGAGCTGGCGGCGGGCCAGGCGGCATAAGCGCAGCGCCCGAATCGGCCCGGCGTTGGCTATTGCCGCGAGCTGGGCGCGCAGCTCGGCGCGGTCGGCCTCGGCGTCAGCGCGCTCCCGGCGCTCGCGCTCATATAGGTCGCGCCAGATCACCAACTCGCCACCTGACTCGGAAGGCGACTCGACGGGGTGACTCGCAGTCAGTAGCCCCGCACGAACTAACTCGGCCTTTGGAACTCGACGAGTCCCCGTGGCGTCCCTAATGACGCGCAGCGCCCCTCGGTCCATCTTGCCGGTGATCTGCTTGCGGGACAAGCCGGTGAGCTGCGCAGCCTCGGCCGGCGTCAGCAGGCGCGGCGGCTCCTGGGAGTCGCTCGAGTTACCGCTCAAGTCGCCGTCCGAGTCGGTCCGTTCTGCCATTGACCTCAATATTCGACACGACTCGGACAGCAACCTGCCGGATTGCTTCAGGGGCCACTTCTGGGGACTCGGCCGCTTTTACAAAGCCCTGCCACGTCGCGTCGCTGTTACCAGCGACGTTGCAGGCGCTACGCCGCGAGTTCGTCGGCATTGTCTCGGGGAGCCCCGGTGAGCTGCTGGCGGATGATCCCGCGCACGAGCTTGCGTTCGGCCTGCTGGGCCTGGCGGTGCTGTTTCTTGGCGGCGATCCCGGAATCGCGATGTGGGCCAGCTTTGCGCGCCTCCGCGCGTGCCCGGGCGCCGGCGAGGCGGCGAACGACAAGGCACCAGCCGCCACCGCGGCGATCGCAGCAGACGAGCTCGTAGGCGGCATCGACCGCGACTAGACCACGCCCGGCGCGATCGAGCGCTCGCCGGGCGTCACGCTGGCGCTCGTACTCGGCCACGCCAAGCGACTGCAGGGCGGGCTGGCCGAGTCCGATCGCGGTTTCCTCACGGCCGTCAAGCGACCGTTGCGGCCAGCGCGCCCACGCCTCGAGCGCGGCCCATAGTCGCGCAGGAAGACCGGTTCCGAGCGCTCGCAGCAGGTCGAGGTCGAGCCACATACAGCGACCGGCCACAATCTGCTGGGCGGTCCAGTGACCGATCTCGATCTTCAACGATGCCGAGCCCTTCAGTGCTCCCCACTGACGCGGCGTGCGCAGGTTCAGCTCTGTGCGGGCCTCCCAAATGTCGCCGATCATCGCCACATAGCCTGTTGCCACACGACGAGCTGCGAGTTCGGGGTTGGACTCAACTAGGTGGACGACCACGGTGGTGCCGCTGAGCCTGATTAGCGCGCGCCACAACAGGCGGTAGTTCTTGCCGCCGTCCTCTCCGTAGACCATGTCGGCTAGCTGGTAGCCGGTTGTTTCAACGGTGCGTGCGCTCGCGCGGTCAAGCTCGGGATCATCCGGCGGCGGAACCGGGAGCTGCTCGCGCAGCAGCGCGCATAGAGCCGCCCACACCCGCAGGTCGAGCATCGACAGGCGTCGGTTCGCGCCGACCCATCCGGCGCCGAGCAGGCAACGAACCACGAATGCCTGATCCGATGGGTCGCCGCTTATGACCGGCTCCCACACCGGATGAAGCAAGCTTCCTCGGGGAGCCTGACCCTGCCAACGGCGTGCTTGCGGCATGGACCGGAAGCGTGACGAGCGCTGCGGACGGAAGCCCGGACTTTTAGTCGCGCTGGGAGCTCACCCCGGACCGCGAGTCGCGCTTTACCCCGGACCGCGAGTCGCGCTTTCCACCTAATAACCCCGGACCGCGAGTCGCACTGGATAAGTCCTACTGATAGGTCCTATAGGGATCTGCGCGCGCGTGCGCGCGTGAGGGCGTCCGGTTCTTGGCCCCACTCGCGCCCTTACGAGCGCTCGGGGGCCATCACCGGACGCTTACCTCAAGACCACGGCTATGTCACCCCGCAAGGCACCGGTATTCGTGGCCTGGTGCTCGCCGGCCTTATGGCCGGCTGCGCACGCCCTGCGAAGGCCCGCGCTTCGCTAACGCTCGCGCGGACACTTCGTGGGCGAACAGCAGCTGGGGAAGGGGGAAGGGTGCTGGGATGCGGTCCGGAGACACGCAGCAGCCCGCGCTGAGGCGACGGCTCGATCGTTGAGCAATGAGTGTCGGCCCGTTGGTGGTCGAAGTCACCTGCTGGACACAGGCGCTCGATCCGGCTTAGGGGTTGATCGAGAGCCGTAGTGTTCGGATGGGCAGCGTGGGGGTGTTAGCCAGCTTGTGGTCGTCGGTCAGCAGCTCGGCGCCGAGGTGTTCGGCGAGGGCGACGTAGGTGGCGTCGGCGAACGTGAGATTGTGACGGTGGCGCCAGGCGTCTGTGAACAGCGAGCGGACCTGGGCGACCCGCAGCGGCCAGGCGGCGAGCTGGGCCAGCGCTTGGCTGGTCTGCTCGGGGGTGAGGATCGCGTTTAGATCCCAGCGGCGTAGTACCGCACCGACCTCCAGGTAGAACGTTTCTGGCGTCCAGGCGACGGCGTCGGCGGGTAGCAGCTTGCGCAGCGCTCGGCCTCGGGCGGTGTCGGTGATCAGCTCAACGCCCGCCGAGGCGTCGATGACGACCGGAATCACACCTCGCCGGCGGCGCGCGCCTCGGCCAGCGTTTCGGCGGCGGTCACTTCCAGCGCGACCGGCTCGCCGCTTTGCAGCTGGTCAAGCCACGCCCGAAACGCTTCGGGCGTGACTTCCTCGTCGGGGTTGACGAGCACCACAGCGGGGTTGGGCAGTTGATCCTCGGCACGGCGAGCCATGGACCACAAGCCTACGCATCCAGGCGCGGATACGGACCTCCGACCGACGCCCGACCGTTCGCCACGTAGGGAGATGGTCGGAGGCCTCGGAGTGGCGCCGCGAAGGCCTGATCGGTCTCCATGGACGAAAGGTTCGTGCGCCGCTCGGACAGACCGGGGACCTACAGACACACTCGACCGGGGACCTACAGACACACTCAGAGCCTTGAACCGGGGACCTACAGACACAAAGACCGGGGACCTACAGACACACTCGCGCTTGAGCCGACCCCGTGAATCCCTAGTGCTGGCGGCCATTTCGGGCGCTAGAAGGGCGCCTTAAAGTCTTTTCTAGAGTCTGATTAACGGCTGAAAGTCTGGAGTTAGAGTCGCGCGCCACGGCGCGCACTTGCTCGGAGCCGAATCTTTTTCTGGTCCCGCAACAGCTTCGGGCCTAGCCCCGTTACCTCGGCCACAGCAAGCACCCCGAGAGCAAGCCGCCGTGAGTTCCTGGGCTTTGGCTTACCGGTTGTAGGCGCGACCGCGCGGCAGCACGCGGCAGATGACGACCTGTCGAGCGCTGCGGTTTAGCTGCACGATCACGCGCCAGTCCCCGACGCGCAGCCGCGACTCCTGGCGGCCTGTGAGCCGGCGCAGGTCCGCGGTCGAGGGATCGGTCGCCAGCTGCTCGATCGCCGCCAGCACCCGGCCGCGGACGGGCGGGTCTAGGCGGCGTAGATCCCGGTCAGCGGCGCGCTCAAAGCAGACCGTCCATCTGCTTGTGTTCACTCGTCGCCAAGCTCGTGCTTGACCTGCTCTAGCGAGACGGCCGGTATGCCGGCTTGGCGGTCGGCTTGCACCTCGGCCATCGCGGCCTCGTCGGTCTCAGTCCAAGGCTCATCGTCTATGGGAGCGTCGCGAAACGCGGCGATCACAGGGTCGCTGCTGTCATCCAGCAGTCGCAGCGCTTCTGAGGCCTCCTCCTCTGAGAGCGCCTCAACGCGCTGACGCAGCTTCTCCTTGGCGGTCATTGCTCTTGGGACGGTAGCGCTCGCAGCGAGCTTTGGCTCGCTGCGAGGCCGCTGTCTGGCCGTGAGGCCGGACCCAAGAGCCGCGACCACACAATCAGCGCGACGCCCCCCGCTGCTTTTGCTTGCTGTGAGATTGCCGCGTCACTGGCCGAGCGTTAGCGAGGCAGTGACGCGGCGGGGAAGCAACCCGTTTTTCGGGCTCGCGCGGTTACAGCGGCGATGACGCGCGAGTGATGGGCAGCGCTTGCGGGCTTTCGCCCGGCGGCGTATGTTGTTTGCGCACAAACGATCAGCTCCGGTCCCTGGCTCCCTTACCGGCGCGCATCCCGATCGCGACCGAGGCCGCCGACCCGGTGGTTTTCAGGGCCCCCCT
>JAFASQ010000211.1 GCA_019244395.1 Solirubrobacterales bacterium | reverse complement strand
CCGAAGCGATCGCCGCGGTTTGGTCGACCCGGTCGGCATCTGCAGCGAAGCGCTCGTCCCGCACGCCGGCGCGAGCCGACTCCCTTGCAACGGAGGCGATCGTGCGATGCCGCTCGGCGTAGACGTCGCGAGTGCGTCAGTTGATGTTTGCGCCAGGCCGCGCGCACCGCGGCCACGATGCGGATCGCCCGGTCCGCGCCGTCCTCGATCTGGCGCCCGAGCGCATCTCGTGCGCACTGCTGACGGGTAAGACGCCGTTTGTTGTACAGGGTTGTTGTACAACGGCGCATGCCGGTCATTCGCGGCTTGTAGGGCAACAAAAACCCCGCGCTTTGCGGGGCTTTCGCTTAGAGCGGCTGAAGGGGCTCGAACCCTCGACCTTCTGCATGGCAAGCAGACGCTCTAGCCAACTGAGCTACAGCCGCGTGGTGGCGAGCGGGAAATTATAGAGCTGGCGGTCGCCCGCGAGCGGCCGGCGGCGCTAGCCGGCAGGGGTGAAGAAGCTCACGTCGTCGGGGTTGATCAGGTCCGGGACGGTCCAGCCGTCGATGTCGTATTCGCTCATGCACTGCTCGGCGAAGCCCTTGTAGCGGTCGGTCTGCCCGCTGCCCATGGCGGCGAACAGAACCTCCATGCGGATGTTCTCGTTGTTGCCGCTGTAATTGCGCTCGTAGAGCTCGTGGCGACCGCCGAACTCGCTGCCCAGCGCGTCCCACAGCAGCTTCATCAGCTTCACGCGCTCGAGCGCGTCGATCCCGTTCGAGCCGCGCACATAGCGCTCGAGGTACTTGCGGATCTCCGGGTTCTTGAAGTCGCGGGCGTTGGAGTTGATGTAGATGAGCCCGCTGGCCACGGTCTGCTCGATGATCTCCTTGACCCTCGGATAGCCGATCGTGGAGAACAGGCGGTAGGCCATCGCGTAATCCATGTTGGGCAGCAGCGCGCCCTGCTTCCACGGCTGCGGCTCACGCGCCATCGCGCTGGCCAGTCCCCACAGTAGATTGCGCCAGGCCAGCACCTCGCCGACCTGAGCCTGTACGCCGCGGAAGTCCTTGGTTCCCGTCGCCTCAACCGCCTTCAGCAGCAGGCCGCCGATGAAGTCGAGCTTGACGGCCAGGCGGATGCAGCCGTGGAAACAGAAGCGCGGGATGAATCCGGTCTGGGGGAAGAAGTTGTTGGCCTTCTCGATGTCACCGTAGACGAACACGTTTTCCCACGGCACGAGCACCCTGTCGAAGATGAAGATCGAATCGTTCTCGTCCAACCGGCTCGACAACGGATAGTCAAACGGGCTGCCCATGACCTCGGCCGTCATCTCATACGACGGGCGGCAGATCAATTTCACTCCAGGTGTGTCCATGGAGACCGCGCATACCAGTGCATATTCCTTCTTTTGCACCGGGATCGGCCCGTAGTGAGCGATGAAGTTGTAATGAGTGAGCGCGGACCCAGTGGCCACCACCTTGGCACCGCTGACCATGATGCCCTCATCGCGTTCCTCCTCCACGTGCATGAAGACATCGCTCACCTCCTCGGGCGGGCGGTTGCGGTCCACGGGGGGATGGATGATCGCGTGGTTCCAATACAGAACCCGTTCCTGGGCTTCGCGATACCAGCGTCTGGCGTTGTCCTGGTAGGGGTCGTAGAAGTCGGCGTTGGCGCCCAGGGTGGCCAGGAAGGCGGCCTTGTAGTCGGGACTGCGACCCAGCCATCCGTATCCAAGTCGCGCCCATTCGGCGATCGCCTCCAGGTCGCCGACGCAGTCCTCCACCGTGCGTGGGAAGCGGAAGAACTTGTGGGTTACGCCGTCTGAGCCGGTATCGGTCGCGGTGGTGATGACCTCGCGTCGATGCTCATCATGCAGCGCGTCGTAGAGCCGGGCGATCGAGCGCGCCGTGTTGCGGAAGGCGGGGTGCGTCGTCACGTCCTCCACGCGCTCGCCGTAGACGTACACCTCGCGGCGGTCGCGGAGGCTCTCCAGATACTCCTGTCCGGTGAAGGGCTCGGTCGTTCGGGTTGTGCTGTCGAGCATTTGGATCCACTGCTCCCTCGCTTGGCGTTCGGTCAGGCCGATCCTCCCATGCCGGAGCCATGCTCATCAAGCTTGGCCGCGACCCGAGCTGGCTGCCCGCTGGCCACCGAGCGTGGCCGGATCCGAGCCGGCGTAGCGTCCGGCGATCCTGCGGCTCAGGCGAGTTACTCTCAGGGCTCAAAACCAACCTCGCGAGCAAGTGACATCAACTCGCTGTTCAGTAGGTCACCACTGATCTAAAGGCCCTCGGACCGGAGACGTACACGACGTGAGGGCGGTAGGCGCCGTGGCCGGTGCTTGGAGTACCGGGCCAGTCGGCTACCCGGCGGAGGCTGTAGTTGCGGCGCCGGCGGCCACCGGCTCCGCTCGGGCGGCGACCGGCTCCTCGGCGGGGTCTGGTTTGGGCGCAACGAGCAGCGTGACGATGTAGGACACGACGACGCCGACGATGATCAGCGGCTCGACGTTGGAGCTGGCGTGGCTGGTCAGCACCGTCGCGATCACGACCGCCGATAGGGGTAGGCGCAGCACGGCGACGATCGCGGCCCCCATGCCGACCGCGATTCCGGCCTGGATCGGAAAGCCGGGAAGGTGCGAAGCCGTGACGCCGGCGGCCGCACCCAGGAACAGAGCCGGGAACGTCGGTCCGCCGCGGTAGCTGCCGAGCGAAAGGGCATAGCCAATTCCTTTGAA
>JAFASQ010000102.1 GCA_019244395.1 Solirubrobacterales bacterium | reverse complement strand
TCGGACTACGCCACTGGGCGGCGGTTCAATCCGGTTGAACGCCTGATGTTCTCGGCCGCGGCGAAGGACGGGCGGTGCGCCGATGGGTTCCTCGCGTTCGGTTCCCGAGCCATTCGGCCGACCGACCCGGAATTTCTGCAGCTCCTGGGGCGCTCGCTGCGGGTCACCGCGGCCCGTCGCCGAGCGTCCGACGTCCAGCCACCCTGGGGCGGATGGGCTGAGGGAACGCCGCTTCCGGCCGCGGTGAGCGGGACGCGTCTGGAGGTAGACGGGGTTGGCACTCCGGTCTCATCGGCTGGTGACCCGCACTCGCCCGACGCCCTCGTGTTCGTCCACGGCAATCCGGGCTCGCGCCGGGACTGGGATGACCTGCTGGCGCGGGTTGCGCCGTTCGCGCGCGCGGTTGCCTTTGATATGCCCGGATTTGGTCGGGCGGACAAGCCGGAGGATTTCGACTACACAGTCGAGGGTTACGCCCGCTTCCTCGGCTCGGCACTAAGTCAGCTTGGAATCGAGCGTGCGCATCTCGTCCTGCACGATTTCGGCGGGCCGTGGGGCCTTGCGTGGGCGACACAGAGTCCCGACCAGTTCGCGAGCGTGGTGCTGATCAACACCGGTGTCCTGCTCGGCTACAGCTGGCACTACCTGGCGCGCATCTGGCGTACGCCGGTCGCCGGTGAGCTCTTCCAGGCCACCACGACTCGCAGCGGCCTCCGGACGGCGCTGCGCCAGGGCAATCCCCGCGGGCTACCGCGCGCGTTCGTCGACCGGATGTACGACGACATGGATGCCGGCACCACCCGTGCGATCCTCCGCCTCTACCGGGCGACCAACGACCCAGGTTCTGCCGCCAGCAAACTCGCCGACGAGCTCCGACCGCTCGACCGTCCCGCGCTGGTGGTCTGGGGAGCGCACGATCCATACATCCCCGTGGCGATGGCGGAGCGGCAGCGAGAGTCGTTCCCGACCGCGAAGATCGCGATCCTCGACGGCAGCGGTCACTGGCCGTTCGCGGATGACCCCGCCGCGGTCGGCCGGGTGGTCGAGCCATTCCTGCGGAGGGTGGTCGCCGAACCGGTCGGCGCGGCCACTTGAGCGCGCGACACCACGGCGTCGCGAGCGCCCCGGTCACCCTTCCGCAACCGGGCTCCCTCGCTGACGGGTGCCGGCCAATCGAACCGGCGCCGGCCTGCGTCTCTGCAAGAGCACGACCTCAGCATTTCCCGGACGCATCGTCATGCAGAACCGCGTCGAGCTTGGCCGGGACGCGCAGCCGTTTCGGCACTGGCATCCGGGTGAAGAGATCACCAGAGTGCCAGCAACCGCGTTGATGGTTCCCGCCGAGAGGATCCACTCTGTGAAAACGTGGCGGCGCCGATGCGCCGAGCTCGCCACGTGCGTCGTCGAGAAGGCTAAGCCGTTCCTCGTGGTTGTCGACGACTGACGGGAGCACGAAACACGCCGTGTGATCAGCGCGCTGACGGCATTGCAGGTCTCTACCGCAAGCGGCTCGCTTCCCCGCTTGTCGCCAGGGGGGGTCGCGAACGACTGCCGATGTTCACAGAGGGTTGCTCATTCGGACGGACAGGACGTACTGCGTTGACACTTGCGGTCCCGCGGCAGGTGTATCCAGTTGGCGGCGGCCGCTGACCAGCCTTGCCCGCAGAACAACCAGGAGGTCCTTGATGTTGGACGGTTCGTTGGACTGTTTGTCAGCCAACCAGCGGTTTCTGGCGGTCCGTAGCGGTCGCCAGCCGCGCCAACGAATCCGCGGAATCCCCCGTAAACAAAGGAAATCCCCACGAACAACGTGATGCCGGAGGAGGGACTCGAACCCCCGACACGCGGATTATGATTCCGCTGCTCTAACCGACTGAGCTACTCCGGCGACGAGGCGCCAGTCTAGCGGCGCCCCCACTGCCGCCATGGAGCTCGCGGACATATGATCCGCGATTCGTGCACCGTCCGGCAATCAGGGCACACGTATCGCGGTCCCGGATCACCGGCGTGCTGCGTCCTCGGAGCCTCGCGCAGCGCTGCTGCCTCGGGCTTGCGGCCCGCTCGGCATCCTGCCTCGCCTCACGGGGCCGCGCCCGAGTCATCCGGCTGCCTCCTGCGTCCTTGCCCGCCGGCGTCCGGGCCTCGCGCTCCGTGCACCCTAATCACCGGACGGCACACTAATGCCCGAGCTCGGACCTGCCGTCAGCACAGTGATTCGCCGCTGCCTCGCGGTCAAGGGGGGCGAGGAGGTATTGGTCATCGTGGATCCGGCCACGCGAGCGATCGGGGAGTCGCTCAGGGGAGAGGCCTCAGACGCCTCAGCGGACGCGGTGCTGACGGTGATGGACGAGCGGGCGACGGACGGCACCGAGCCGCCACGCGCGATCGCTGCCGCGCTGCAGGCGTGTGACGTGTACATAGCTCCGACTAGCCGGTCGCTCAGCCACACGATGGCGCGCAAGCGCGCGTCGGAGGCGGGGGCTCGCGGCGCGACGATGCCGGGCGTGACGGCGGACATGCTGGCGCGGGCGATGGCGGTCAACTTCGACCTCATGGCCGCTCGCTCGCGCGCGGTCGCGGCCGTGCTCGACGCAGGGAACGTCGCGCGCGTTGCCTGTCCCCGTGGCTCCGACCTGACGCTCGACCTGGCCGGCCGTCAGGGAATCGCGGACGACGGCGATCTCAGTGCACCTGGCGCGTTCGGCAACCTGCCGTGTGGCGAGGGATTCATCGCCCCGCTGAGCGGCGAGGGGCGCGTGATCGCCGCGACGCTCGCCCCGCTTGGTATCAGCGAAGAGGCCGCAGCGCTGACGGTCCGCGAGGGGCGGATCGTCGACGCCGAGGGTGGCGCCGGACCGGAGTTTCTGAAGCTCCTCCAAGTCCACGGGCCCGACGGGACGAACCTGGCCGAGCTCGGCGTCGGCACCAACGACCGGGCACGGCTGACCGGCAGCGTGCTCGAGGACGAGAAGATCCTCGGCACGGTCCACGTGGCATTCGGCGCGAGCGCCGGCATCGGCGGCACGGTGTCGGTGCCGATCCATCTCGACGTGGTGATCCTCGACGCCACCCTCGAGGTCGACGGACGCAAGGTGCTCGAGGCGGGACGCTACGTCCTGGACGAGCAGGGCGCTTGACCACCACGCTGCTCGCGGTCCCGAACGTCTCCGAGGGCAGAAATGAAGCCGCGATCGCAAAGATCCGGCAAGCCTTCGGCTCCAACGCCGACCTGCTGGACATCCACTCCGACCCCGATCATCACCGCAGCGTGTTCACGCTCGCCGCCGAGCCCGGGCGCCTGGCCCAGAGCGTTCTGAGCGGAGCGCGGGAGGCGCTGAACCGCGTCGACATAGCAGTCCACCAGGGGGAGCATCCGCGCGTCGGCGCGATCGACGTGGCCCCAATCGCCTATCTACGCGAACAGGACCGAGGAGCGGCCATGGCCGAGGCGCTTGTGCTCGCGGACCTCCTAGGCGAGGAGCTCCACCTGCCGGTATTCCTC
>JAFASQ010000576.1 GCA_019244395.1 Solirubrobacterales bacterium | reverse complement strand
GGTGCCGGGGGAGGCGTTGGCGCGCCGACGCCGGCGCCGCCGGAGCCCGGGGGGCCTGCGGCCACCGCCCCCGCTGCCGGCGCTCCCGTCAGCGCCAGCGCCGCCAAGCTTGGGAGTATCACGTGGGCAACCCGCAACGGACTCTTTCGTCGGCCTACGGGGTTAGCTGACGGGCTGGCGCTAAAAGAGCCTGCGCCTCCCGCGGATTCACCGCGGGACTCGCCCCAAGAAACTGGGTCCCCCGCTCCGCGGATGTCGAGGCCCGCGGATTCGGCGTGGCGGCAATATACATATTTCGCCAGCAACGTGCGGGCCACTCGATGGTCAGCGAGATGCGCCCGACCGCGCCGGCCGGCGCTACTGTGCGGACGGATGCGACGGATCGCGCCCACTGCCCTCCTGCTCCTCGCCGCATGCGCGCTCGTCGCAGGCTGCGGCGGCAAGGCGACCACGCTGGTGGTGAGGACTACGAGCGCCGGCTCCTCGGCCGCGTCCGTGAGTGCGGGCATCGGCTTTCCCGTGCTCGCGACCAAGAACACCACCCGCGTCTCGGGCAGTGATCCGGTCGCCGACGCCGCGGGCGTGGCGCTCGCCGTCTATCCCTCGGCCATCCCCGGCACCCACCCCGCCGCGGTCACCATCGCGCCCACCGACGACTGGCAGGCGGCCATCGCCTCGTCGGTGCTGATGGCTCCGCCGATCCGCTCGCCCATCCTGCTGTCCCCTGCGACCGCGCTTCCGGCTGCCACCGGCAACGCGCTCAACCTCCTCGCCCCGACCGGCGCCGGTGCGCTCGCCGGCGCCCAGCTGATCCGGATCGGCGACGTCCCGACCGCCAAGGGCCTGCACACGGCAGCCGTATCGGGCCGCGGGCCCTACGCGCTGGCCGCCGCGGTCGACCGATTCGCGAGCGCGGTCGCGGGCAAGCCGAGCCCGGACGTGGTCATCGCCTCGGGTGACGATCCCGCCTACGCCATGCCCGCCGCGGGATGGTCAGCCGAAAGCGGCAACCCCGTGCTCTTCGTGACCTCATCGGGCGTGCCCCCCGCCACCCAGCAGGCGCTCATCTCCCACCAGCGGCCGCACATCTACGTGCTGGGCCCGCCGAGGGTCATCCCCGACCGCGTCCTCGCCCAGCTGCGCCGCTACGGAGCCGTCAAACGGATTCAGGGGGCCGACCCGGCGGCCAACTCGGTCGCCTTCGCCGTGTACCGCGATCCGCCGTGCCCGTTCGGGCAGCCTTGCGCGCACGTGCCCGGAGCCTTTGGCTGGGCGATGCGGAGCCCCGGCCACGGCTACACGCTGATCAGCTCGGGCCGCCCGCTCGACGCCGCGGCGTCTGCCGCGCTGTCGGCCAGCGGCAGCTACGGCCCACAGCTCGTACTGAGCAGTCCGGACAAGCTGCCGAACCCCGTCCTCAACTTCTTTCTCGATTACGGCACCCCCGGCTACACCCAGGAGGGCCCGACCGCCGCCGTCTACAACCATGGCTGGGTGATCGGCGATCCGACCGCGATCTCGGTCTCGGTCCAGGCCGAGATGGATAGCCTTCTTGAGGTGGTGCCGCAGAAATGAGCCAAGCTGAGCATCCAGATCGCCTCAAGCCCGAACACCAGGTGACCATCGAGGACGTGCGCCAGCTGATGGGCGCTTCCACGCCGCATTTCGCCCTGCAACTGCGCGAGCGCATCCGCGCCCTGATCCGCGGGCTGCCCACCGACCATCCGGCACGGGTCGAGGGCGAGCGCGAGATCGCGCGGCTGAACCGGATCGCGTTCGCCGGCGAGGTGCGAGGCCACCAAGCTGAGCCCGGGCTTGAGCCGCTGCCCAGCGTCACCGCGGACGCTCAACTCTGAGCCTCCCATGACCTCCTCCAGGTCCGTCTCGGTGATCGGCCTCGGGCGCGTCGGACTGCCCCTCGCGCTGTCCTTCGCCGACCACGGCCTCCGCGTGCTGGGCGTCGACCACAACCCGGCCGTCCTGGCCTCGCTCGGGGCCGGCCGCATGCCGTTCGCCGAGACCGGCACCCAGGAGCTGCTCGATCGGGTGCTCCCCACCGGCCGCCTCGGGCTGGCCGAACGCGCGGCCGACGCGGCGCGCGCGGACGACATCGTGATCACGATCGGTACCCCGTCCTTCTCACACATCGAGTCAGACCTGCGCCAGGTCCGCGCCGCGGTCGACGATCTGCTGCCGATGCTCCGACCCGGGCACGCGCTGGTCCTGCGCTCAACCATCGCCCCCGGGACCACCGAGTTCGTCGCCGGCTACCTCGAGAAGCGCCGTGGCCTGCGCGTGGGCGAGGACCTGTTCGTGGCCCATGCGCCCGAGCGGATCGCCGCCGGCCGCTTTCTGGAGGAAATCTCGACCCTGCCCTGCATCATCGGCGGCGTCGATGAGGCCTCGAGCGAGCGCGCGGCGAGCACATTTGCGGTGTTCGGCGCCCCCATCGTACGAACCTCGCCGGTCCAGGCCGAGCTGGCCAAGATCTGGACCAACATCCTGCGCTACGCCACCTTCGCGCTCCCCAACCTGCTGATGATGGACTGCGAACGCTACGGCGCCAACGTGTTCGAGGTAATCGACCTGATCAACCGCGACTATCCCCGGGGCGGAATCGCCGCGCCGGGCATGACGGCCGGGACGTGCCTGCGCAAGGACTTCGCCTTCTCCGAGGAGCGTTCCAACGCGCCCGGGATGCTCCTCGCCGTCTCCCGCGTGAACGAGTCCGTCCCGCTGTTCCTGGTCGAGGGCATCAAGCGCCGGATCGGCAGCCTGGGATCGCGGAAGGTCGCCGTGCTCGGGCTGACCTTCAAGCGCGACACTGACGACGAGCGCGACTCGCTCGCCCCCAAGCTGATCCGGCTCCTCGAGCGCGAACTGGCCGATGTGGCGGTCTGCGACCCGCACGCCCTCTCCCCCACCCAGCCGCTCGAACAGGCCGTACAGGGTGCGGACGTGGTGATCGTCGCCACCAACCACTCCGAGTTCGAGGGCGCCGCGATCCTGTCCGAGATCGTCTCGCGAGCGGCCGGCGACTCCCTCCTCGTGGATCCCTGGAACGCGCTCGGAACGGGGCAGGTGTTCGTGTTCGCCGCGGAAACCGCAGCGCTCGCCCCTGGCGCCATGCACGCGCCAGCCAACCCTGAGATGACGTGAGCCGGGTCCTGGTGACCGGCGGCGCCGGGACGATCGGCGCCGCCGTGGTGAAGCGGTTGCTCTCCGACAGCGCCTGGGAGGTGCGGGTCGCCGACCATCGCGAACCGCCTCTCTGGATACGCGAGGGGTGCGAGATCCGGACCGCCGATCTGCGCGATCCGCGTGCCGCCGGCGCGGCCGTCCACGGCTGCTCGCACGTGATCCATCTGGCCGCGATCGTCGGCGGCATCGCCAACTTCCACAAGCTCCCGTTCACGCTGTTCGAGGTCAACAACGCCTTGACCGGCGCGGTGACCCAGGCCGCAGTCGATCACGAGGTCGAGCGGTTCGTCTACGTGTCCTCCTCGATGGTGTTCGAGCGCGCCACCGAGTTTCCGACCCATGAGACGGATCTCGACCAGTGCCTGGCGCCGCGCTCGGCCTACGGCTTCTCCAAGCTGGCCGGCGAGGTATATACGCGAGCCGCGCACGACGAGCACGGCCTGCGCTACACGATCTGCCGGCCGTTCAACGCCTACGGTCCGGGCGAGCTGCCCGAGGCCGACGAACCCGGCATCGCCCACGCCGTCCCCGACTTGATCCACAAGGCCCTGACCGGCCGTCGCCCGCTCGAGATCTTCGGCTCGGGCGAGCAAACCCGGACGATCACCCACGTCGACGACATCGCCGACGGGATCGTGATCGCCATGGCCTCGCCGGCGGGCGAGAACGAGGATTTCAACATCTCCGCCTCGCAGGAGCTGACTGTGGCCGACCTCGCGGGCCTGATCTGGGAGGCATGCGGGAACGACCCGGCCGAGTTCGAGCTGGAGCACCTCCCGAGCTTCGCCGTCGACGTCGAGCGGCGGTGGCCGTCGGTCGAGAAGGCCAGGCGGCTGCTCGGCTGGCAAGCCCAGATCGACCTGCACGACGGCATCGCCCAGACCGTGGAGTGGCTGCGGGATGTGGAACGCGAGGGCGCGGTCAGCTCGTAAAGCTGAACGCGCAGCCGCGCGCTTCGAGCTCGGCGAACATCAGCGGCGGGTCGATGCAGCGCTCGGGCGGATGGGCGCCGGCGGCGGTGAGCGCACCGCGCGCGAACAGCCGCACACACGCGGCGGCTGGCGCGGCGGTCGAGACCACTGAGCCGCCCAGCCCGAAGTGGGGCCGGGTGACCGCGCGGGCCGTGACCGTACTCGCGGCCCCGCCGCCCCGGGCCACCACCAGATGCACCGAGACGGTCTGGTTCGAGGGCGAGGCGGCCTCCCGGGCCGCCACCGCCGCATCCTCCCCCGGCGCCTCTGCCAGCTCCCTCAGCCGCGCCAGCAACGCGGGCGCCAGCGACAGCCGGAAGCTCGCGCGCCGGCAACCGAAGCTCTCGCCGAACGTGGCCAACTCGGAGTGCAGCGTGTAGATCGTCTCGCCGGTGCCGATCGGCTCGCCGTAGTCGACGCTGCCCCCGGGCGTGAGCGGCGCGATCTGCTCGGGACGCCCGTCGCGCAGCACGACCGGCTCGAGCGTCAGCTCGTCGAGCAGGGTCTGGATGGCGTAGGGCGGGCGCAGCCGGCCGTCGTCGGGCGCCGCCGGGTCGCGCCCGGCCGCGAACACGTCGATCGCCTCCACGCCCCCCGCCGCCACAGGGCCCAGCCGGCACACCGCCTCGGCCGCCATCAGGTTGGTCTTGCCCGGGCTCGATCCGATCCCGAGCACCGCGAGCCGCCCCGCCCGCTCGAACTCGGCGCCCAGCTCGAGTTGGCGGCTGGTCATCCAGTACAGCCCGCCCAGGTCCAGGTAGTGGCAGCCCGCCTTCAGACACGCCCGCATCGCTTCGAGGTTGATGCGGTAGGACGCGGTGTTGACCAGCACATCGGCGCCCTCCAGGGCGTGGGCGAGCGCGCCGATATCACGCGCATCGATGGGCGCCGCGGTGGCCTTGCCCGCGCCGTGCGCCTCTGCCACGGCCTGCGCCTTGCCGGCATCGAGGTCAAGCAGGGCCATGCTCGCCACCTCATCCGACTCGGCCAGGTCGTGGACGATGGCCGGCGCGATCGTCCCCGCCGCGCCCAGCACCGCCACCGAAACCTCTCTCTCGGCCATCCGCAGCACCGTAGCGAGCCGCCCTTTGGCCGCGGTGTCCAAAGGGGCGATATTTTCTGATCCACCTCCGGCGACCCGGTACGCATAGGTTTCGCATCGATTTGGAGACAACAACCGCCATCCCGGCTGACGCGACGCCCGTCGATCCAACCGCGCCCGGCGCCAAGGGTCTGAAGGCCGACGCGATCGGCTACATCTCGAACCTGGTCATCGCGGTCGCCTCCGCCGCGCCCGCCTACAGCCTCGCGGCGACGCTCGGCTTCATCGTGGCGGTCACCGGCGTCGGCTTCCATGCACCCGCAGTGCTGCTGGTCTCGTTCATCCCGATGCTGTTCATCTCGCTGGGCTACCGCTTCTTCAACTTGGCCGACCCAGACGCCGGCACGACGTTCGCGTGGGTGACGCGCGCCTTCGGTCCTCAGCTAGGCTGGGTCAACGGCTGGGCCATCTTCCTCGCCGACATCATCGTGATGGCCTCGCTGTCCGTTATCGCCAGCACGTACACGTTTTCGCTCTGGAGTGGGCATCCCCACACCTGGGCCATCATCGCGGGCGCGGTCGCCTGGATCGTCCTAATGACGTGGATCTGCTACCGCGGGATCGAGCTCTCGGCCCGGGTGCAGACGTTTCTGCTGAGCCTCGAGATCCTGACGCTCGCGCTGTTCGCGGTCGTCTCGCTGGTCAAGGTGTATTCCGGCCACCCGGCTGGCTCGATCGAGGTGTCGGCTTCGTGGTTCAACCCGTTCGACCTGAGCTGGAGCGCGTTGATCGCCGGGGTCCTGCTCGGCATCTTCATCTATTGGGGCTGGGACTCCGGGGTCGCAGTCAACGAGGAGTCGCGCGACCGCCATCGTGGACCAGGCAAGGCGGCTGTCGTCTCGACGCTGATCCTGCTCCTCATCTACGTCATAGTGAGCGCCGCGGCGCAGGCATACCACGGCACCAAGTTCCTGGCCGCCAACTCGAGCGACGTCCTCAACCCCCTCGGCCACGACGTCTTCGGCTCCCCGCTCGACAAGCTGCTGATCATCTGCGTGTTGACGTCTGCCTCGGCCTCGACCCAGACGACCATCCTCCCGACCGCGCGCACGACGCTGTCGATGGCGCGCTGGGAGGCGATTCCGAAAGCGTTTGGTCGGGTCCACCCGCGTTACTACACCCCCACCTTCTCGACCGTGCTGATGGGTGCGCTGTCGATCGTTTGGACGGTGTGTCTGCTCGCCTTCAACCCCAAGCAGAAGGTGCTCGGCGACACGATCTCAGCCCTCGGCTTCTCGATCTGCTTCTACTACGGCTTCACCGGGTTGGCATGCGCCGTCTACTTCCGGCGGGATCTCCTCAAGAGCGCCCGTAATTTCTTCCTCGCCGGCCTGATCCCGGTCCTCGGCGGCATCATGATGGGCTACATCGGGGTCAAGGCCTACAGCTACTACAGCACGCCGGGGAACAACTACTCCCACGCCCTGCTCGGCATCCAGACGCCGATTCTCGTCGGGGTCGGCGGGCTGATCCTCGGCGTGATCCTGATGTTCGCCTCGTGGCCGTTCTTCGGCGGCTACTTCAGTCGGCCGTGGTGGGAGGCCGCGGATCCGGCCGTGCTCGAGGCGGATGCCAAGCACCGGCCGGAGCCGCTCCTTCCAGGCGAGCCTCCGGAGATCGAGCGCCCTCACCACCGCATCCCCTAGCGGCGGCGTGGCCGAAGTTGGCGCTGAGGTGTCGCATCGACGACCAAAGCGCCAAAGTTCCGAACGGCCATGCGAGAAGCGGGTTGCGAGGTATAGGTTCCCCCCCGCATCGTGACGACCAGCCCGGTTTGCGGGCCAGAGTTGGGGAGGGCGCATGAGGACATGCCTGCCGGTCTGTGAGCGTCGGACGGTCCTACGCTGGGTGATGCTTGTCGGTGTAGCGGGCCTGCTCGCGCTGGCGCTGCCGGCGGTGGCGTCAGCCTCGTCCCGCTCGGTGGCGCCCAACGCCACCAACAACCTGGACTGCAATGGCTGGAGCGCGTCGTATCACTCGGCGCGACCCGCCATGAAAGCGCTCTGTACGGATCCCATCCGGGTGCTGAACGGGAAGGCGACCCGGTTCGTCGACAACGGCTGGTACGTCGGCCACGACGAGCCGAGCGTCAAGTTCATCTCCTCGCAGCCGGGCTCCGGCAACCAAATGACCTACATCATGCGACTGCCGGTCGATCCCACGAAGCAGCCAACCGCGTCCGGGAGCGTGACCGTCTACGGCGAGCTGAGCGTGGCGCCATGGGTGGGATTGCCGATCTGCGATCCGAAGTCCTATCCGCAGAATCCGTGCACCCCGGATAGCGACGCCAACTCGGGATTGATCAGTGACCCCAACGCCGCAGGGTCCGCGTTCCTCGAGTTGCAGCTCTACCCGCCAGGCTTCACCCCGTTTATCGACAGCGAGAGCTGCAGCAAGACCCAGTGGTGCGCGGCACTGAACATCGACAGCCTGGAATGCACCTACGGGTTCGCGACCTGCAACAACAACTGCATCGAGCCGGTCAACTTCGCCTATCTCACTCAGAACGGCGTTCCCACCGGACCGCCGAGCCCGCAGCTCACCGACGTCTCGACGCTCCTGCCCAATGCCCGCACGCTGTTCATGAACGGCGGAGACGTCCTGGCTATCTCGCTGTCTGACCCGCCAGGAGGCCTGACGGCGAGGATCAGAGACCTGACCACGGGCCGAACTGGGTTCGTGGTCGCCAGCGCCGCCAACGGGTTCATGAACACCAACATCGCCGACTGCTCGGGGACCCCGTTCACCTTCCACGCCGAGTACAACACCGC
>JAFASQ010000296.1 GCA_019244395.1 Solirubrobacterales bacterium | reverse complement strand
CGCGGGCGTGCCGCTGAAGACGTTCAGCACGTCTTCAGGCTTGTCCGTCGTCACGCTGGTTCGCTACGGCCGAACGTGCGTCCTGGCGGCGAAGGTCAAGCCGAATGTCGTGCTGGGGCTCGCCGCCGCCCCGGTGCTCGCGCAGGCAAGGGCGTAGGCGCCGCGACTCGCGCAGGCCAGGGCGTAGGCTCTGCGAAAACTCGCGCAGGCCAGGGCGTAGGCGCCGCGAGCCGCTCAGTCCCCCACCTCGAGGCGGGCGGCGATCTGTCCGCGGCCGCGGTGAAGGCGGCTCATGATCGTGCCCTCTCTCGTCCCCAAAGCGCGTGCCGCCTCGCGGTAGGAGAGACCCATGACATCGACGGCGACGATCGCCTCCCGCAGCGGCTGGGTCAGCTCCTGGAGCGCCTCGTACACGGCCGCACCCTCGATCGCCTGTGCGATCGGGTCGATTGGCGCCTCGATGGCCTCGATCTCTTCACCGGCGGGGGCGCTCGCCACCTCGCGCTTTGCCCGCCGCGAGCTGATCCACGTGTTCCGCAGCACCCGCAGCAGATAGACGACATCCTCGTCGCGTCGCAAGAAGCGCGGGCGCCGGAGCACGCGCTCGAATGTGTCCTGTACGAGGTCCTCGGCATCCTGGCGCGAGCCGCACAGGCCATACGCGGCCCGGTAGAGCCGGGCGACATGCGAGCCGAGCGATTCGGGGTCGAGTGGGCGCGGGCGGCTCTCCACAGCAGCGCGCAGTCTCACAAATTGACGGACGTTCGGGAAATGTTCGCGTTTTGACCAAAGGCGCCGTCCGGAGCTGGGCGTAGGCTCGTCCCATGAGCACGAAGAAGCGAAGGCACCGGCGCGGAGGTCATCCTGCGAAGCTTGCGAGGCGGCGGGACCGTAATGCGGCGAGAAGCCAGGCAGCCGCCCGCGGGCCGAATCGGCTGGCGCGTCCGATCGTGCGTGATGCGCTCGGCCTGAGCGGTCCCCTTGACGCGGAGCTGTGGGGCTCGGCCCTGATGGGCATGCTGTGGAGCCGACGCTACGCGCTACGACTCGAGAACCTGGGGTCAACCGACTACGCCCGCATGTTCGGTGGACCCCTTGTCGAGGCGATCGGCCGGATCGGCGGAACCGGAGCGCGCATCGCGCTTTCGGTGATCGAAGCGGTCGACGATGGAGAGCTTGGGCTGCGCGCCGGTGAGCTGGCGGGCGAAGTGCCCGAGGATGCTGGCCACGCGGTACCGGACTGGATTGCCGCGCTTGGTGAGGCGGAGATCACGGACGCGGCGGTGATGCGCGACGAGGTGTTCGACGACGCCTGCACGGTCTTTCTGGAGGCCCGGCATCCGGATGGCAACGTGCATGCTGTCGGGGTTCTCGTCGACCACAACCTTGGCGGCATGGCCAAGGACGTCATGGTCGTCGATTCGATTGACGGCGTGGCACGGGTCATGCGCGAGCACCCTGAGCCGAACGGCGCTTTGAAGCTCGAGCGGATCTCGCCCGGGATAGCCGCCGGGAGGATTCACGCCGCGCTCGAGCTGACCGACATGACGTGGGATCCGCCCGTCTCGGAGGATTACGCGGACCTCCGGGCGCTGGCTCTCATGCGAGCGGATGAAACGCCGCGATTGGTCGTCGCCAACGACCGTGCCGAGATGCCGAGCGCGGAGCGCGATCGCTTGCGCGACGAGTTCCTCCGCTCGCCGGAGGGTCAGGCTTTCGCGCCGGACAGCGACGAGGCATACGCCGTTTCGCTGGCGATCGACTTCTGCGCCGACTATGTCGACGGACGGCCGCTGCGCTGGAGCCCTGTCGTGGTCGAGCTATTCATGGCCGACTGGATTCCCCGCAAGATCCTCAACGACAGCGAGCTGTTTGCGCGCCTCCCGTCGGCGCTCGATGCCTGGGTGCGGTTTGCCGGGCGTAAGTCGAACCTGCCGGAGTGGGCGGTCGCCGCCACGCGCGAGGCGATCCCGGCCTGGCACGAGACCATGGTCGAACGCAGCGAAGACCCAGCGGCCGCCGGGCCGGCAAAGGAGTTCTTGACGGCGGTTCAGAAAGCCGGAATCGATCTCGAGGACAGGGATGCGCTCGACACGTTTGTGGCCGGCTGGAACGCGCGCAGCGTAATGGGCTGATCGCCGATCGCGGTCGCGGCGGCGACGCCGAGTCATGCGCCGGCGCGGTGGCGAGAGCGTCGTGGCGCCGGCTACGTACCGCAGCAATGCTTGTACTTGCGCCCACTGCCGCAGGGGCAGGGGTCGTTGCGTCCCACGTGAGCGTGCCGCCGCTCCGGCGCCGGCCTGGCCACCGGCTCCGGGAGGCCGCTCGTGCGAGCCGAAGCCTTGCCGATCGCTCGCCATCCCGATGGGTTGCTCGTCCGGGCCCGGGCGATCCGTGACCGTGTGATCTCGTCGGCGAGCGCCCGATGGGCCTCGCACATGGCGCCCTCGGCCTCCGACAGCTCGCCCGGGAAACCGAAGCGAACGCCGGCGCAGGCCGGGCAGCCGCGCCGCGGGGCGTCGCTCGGCGGGAGCGCGACAAGGGATCGATCGAGGTCAACCGGCCCGAAGGCCTCTTGTACGAGATCTTGGATTGCGCCGAGGCCAATCGGCTCCCAACTCTGTTCCGGTGCGCTGATGGTCGGCGTCCCCAGCTGTGCGCCAGCACGATCC
>JAFASQ010000231.1 GCA_019244395.1 Solirubrobacterales bacterium | reverse complement strand
CCTCGGCCGTCGACCAGTCCCGGCAGCGTGGCCGCCGCGAGCAGTGCCAGCGCCGAGATCCCGCCGGCGCTGGGTACCGCCATCGCCGGCCGCCGACCCACTGCTGAGCGGCGCAGCTGCGAGTACATGAGTGATTCGCGGAGAAGCTCGGGGCGCGACAGATCGCGCTCGGGCCGCAGATGGAAGAACTCGAGCGAGCTGCGAGTCGGTCGGCCCCGTCGCGCGAGCGAGCGCTCGAGCGACTGCTGCCAAAGGGCAGGGCAAGCCAGATCCCGTCCGGTGTCCACCGACTCCTCCTTCTTCATGAGCCTGCGGAGTTAGCTGACGGGCTCGCGCAATGCGCTACGCCGCACAGTGACGGCGATTCGCCCCCGCGCCCCGAGTAGGAAACGCTTTGGGTCCTCCGCTCGCCGGCCACGGATGGCTCGGCGATTCGGCTGCTATGTCGTACGTCCTCGGCGCCGAGGCGCCGGTTACGGCAAGATCGCGAAGTTTTATCGCATCTTGCACCGACGCGGCAACTTCGCACGCGTGTGGATGGACGCGTCAACCGCGGCTCGCCGGCGCGCCCACAGCCCATAAACTCGCCGGCCAATGCGAGACAAGGCCCCGGAGACCTACACCGAGAAGCTCGACCAGCTCGAGCAGCTCCGTTACGAGGCGATCCACGCCGGCTCGGAGCAGGCGGTGGCCAAGCAGCATGAGCGCGGCAAGTACACCGCTCGCGAGCGGATCGAGAAGCTGCTCGATCCCGGCTCATTTCAGGAGCTCGACGTATTCGTGCGCCACCGCACCCACGAGTTCGATATGCAGAAGAACCGCCCCTACGGCGATGCGGTGGTCACCGGACACGGCACGATCGATGGCCGGCGAGTGTGCGTGTTCAGCCAGGACTTCACCGTGTTCGGCGGCTCGCTCGGCGAGGTCATGGGGGAGAAGATGGTCAAGATCATGGACCTGGCGGCCAAGATCGGCTGTCCGGTGATCGGGATTAACGACTCCGGCGGAGCGCGGATCCAGGAGGGCGTCGTCTCGCTCGGCGCGTACGGCGACGTGTTCGTGCGCAACGTGATGTGCAGCGGCGTCATCCCCCAGATCAGCCTGATCATGGGGCCGTGCGCGGGCGGCGCGGTCTACTCGCCGGCCATGACCGACTTCATCTTCATGGTCAAGGAGACCTCGCACATGTTCATCACGGGGCCTGATGTGATCAGGACGGTGACCGGCGAGGAGGTCGACTTCGAATCCCTGGGCGGCGCCGTGTCGCACAACACGAGGTCGGGCGTGGCCCACTTCGCCTCCGACGACGAGGACCAGTGCCTGCAGGACACGCGCTACCTCCTGTCGTTCCTACCTCAGAACAACCTCGAGACCCCGCCCCGCGTCCAGCCGACCGACGACCCGCTTCGACAGGACGAGGAGCTCGACCACGTCGTCCCCGACAGCCCGAACAAGCCCTACGACATGCGCGACGTGGTCCGCCTGGTGGTCGATGACGGCGAGTTCTTCGAGGTCCACGAGCACTATGCCCGCAACATCATCTGCGGCTTCGCGCGGATGAACGGCTATAGCGTCGGCATCGTCGGCAACCAGCCCAACCAGCTCGCCGGCGTGCTTGACATCGACTCGTCGTGCAAGGCCGGCCGCTTCGTCAGAACCTGCGACGCCTTCAACGTTCCGATCATCACCTTCTGCGACGTCCCGGGCTTCCTCCCCGGCACCAATCAGGAGTGGGGCGGGATCATCCGCCACGGGGCCAAGCTGCTCTACGCCTACACCGAGGCGAGCGTCCCCAAGCTCACGATCATCACCCGCAAGGCTTACGGCGGGGCCTACGACGTCATGGCCTCAAAGCACATGCTGGCCGACTTCAACTTCGCCTGGCCGACGGCCGAGGTGGCCGTGATGGGACCCGAGGGCGCGGTCAACATCATCTACCGCCGGGACATCCAGTCCTCGCCCAAGCCGGATACGCGCCGGCAGAAGCTCATCACCGACTACAAGGCGCACTTCGCCAACCCCTACGTGGCGGCCGAGCGGGGCTACATCGACGACGTGATCGTCCCCCACGAAACCCGCCCGAAGATCATCACGGCGCTCGAGACCCTCCAAAACAAGCGCCAGCCCGGCCCCCGTCGCAAGCACGGCAACATCCCTCTCTAACCGGGGCCGGCTCGAGAAACGGACGATATATGTGGCCGTTTTACGTGCACCCCTCATAGGCGGACCGTCTGGGCGCGCACCCGGTTGTCCTCCCACGCTGCGAAAGCGGCCGACGCGACCGCCAGGTCCTGGATCGCCAACCCCGTGGAATCGAAGAGTGTGACCGCCTCTGGCCCCGGGCGGCCG
>JAFASQ010000210.1 GCA_019244395.1 Solirubrobacterales bacterium | reverse complement strand
TTTCGCCACCTCCAGGGCGGACGACGCCGGCGGCCTGGATGCGTGGGTCCCGGTCGGCCCGGAGGCCCTGCTTTTCCTCTGGCGCGGATACGCGGACCCGGCGCCAAGGGCCCGGCCGGCGCCCCGCTTTGACGCAGCGAGACGTCTCTTGGCCGAAACCTTAAGTCCCCTGCTCGTCGCCAGAAGCGCGCGTCCGGTGCTTGCACCCTTCGAGCAAATCCGGGTCTCGAAGCGGAAGTCACGGCGAGGTGAAAGCCGCTGCTGCCTTGTCGCCCCCGCAGGACTCAGCCGCGGAGTGCTGCTCCGGCCGGCTGGAGGTGCGGAGGAGAAGTGCCGGAGAGGCGAGAACCGGCAACGCCTGACGGCTCGGTGTTCGTGAAGTCGGCGGTCTTACGGGTGTGCGCCAGATCTGTCGCGGCGAGCGACCGATGAAAAGCCGCCTCGACCTCGGTCCTAGTCGTGAAACACATGGACAGGAGATGGCCCTCATGAGCGAGACACGCTTGGTGGTTGATGGGCTGGGTTTCGCGGAATCTACGAGATGGCATGATGGACGGGTCTGGCTATGCAATTGGGGTGCCGGCGAGGTCCTGGCGGTCACCACCGAGGGCGCGCGCGAGGTGATGGCCCGCGTTGACTCGAAGGCGATTCCCTTCAGCATCGATTGGCTTCCGGACGGGCGCCTGCTCGTCGTCGATGGTCCGCAGCGACGGTTGCTGGCGCAGGGTGCGGACGGAACGCTTGAGCCGGTCGCAGATTTCTCCGGCCTCAGCTCGGGCCCGTTCAATGAGCTGGTTGTGAGCGCTGCGGGCGCCACGTATGTCAACGGAGGCTCGGGCAGCATCGTTTGCGTCCAACCCGACGGCGCCGTCCGCGAGGTCGCGGCCGGGCTGCAATGGCCCAACGGAATGGCGTTGCTTGCCGATGAGCGGACCGTAGTGGTGGCTGATTCCCACGCCGAGCATCTGCTCGCGTTCGACGTCAACGACGATGGGACGCTGTCGGGCCGTCGCGTCTGGGCAGAGCTTGAGCGCGCTCCAGACGGTATATGCGCGGACGCCGACGGCGCGGTGTGGGTCGCAACCGTCCCCGGCAAGCGCTGCGTACGCGTCACTGCGGGCGGCGAGGTTCTCAGCACGGTCACTGCGGATCGAGGTTGCTTCGCGTGCATGCTCGGCGGCGAAGACGGGCGGACGCTGTTCATCGCCGCGGCGCAGTGGCGCGGGATGGAGGCGGCGATGACAGACGGGCCCGGCGTGACCGGACAGCTGCTCGCGGCGCCCGACCAGCCCGCACCGCACGCCGGGCGCCCATAACCATCGGGAACGGTCGCCGCGCGCTCTCTGGAGACCCCACCGCTCGGCAACCGGATCCGGACCCCGAAGCACTTCCTCTTCGTCGCCGCCTGGGCGCCGGCGCTGAGAGTGCCGCTCCGGGTCTCGGCCAAGCCAGAGGAGCAGCCTGGGCTCCAGACAAGGGGCTACCGAGCCTGCGTGAGAGCAGTCGTCTCGCGGCGGCCGCGCAGACGACTGCTTCTCGCGGATAGGAGTCGTCAGCGTCGTCCGGCGCAGACGAGCGCGTTCGTGGCGAACCAGTAGTCAGCTGTCCGACAGAAGCAATAGCGCGGCGTTAACGTCGACCTCGCGGTTCGCCTTGCGCATCATCCGGGCCATGCAGTAGTCCGGCCACCCGCGACCTGACGGCTGAGTGCGTGGCATAGGCATAGCCGGCACGACGACGCCGCTGTGGTGGAAGCGTTCGTGCCAGGGCACGGCCTGAGTGGGCGCGGCCCGGCCGTGGTTTCCCCGCGCGGACCAGCAGTCCGATGCCTTACGGAGCAGTAGCGCGCGGCCGGTGACGTCGGCGTCGCGCGGACCGGCTCCTGGATCACCCGTGCGATGCAGCCGCCCACCGCGCGCGGCGAGACGAGTGATCCTCGTCCAACCGGGAAGAATTTTCGGCACGGGCGGCGCTACTCCTCAGCCTGCGATTGCGGTAGTGGCGCCGGCGGATGCATCACGGACTGCCGCATTCAGCAAGCGACATGGTCGATCGAGGGGTCTTGCTGCTCGTCCGATTCGGCAGTGTTGAGTGGCCGTCTTGGCTACTGCCCTCATTGGGATGCGGCACAGCCCTGCTTGCACTCCGGCGCGCAATCGGCACGCTCGCGTCGGCCGGCTGGCGGACTGTCGCTCGTTTCGGACGGACTGGACAACGCTGAGCTAGTCCGGAGATGTGGATGTCGTCCCGAGCCTGTTGCCGATGTCGGATGATCGCTCGGGAGGGTCGGCGCCGGGGGTGCTAATCGCGGTTGCCTTGATCGTGCTCGGGAGAGTTCGGCACGAGGACGTTCGAGCGCGACTCGGCTGCTGCGTCACGCGGCCACCGCGGCCACGGCGTTGACGTCGAGCAACGCTCGCACGCGGGCCGCGGCCGCCGTGGCCGCTTCGAGTCCGCGCTGTTCGTCGGCCATCTCGATCACGGTCAGGAAGGCTTCGACGACAGCCGGATCGAACTGCTCACCCGCGCAGCGACGGAGTTCCCGGCAGGCGACGTCGTGCGGAACCGCGCGTCGATAGGCGCGCTCGAAGGTCATCGCCGAGTAGGCGTCGCATACGCTGATGATTCGCGCAGCGAGTGGTATTTCCTCGCCCTGGAGGCCGTCTGGATACCCCGACCCGTCCCAGCACTCGTGGCTCGCGCGCACCAGACGCGCCACCAACCCTAGCGCCGGAGCGCCCTCGAGGATCCGCTCGCCATCAATCGTGTGGGTGCGGACGAGCTCCCACTCGCTGTGGCTGAGACGACCCGACTTGCCGAGAACCGCGTCAGGCATCCCTACCTTGCCGACGTCGTGCAGTTGGGCGGCCCGGGCGACTTCGTCGAGCTCCTCGCCGTTCATCCCGAGCCGCCGCGCGACCGTTACGGCGAGCTGGGCTACGTGGTTTGAATGTTCGTTGAGCTCGGGCTGCCTGGCGCGAATCGTACGCATGAGCACCTCCGTGGCTTGGGAGCGAGCCGCGTTGGACCGCCCACGCTTGTCGGCGTACATCCGCTGGTCGGCGAGCCGCAGCGCACGCGACGCGTCCTCGGCCTCCTGGGGCAACAGTACGACGCCGAACGACGCTCGGATACTGGAATCGGGCACGGGCTCGCTCAGGGCGGCCGTGGCCCGGGCAATCAGCGTCTCGGAGTCGGCGCCGTCCAGGATCAGGTGGGCGCAGAACTCGTCGCCGCCCAGCCGATACGCGCTGCCCGCGCCGGCCACCGCTTGCTGCAGCCGGCCTCCCAGCCGCGCCAGCAGCTCGTCCCCGGCCAGGTGGCCGAACGTGTCGTTGTAGTCCTTGAAGCCATCAAGGTCGAACAGCAAAAGCAGCGACGGCCCGACATTCGCGTCCGCGGAGAAGACCCGGCTGAGATCGGTGGTGAGCCGGCGACGGTTCCCCAAGCCGGTGAGCGGATCGGTCATCGCCTGCTCGTGGATGGCGTGGTGGGCGACGATCTCGGCCGCCGCGAGCTCGGCCTTGCCCACCAGCTCGCCTATCACGAGGATCTCGTCCTCCTCGAACGCGCGCCCGGCACGCGCCAGCCGCAGCGAACCGGTGATCTCCCGCGGCGAGGCAGAGATGCGCATGGGCACGTTCAGCCAGCACGCGGCGCTTGGACTGAGCTCGAGCGGAGCCATGGCCCACCCGCTGGTCAGACCTCCCGTCCCGACTGCATCGAGCGCCGGCGCGGTGCCCATCGAAAGCGAAATCGGCTCGGACCCGCCGGTCAGGTCCAACCTGCCCGCCGCGGCGTCGAGCGCTTCGATCGAACCGCTCAGGAGGATCTCGAGCAGGCGCTCGAGCTCGAGCTTCGCCGCGAACGCGTCCCCGAGCCGGCGCACCGCCGACTGCAGGCGAGCCCTCTCCCGCTCGACCAGCTTTAGCCGCTGATGGGCCTTGGCGATGCGCTGCCTGCGATCGCGGGCCAACAACAACAACAGGAAGACCAGCGGCAGCACGAACAGGATTCCCGACTCGTGCTCGCGCGTGGCCAGCCCGGCCAGGAAGCCGAGCGGCGCCAGGGTGGCGTCGACCGCCCACACCAGCGCGATGACGCGGATCTGCAGCCGGAGCTCGGGCACGACGCCGGCCAGGCGTGTCCGCACCAGTGAGCTCGTCAGGTCGACTAGGCAGCCGGCGGCGAACGCGCCCACCAGCAGTGGCAGCTGTGCGAAACCGACTCTCGGCGACCCGGCCAGCACCAGCACAACCGCCGGCCCGATCGCATGCCACGCATCCGGCACCGCCGAAAGCACCCGGCGGGGGGCCTGGCGACCCAACGCCCAGGCGACCGCGTTCCCAAGCAACATACCGGCGCCTACCGCAAGCGGCACCACCGCCGGGGGCAGGATCAGCAGCATCGGCACGAGGATGAGCTGCGTCGGCACCACGTGCCCCGCGCCGACGGGAAACTCGATCCGCCCGACCAGCGCGTAGACCGCGATCAGCAAGATCGCCGTGGACGAGCGCAGACCGGTCGGCCCGCCCCCGAGCACCAGTAGCGCGCTGGCGACGGTGACGAACAGGGCGCCCGCCGTCGCATCGACGATCAGCTCGCGCTGGGAGGCCCGGCGTTCGCGCGCCTCCCAGCTGCCCTCGAGCAGCCGCTCGGTCGCGGAACGCTCTTCGTGGAGCTCAATCGGGCTCATGCCACGTCCGCCGTCGGTCAGCCGGAGCGGTATGGGTCTGGCGTGGCCAGATCGACGTGCCAGAAGAGCGCGGTGCCGGTGACCGTACTGCTGGTCGACGTCGCGTCGGTCGGCGCCATGCTCGTCGACGCGTTGGTGGACGTGGTGCCGAGGTAGCTGGTCATACCGGGCGATTGGGCCGCGGCGGTGTCCGGGGAGTCCTCCGCGAGCGCCACGCCGGTACTGGCGAGAAATCCGAAACAGGTCAGCGCCACGATCCGAACGACAGCCACGCGCACGCGTGAGCGGATAACCGAAGACAAGATTGAGACCTCCATTAGTGGCGCCACGAGCGTGGCGCGGATGGCACGTCATCGGCAGCTGGGCCATCTCGAGCGAGATCCCTGGCTTTGCGCCCCCGCCTCACGACGAGTTAGCCTTTCTCGATTACCGCTTCGGCACTGGTCGTCCCTTGCTTAACGCCTCAACGGGCGCATTGGAGCTTTCGTAGAGGTTCGGGCACCAAGGTCGTGTCAGGCGCCACCGCATCGGGCACGTCGACGCATGGCGCTCTGCGCTTGCCCGGGACGACCTAGTCGCGGGACCTAGTGCAGGCTCCGCGAGGCACAAGCAGGTAGCCGCTCACCAGCGGCGACCGAATGCCATGGCGATCCATCGCACGCAGCACGACGGCTGAGACGCAGCTGCAGTGAGTGTGGGACGAGCCGGGCGAGATGGACCGAACTGAAAGGCCCTGTCCCAGATCCTGCTGAATGTCGCGCGGATCTCCATCCGTGATCAGGTCGGGTAATTGATGCACCGAATATCCGCGTGGTTGTCCTCGACGACGTGGCTGCTTGGGACGAGGACCACTCGTCTCGCCGCCCGCGGTGGGCGGCTGCATCGCACGGGTGATCCAGGAGCCGGTCCGCGCGACGCCGACGTCACCGGCCGCGCGCTACTGCTCCGTAAGGCATCGGACTGCTGCTCCGCGCGGGGAAACCACGGCCGGGCCGCGCCCACTCAGGCCGTGCCCTGGCACGATCGCTTCCACCACAGCTGCGTCGTCGTGCCGGCTATGCCTATGCCACGTTTCCGATTACGCGGACGAGGGCCGGGAGACGATCGCTGCAATGGTCCTTCGGCGGCGTGTCGACGCCGCGGCTGACGAGCGCATTGGCCGTGACCACGTGCCGGGCGAACCAGATGGTCAGGACCGCCGGCGTCGGGTGCTTCTCTGATCTGCCTGATTCGTGTCGGCGGGGCATCAGGCTCGTCTGCCGAGTGGGGGACCGCCGCCC
>JAFASQ010000175.1 GCA_019244395.1 Solirubrobacterales bacterium | reverse complement strand
TTCGATCTCGTCGCGCACCCAGCCAGCCAGCATGCCTTGAGCACCTATAAGGAATACGTGCTGACCGCGACGATCTTCCCGGCTGTCGCGGCCGTGCTGTGGGTACTCGTGGCCTTGGAAGCGCTCCAGAGCGACCACCGAGAGCGCATCGCCGGGATCGGCCTGCGCGTCGCAGCGATCGGACTATCGGGGCTCGTGGTCGATGCGATCGTGACGCTGGCGAGCGGTAACACTGACACGGCCGGGCCGCTCTATCCGATCGCGATGCTCGCCACGCTGATCGGAATCGTGCTGTTGGCCATCGGATGGCATCGCGCTCGCAGGCTCCCGCGCTGGATCGGACCGGCGCTCGCCATCGGCTGGTTCCTCGGTGCCACCCCGATCATCGGCGACGGCTCGATGCTGATCCTCGCCGCGGCGTTTCTCGCGATCGCGGCCGGGCTGCGCCACAACGCGACGGCGGCGCTCACCGCACCGGTCGAAATGGACGCCTCAGCCACCGCATAAACGCTTGACCTTAGGCTCGCGATGCGCCGAAAATCGCGGGCCTCAGGCCGACGTGAGCACCGGCCAATCGTCCTCCCTCGGAAACGCTGTGCTGCACCCGCCGGGCCAAGCAGAAAGCTGAGCGTGGCACCGGAACGTCACGCGCTCGAGTGTGGCGGGGGCTGGCCCGGCTTGATGAGACCGGTTTCGTAGGCGAGGACGACCGCCTGCACACGGTCGCGCAGGCCGAGCTTCGACAGGATGCGGTTGACGTGGGTCTTGACCGTGGCTGTAGAGAGGTATAGATGCTCGGCGATCTCTGCGTTGGCGAGTCCCCGAGCGATCAGCTTGAGCACGTCGAGCTCGCGTTCTGTGAGTTCGGCGAGCGGGGTGGGGGTTTGCCCGGGCGGGGGGGCTTGGACGAAGTCCTCGATCAGCCGCCGTGTGATCGCCGGCGAAAGCAGGCTCTCGCCGGCGGCGACGGTCCGGATCGCCTCGGTGAGTTGGCCGGCGCGGACGTCCTTGAGCAGAAACCCGCTGGCACCGGCCTTGAGCGCGTGGTAGACGTACTCGTTGCGATCGAAGGTCGTCAGGATCAGCACGCGCGGGTGATCGGGCACGGTGAGGAGCCGGCGTGTGGCTTCTAGTCCGTCGAGGATCGGCATGCGGATGTCCATTAAGACGACATCGGGTGCGAGTCTCCGTGCTCGATCGAGCGCGGCTCGACCGTCGCCGGCTTCGCCGACTACTTCGAGATCGGGTTCGCGTTCGATGATCGAGCGAAACCCGTCGCGCACGAGCGTCTGGTCATCGGCGAGTAGGACGCGGATCACGCCGTCTCTCGCTGCACCGGTAGCCACGCGTGGACGCGAAAGCCGCCGTCTGGAAGCGGTCCGGCCTCGAGCGTGCCGCCGTATAGCGCCACGCGCTCGCGCATGCCTACGAGTCCCCGTCCCGAGCCGTTCCCGATTGCGCTTTCGCCGGGCCCATCGTCCAGGATTTCTATGTCGAGCCCTTCGGAGCGGTAGCGAAGCCATAGCCTGCCGTGCGCCCCGGGGGCGTGCTTGAGGGTGTTGGTCAGGGCTTCCTGGATCACCCGGTAAGCAGCCAGATCGAGTCCGGGGGTGACGGGGAACGCGTTGCCATCGGTCACGAGATCGAGTTGAACGCCGGCGCCGCGAACCCGCTCGATGAGTCCGCCGAGCGAAGCGAGCCCGGGAGCCGGCGCCAGGTCAGGCTCGTCGGCCTCGGCCCGCAAGACGTTGAGCAGGCGGCGCATCTCGGCGAGCGCATCCCGGCAGGAGGCCTCGATTGCGCGCAGACGATCGTCGACCGGACCTCCGCGTTCGCTCTCGGGGAGCTCGCCGGTGGCGGCGACCGTCTGGATGATCGCCACGCTGAGGCTGTGCGCCACGACATCATGCAGCTCATGCGCCATGCGGGTACGCTCCTCGGCGACGGCTCGGCGAGCGCGCCTCTCGCGTTCCACCTGCTCCTGCTCGAGGCGTTCTTGCAGCGCCCGCGCCCGCCGTGTTCGGCGCCCGAGCGTGAACGCACCCAGCCACAGCGCCGACACGACGAGCATGGTGAAGAAGAAGTCACCGACCCCGCCACCGGAGTACAACGTCTCGGAGTAGGCGACCAAGGCTCCCCCCGCTGCCCACGCGAGCAGCGCGTCACGCGGCTCGGGCGCCGTACCGGCCACCCAAAAGGCCAACAGCACGCCAGCGAAATACGACACGCTCGAGCCGCCGTGCGGCGCGTAACCGGCCCATAGCGCAAGCGCCGCGAACGACACCAGGCGAGAGGCGAGCGGCAGGCGTTCACGCGCCAGCAGCGAGAGCGTAAACACCAACGCAACCGGCACGAGGATGGTCCGCGGCCCTTGGGTGCTGGACGTCCACAGTCGAACCTGCTGCCACGCGCCGAGTCCGATGATCAGCGCGTCCAAGAAGTGCCGTTCGAGCCCACCGATCCGGTCTCGGAATGGGAGGCGAGCACTCATGTGCAAACGGTAGCCGAGCAGCGGCTCAGGATCGTCAACCTCGAGGGTGACCCGCACCGTCCCGGGATCGATCGCGAGATCGACTCCGTTCCACTCCCGGGAGGGCGACGCCAAGCCGAGGCGCCCGTAGCTTGCCCCCTACTCCGAATTCACCCACAGAAAGGAAACATGATGCGGAGCAAGACCATTCTCGCCGTTGTCATCAGCGCAGCCATCGTCGCCGGGTCCACCGTCACGGCAGTGGCACTGGCGCGATCATCCGCAGCGACCACGGCGGCTCGGACGCTGACGTTCGTTGGGCGCCCGGAGCCGGGCAATCTGTCTATCGAGCAGGTCGCAAAGGGCAGCCCAGAGAGCCTCGGTAACATCGTCGCCTTCACGAGTGAACTACTGGACGGCGGCAAACGCGCCGGTGAGGTCCACCTCGCGTCGGTCGGCGTGGACCGGTACAAGCACCTCAGCCAGGCGACCGGAACCGTCACCCTTCCCAACGGAACGATCACCTTCGTCGGCCTCGTCTCACAACTGAACGACTCGACGCTCGCCGTTGTGGGCGGCACCGGCGCCTACGCCGCTGCCCACGGCACGCTAACGGTGGCGACCAACGGGCAAAGCAACACCGTCACGATAAAACTCGGCTAGGGCTCGAAATTGGCAAACCGCCGCATCCGAGACACACCCCAGCCACCGTAGGCCCCACGCGCAAGCCGCGGAAACTTCATAACCCCGTGGTGCGCGTAGCCCGACCCAAGCGAGCCTCCGGTCGATCGCTCCAGATCCAGCCAGGGTTCCCGAGTAGCGCCGACTCAAGCGCCCTGCTCGGGAACCCTACTCGCAGACGAAGCGCATGGATCGGGAGCCCGGCGGAGCCGACATCGTGCCCCGCCACCTACTCTGCGAGGCGCGCGGAGAAGTCCGCGGACGGCGGCAGCGCTAACTGGGACTGGAAGGCGGCCGCCGCGTTCGCCTCAGCCATGCGCTTAGCACCGTCAACCCGCATCGAAATGGGATCACCCCGCCGAAGCGGATCCACCGGGTGCCGCTCTCACGCGTTTCAGGCGCCGGTGAGGACGCCGAGAATCAGCGGCTAGGATCGTTGGTGGCGCACCGCATCGGTTAGCCGGGCGCGAAATCGCCAGACGAGCCGGACGTTACGGTACGTTCGACCGCGTTCTGGATCGTCCGGTTCTCGTTGCCTAACCTCTTCGGTCTCGACGTCGCCGGTAGCGGCCGTCGTCGTTCGAGCGTTCCGCTCCCACCGCGCCTCCGCCGCCCGCAGGGCGCCGGAGATCTCGAGATCCGCCGGCACCCGATCGCCACGGGGAGCGTTGGTCATGACAGCAGCTTCTCCGCCTTCGTGCGAGCCTTGTTTAGCTCCTTACGGCCGACCTTGACCTGGCCGCCAAGCTTGCCGATCTGCTTGGCGAGCCGCTCCAAGCCGCGCGCGCGGCCGACTGGCACGCCGAGCACTCGCGGCCGCCTCTGTTTCCGGTAGACGGCGCCACCGAGCAAGCTGGCCGCTCCGCCCGCCGCAAGCCCCGCCGCCGCCTTTGCGGCTACTCCATCCCCAGCCGGCGTCACGTTCGACTTCGCCTGCGACGCGCCCCGCTTGGCTCCCGAGACCAGCTCCTTGGCGTTCAACTTGTCGGTCACGCTTGTGAGCGTGCGACTGAGTGTGTCACCGAGGTTACCGAGCGTGTCACCCACGCCGGACGTGAGCGAGCTGACCGCACCCCCGGGCTTTGTGGCCTCGCTGCCAATCTCGCCCACCTCCTCGACCGCGCTGCCAGCGGTT
>JAFASQ010000459.1 GCA_019244395.1 Solirubrobacterales bacterium | reverse complement strand
GTCGGCCTGGGCTTCGAGACCAAAATGGGCGTGGCGCTGCTCGTGGTGCCCGGGATCGCCGTGGCCTGGCTGTGGACCCGGTGGGGGGCGAGTTGGCGCGCCCGCTTGACCGCGCTGCGCCAGTTGCTCGTCGGCGGCGCGGCGATGGTCGCGGTGTCCTGCGCGTGGCCGCTGTTCGTGATGCTTACGCCTGCGGCCGACCGGCCCTGGATCTCGGGGACCTCAGATAACAGCATCTGGTCGCTGATCTTCGGCTACAACGGCCTGGGGCGCGTGGCCGGCCAGACCGGCGGTCCGGGCGGCGGCGCCGGCAACCCGGGCGGGGGAGGCGGTTTCGGCGCGGGCAGCCTGTTCGGCGGCGCTACCGGGCCGTTCCGTCTGCTTCAGTCGGCGCTTGGCGATCAGGCGGGTTGGCTGCTCGGCTTCGCCGTGGTTTCGGGATTCGCCCTCCTAGCGCTCACGCGACTTCGCCGCCGCGACCCTCGCACCGGCTGGCTGCTGGCCATCGGGGGCGCGTTCCTCGCCTCGGCTGTCGTGTTCAGCTTCTCCCGGGGGATCTTCCACCCCTACTACGTTTCCTTCCTGGCCCCGTTCGCCGCGGCGCTGGTGGGCGCCGGCGCGGGGCAGATGCTGCCTCGCTCGCTCGGCGGTGCCGCCGAGGGGCGCTCCGCGCGGGTGATCGCCCCGCTCGCCATCGGCGCCGGCGCGGTCACCGAGCTGGTCGTGCTCGGGGAGCTGAGCGGCGCGATGTCGTGGGCCAAGCCACTGGTCATCGCCGTCGCCGGTGCCTGCGCGGTGATCCTCGCACTGGAGCTGGCCGGCCGCGTGCGGGCCGTGGCGCTCGCCGTCGCGCTGGCCGTGCTGCTCGCGGCTCCGGCCGCGTGGGCGGCGCAGACGCTCGGACACGCGGCCAGTGGCACATTCCCCGCGGGCGGGCCGGCGAGCCCGTCACTGGGAGCCCCCGGCGGTCGCGGCTTTGGCGGTGGCGGCGCGGGCGGTGGCGCCCCGGGCGGTGGCGGCCGGTTCACACCGGGCACCGGGCTTGCGCCGCCGAACGCCTTCGCGCCTGCGAACGGGGCGGCGCCCCAGGCCGGCGGCGGCTTTGGCCCACCGACCTCACGCGGCGGCTTCGCCGGCGGCGCAGGCGGCGGGCTCGGAGGCGACAGTTCGACTCTGGCCGCGGCGGTAGGCTACGTGAACCAACACGGCGGGGGTGTCATCGGGGTGTCGAGTCAGAGCAGCGCGGCGTCAGCCATTGTTACGTCGGGCGGCGATATCGCCGGTCTCGGCGGATTCTCCGGGCGCGAGAGTTCGGTGAGTGCGACATGGCTGGCCCAGGAAGTCGCGGCCGGGCGCCTGCGTTGGGTGATTGTGGACAACACGCAGGGCGCAGCGCTGCCGGGGGACACCCGCACGGGCAGTCAGACCGCGATGGACGTGGTGGCCAAGACCTGCCGGAAGGTAACCTTGAGCACCGGCGGGAGCACCGTGACGATGTACGACTGCCTGGACCGCGTCGCGGCGATCCTCCAGGCGGCCAAGGGATAGCACCTTGCGCCAACTTGCCAACCACGGGGTCAAGCGGGCGGATCGAATCGGCGTGGCCGCTGCGTTGATCCTCGCCATCGCCCTCGTCGGCGCCCCGGCCGCGATGGCCAGCGTCACCAAGAGCACCAACTGGGCCGGCTACGCGATCCACCGGTCGGGCGTGTCGTTCCGCTCGGTGTCGGCCGCGTGGACTCAGCCGCACGCCACCTGCGTCGCCGGGGGGCGGAGCTTCTCCGCGGTGTGGGTCGGACTCGGCGGCTACAAGCCAACCTCGCGCGCACTCGAGCAGGTCGGCACCGAAGTTGACTGCGACGCCCACGGCAAGGTGCTCTCGAGTGCCTGGTTCGAGCTCGTGCCCGCCCCGTCGAGGACGTTCTCGCTCCCGGTCCGGCCGGGCGACGCGATGCACGCCGAGGTGACCGTGACGGGACACCGCGTCGTCGTCGAGCTCGACAACCTGACCAAGCACCGAAGCTTCCGCGAGACCACAGACGCCGGCTTGATCGACATCAGCTCGGCCGAGTGGATCGTCGAGGCACCCTCGGAGTGCATCAACTCGATCAGCTGCCAGGCGCTCCCCCTGACCGACTTCGGGTCGGTCACCTTCGCCTCGGCCGCGGCCGCGTCGAGCACCGGGCGCGCCGGCACGATCACCGACGGTCACTGGGGCCGGACGAAGATCAAGCTGACTCCCGGAGCCCAGCGGTTGACCGTCGCCCAGACCACGAACGACACCGCGGGGACGGCGGCGCCCTCGCCTCTGCGCAGCGGCGGCAGCGTGTTCGAGGTGACCTATGCCACGGCGACGATCCAGCCGGCCCAGTCCTCAGTGCGCCGCCAGTCGCGCCTGCGCGCCGCCTATCTGCGCCATTAGCGCCCGGGACCTGCGCCACTGCGCCCGGGATCTGCGCCAGTAGCGCCGGGGATCTGCGCCAGTAGCGCCCGGGATCTGCGCCATTAGCGCCCGGGCTGATCGCCGGCGGGGCCGCATACCCCGGTGCCCGCCCCGGCACGGCCGTTTCGTACGAAGCTCTTACGCCCTCCCTACGCCCCTCTACCGGACCGCGTCGAAGCTATAGACCGTGACCGACCCGACGCCTCATCTCTTCTGGATCACCAGCCGCGCCGCCGGCTTCGCCGCGCTCGTGCTGGCCAGCCTGGCGGTCTCGCTGGGCCTGCTGATGAGCACCAAGCTGCTCAAGGGCAGGACGAGCGAGCTGAGAGCCGCGCACGACACGCTCGCGCTGGCCACGATCGTGGCGATCGTGGTCCATGGGGCGGCCCTCCTGGGCGACCAGTTCCTGAAGCCGTCGATCGCGGACATCGCCATCCCGTTCGTCTCCGGCTACAAGACGTTCTGGACCTCGCTCGGGATCGTGGGCGGCTGGGGCCTGATCGTGCTCGGGTTGTCCTATTACGCCCGGCGCTGGGTCGGGGCGGTGCGGTGGCGCAAGCTTCATCGCTTCACCGCGCTGGCGTGGCTCTTGGGCCTCGGCCACGCGCTCGGCGAGGGCACCGACGCCGGTCAGCTCTGGTTCCTGGCCATGACCGCCCTGGTTGCCATTCCCGCCCTGGTGCTGCTCGTCACGCGGCTGGCGCGCGTCAGAAACGGGACCGGAGCGCCGGCCGCACCACCCGCCCCAGCGGCGTCTCAGATGTCGCAGAACCGGCCTTCCGGTCCGACGTTGACCACCGGGGTGGTGCCAATTTCCGCTTCCTCGCCCCAACGCTGATGGACGTGGCCGCATAGGACGAGCGTCGGGCGCTTGCGCTCGATGGCCTCGAGGATGGCGCGGCTGCCGAGATTACGGCCGCGCACCTTGTCCAGATGGCCCTTGGGGGGTGAGTGGACGACGAGGACGGCGCCCTCCGGACAGCTATCGAGCTTGGCCGCCGCTTCTTCCTCGCTGAGGTCGAAGCTCCACGGAAAGGGGGTGGGGGGCACGCCGCCGCCCAGCCCGAAGAACTGCGCCCCCGCGAGCTCGAGCGCCTCGCCGTGGAGCACGTGGGCAGCCGGCCATGACGCGCAGGCCCGGCACAGCTCGGTGTCGCTCTCCGCGTTGCCCGGCACCAGGACCGCCGGAACGGTGATAGCGCTCAACGCCTCGATCGTGCTCTCGAGGCCTACCCGCATGGTCGCGTAGTCGCCTGCCCCGACGAGCACATCGGCCTCGCGCGCCCGCTCCACCAGGTGCTCGGCCCGGTTCCGGTCCCGGTGGATGTCGCTGAACGCGAGCAGTCTCATCTTTAGCTACGGATCCGCAGGATTAAAGATATGCCGCTAGCATGACCCGCTCGCGACCTCCGCGTCTGCTCCACGCCTCGAAGTCCACGGCCGGCGTGGTTGGAGTTGGGGCTGGAGGATTTCCCGCGGAGAGAAGGGCTCCCGCGGGGAGAGGGACATCATCTACAGGAGGTATCTGCCAAGTGTCATTTCGACCAAGGCGCGCCCTGGTAGGGCTCGTAGCAGCGGCCGCTGCGCTCGTTGCGCTGCCGGGGGCCGCGTCGGCGGCCATTACACCGACGCTGAAGCTGAGCCAGTCCGGAACCACCGCGGGGACCAACCCCACAATCGGCTTCGACGCCACGTTCGCCGGCGGCACGCCGTCAAACGTGACGCTCGCCCTGCCACCGGGCTTGCTGGCCAATGAGAACATCAACGGCGGGGCCTGCCTCGTCTCGAAGACGCCGAGCAGCGCCTGCCAGGTGGGCAGCGGCACGGTCACGCTGGGAGCCACCGGCGTCCCGGTCACGATTGACCTCGTCGCGCCGCCGAAAGCGGGCGATGTGGGGGGACTCGCGGTGGTGTCCGGCACCAACGCCCTCGGCACCGCTGACGTAACCCTGACGGCCACTGGGCTCAACGTCGTGCTCAGCGGCCTGCCCACAGGCATCACCGAGATCAACACGTCGTTGACGAACCTGCGTCTTCCGACCAGCTGCCCGACGTCCGCCAACGTGACGCTCACCGCGGACTCGGTGAGCACCACCGCGCCGCTCACCGTGACCGGCTGCTCCAGCCTGCCCTACAACCCGACCGTCACCGCCTCGGTGACCAAGGACGCCACGGGCAACGGCGCCGCCGTGACGCTGGCCATCACCCAGGCCGCCAACGAGTCGGCGAACAAGAACATCGTGCTCACTCTGCCCAAGGGCCTGGCACCCAACGGGGCCGCGGACATCCCGTGCCTGAGCGGCAAGGTCTGCACGATCGGTACGGCCACCGCGACCTCACCACTGGTCCCGAACATCGCGCTCTCCAACGGCGTAGTGACGCTGAGCGGCACGGCCACGGCGCCGACTATCGCGATCACGTTCCCGACGCTGGGGATCACCATCCCGGGCACGGTTAGCCTGACCACGAACTCGGTCACGTTCGCCAACGTGCCCGACGTGCCACTGACCAGCCTCACGCTGAACGTCACCGGCCCGAACGGGCAGAAGGCGTTCACCACCGACTGCGCGCCGGCCAACGTGGTTGGCAACTTCACCGCGCAGGGCGGCCAGACGCACAGCTCGACGGCCCCGATCAAGTTCGCGGGCTGTGCCGCGAAGCCGAGCGCGACTGGCTCGACCAGCGGCCTGGCCGGCGGTCACCCGAAGCTGAAGTTCACGGTCACGCATGGCAAGGGCGGCCCGAACGTCGCCACGCTGGCGATCGGCCTGCCGGGTGGGCTGAGGTTCTCCCGCGCGGCGATCGTCAGCCACAAGACGTGCACGACCAAGGGCAAGAAGAAGAAGTGCATAACGACGACCCTGATCAAGGGGCTCGGTATCTCCGGCGCCAAGGCCGCGTCGGTCGCGATCAGGGGTGGCAAGCTCGTGATCGCGCTGAAGAACGCGGCCGGCCGCGTCACGATCACCGCCGCCGGTCCGCTGGTGAGCGAGACGAAGGGGCTTCAGACCAAGGTCAAGAAGCACAGGGTCACGAGCCTCAACTTCTCGATCAAGATCACTGACGCCAAGAAGGTCGCGACCACCGTTTCGGTGAAGCTCCGCGCGCACTGAGGAGCTTCGGCTGCACGCCCGCCCTGCGGCACCGCTTTGCCGGCGGTGTCGCGGGGCGGCGGTGGTCCAACGCGAGTGCCGCGGGTTGGACGTTGCCGCCTCGCCTGAAACGGTCCCGCCGGCGACAGCGACCGCGGTGGCGACTTAGTCGTCTACTGCTCTCGCTGCGACGGAGCGCTCTCTGGAGAAGAAGCCGGGGTGGCGGGAGGACCATCCGACCCCGGGCCCAGCGCCCGTGACTCGCCGGGCTCGAGCGCCCCATTCTCCGCAGCGGGGGCGGGAACCTGCGCCGGCGCGTCCTCCGACGCCCCCATCGCGCCGGCCGAACGCACGGCGTCGAGCACGGGCTTGACCAGGTCGATGGGCACCGGGAACACCACGGTCGAGTTCTGCGTGGCGCCGATCTCGCGCAGCGTCTGGAGGTAGCGGAGCTGGAGGGTGGTCGGGTTACGCCCGATCACGTCCGCCGCATCGGCCAGCCGCGTCGCCGCCTGCGCCTCGCCCTCGGCGTTGATGATCTTGGCCCGCCGCTCGCGCTCGGCCTCGGCCTGCCGGGCGATCGCGTGCTGCATCCGCTCTGGGATCTCGACGTCCTTGATCTCGACCGTCGTCACCTTGATTCCCCACGGCTCGGTCTGCGCGTCGATCACCCGCTGGAGCGACTCGTTCAGGCTTTCCCGCTCGGACAGCAGGTGGTCGAGATCGACGCCGCCGAGCACCGAGCGCAGCGTGGTCTGGGAGATCTGCAAAGTCGCGTGGTGGAAGTTCTCGACAGCGTTGACCGCCCGATTGGGATCGACCACGCGGTAGTAGGCGACCGCGGTTACGCGGACCGGGATGTTGTCGCGGGTGATGACCTCCTGAGGCGGAACCGTGAGCGTCACCGTCCGCAGGCTCACCCGAACCATCCGGTCGATGGTCGGCACGAGCAGGATCAGCCCAGGTCCGCGCACGTCCATCACGCGCCCGAGGCGGAACACGACCCCGCGCTCATACTCCCTGAGCACCCGGATCGCGGCGCCCACCAAGGTGAACGCGATCACGGCCAGGACGGCCAGCACGATGAGGATCGCGATGATCATCGAATCAACTCCCATTCCTCGGCCCGGCGGACCGACACCGTCAGCCCGTCCAGGTGGTCGACGACAACCGTGTCCCCCGGGTGCAGATCGCCCTGATCCTCGTCCTCGAGCATCGAGCGGCGAGCCTGCCACAGGGCGCCGTCGACGAGCACGCATCCGGTCGGACTCGCCCAGCTGCGCACCACGCCGACGTGCCCGATCAGGCTTTCCGGACCGGCCCGAATCCGCCGCCGGCGTACCGCGATGCCCTTGCCCACGGTGAGCGCCAATACTCCGCCCGCGGCGCCCGCCAGCATCAAGGCGGCGATGACGCCCAGGACGATCCCGCCGCCGAGGCCGAGCACGGCGAGGACGGCGCCCACTCCGAGTGCGAGCACACCTGGCCCGCCGAGCACCCCGAGCGTGGGCACGTGCGCCTCGATCAGGATTAGGATCGCCCCCACGATCAGCAATGACACGCCTAATGCGGTCATGCGTTAATCGTACGCCCCTTAAGCGGCCGTTTACGATCGCCGGGGGTTCAGCGTTATGAGGCGGACGGAGTCGGCTCGAAGGCGGCGCCACGCAGCGCGTGCCCGCGCACGGGCGATCGGTTCCATCCGGCGGCAAGGCGCCCACGCCGCGCTCATCCGGACGAACCGCGGTTGATAGCGTGCCGCCGAACACTCGACCTTTCTGGAGCGGCACATGACCAGCGCGAACATCAACGGCCTGGTGACCGACATCGCGGGGCTGCGCGACCGTGCGGGCACGCACATCGGCTACACCGACTGGCAGGAGATGACCCAGGACCGCGTCAACCAGTTCGCTGACGCGACCGACGACCACCAGTTCATCCACGTCGACCCCGAGCGAGCCAGGCAGACGCCGTTCGGCGGCACCATCGCCCACGGTTTCCTGACCCTGTCGCTGGTCGCGCCGGTCAGCCAGCAGCTGATGAAGGTGACCGACGCCGCGATGGGCGTCAACTACGGGCTCGACCGGGTGCGCTTCCCAGCGCCGCTCCCGGTGGGCGCGCACTGGCGCGGTGGCATGGAGATCGTCGAGGTCAGCGAGATCCCCGGCGGTGTGCAGATCAAGGCAAAGGTGACGATCGAGGTCAAGGACGGGGCCAAGCCCGCCTGCGTCGCCGAGTCGCTCGTGCGCGTGTATGGCGGGCAATGACCGTCGAAGTCGAAAAGCTGGTCGCCATCGACGTGCATGTGCACGCCGAGCGCAACCACGACGAGCCGCAGGATCCGGTGACGACGGAGGTTCTCGAGGCGGCGGCCCGGTACTTCGGGGGTAGCCCGCCACAGCCGACCGCACAGGAGGTGGCCGATTACTACCGCGAGCGCAATCTGCTGGCGGTTATCTTCACCGTGGACGACGAGGCGGGCATGGGTCGTAAGCGATTGGGCAACGACGAGGTGCTCCAGGCCGCGCGCGAGAACCCGGACGTACTGATCCCGTTCGCCAGCGTGGACCCGCACAAGGGCAAGCTTGGTGTCCGCGAGGCCCAGGAGCTCATTCAGGCGGGGGTCAAAGGGTTCAAGTTCCACCCCAACACCCAGGCGTTCTGGCCCCACGACCGCGCCTTTTACCCGCTCTACGAGGTGATCGCCGAGGCGGGGCTGATTGCGCTGTTTCACACCGGCACCACCGGGATCGGCGCCGGCATGCCGGGCGGCGGTGGTGTGCATCTGAAGTATTCGAACCCGATGTGCGTCGACGACGTGGCCGCCGATTTCCCCGACCTTCGCATCATCCTCGCCCACCCCTCCTTCCCTTGGCAGGAGGAGGCGCTGGCGATCGCCGTGCACAAGCCCAACGTCTACATCGACCTGTCCGGCTGGTCGCCCAAGTACTTTCCGCCGATCCTGATCCAGTACACCAACACGCGGCTGAAGACCAAGATGCTGTTCGGCTCGGACTTCCCGCTGATCGCCCCGGACCGCTGGCTCAAGGACTTCGAGCAGCTGGCGATCAAGGACGAGGTCCGACCTCTGGTCCTCAAGGAGAACGCGGCGAAGCTGCTCGGGCTGACATGACTGCAGAAACGCGGTGCTATCGGCCGCCGGACCCGTGCGACTTCAGCGCAAGACGGTTTGCGGAGCTTCACGTCGGGTATTGAAGCGGCGGCCGGTGTGGTCGTAGTCGCTCGGACGCGAGGCGGGCCGCACTTGCCTCTCCTCTCCTCCCTCACCTGGCGGCAGTCCTGGACGGGCTGTCGTCAGGTGCTGCCTCCTGGGTCGCAGTCCTGGACGGGCCGTCAGGTGCTGCCTCCTGAGCCAAGCGCCTCGACCGCGGCGTCGAGCCGCTGACGCTCGAGGCGCCGGCGCTGCGAGCGGGCGCGCTTGATGAGCGGCTCGAGCTCGGCCTCGGGAATGCCGTGGCCGGCGGCGTGCCGGAGCGCCTGCCACATGCCCAGCTTGCCCTCGACTCCGAGCGAGAGGATCTCGAGCTCCTCCAGCCGGCTCAGCGGCGAGTAGCCCGTCAGCTGGCCGTTCAGCTTGAGCCGGCCGAGCTTCTCCGCGCTCCACGCCGCCGCCGCCTTCGCCGGATCGACCCGGATGCCGAGCCGCTGCATGATCAACCTGAGAGCCTGGCGGTCTTCCTCGATCTCCGCCGCCAGCTCCGCCAGCACCTCGCCGTAACGCGTTCCGCGATTGCTCTCGGCGGCCCGCCGCGCGAGCGCCACCGCGCCGACCGACGCGGCGTGGTGGTCATTGAGGTAGATGGCGAGCTTGCTCAACGCCACCACAGTACGACGTAGCCCAGCACCGCGGCGCCGGCCCACACCAGCGTCGAAGCCAGCAGCACAAGCCCGCCCGGCATATGGCCGAAGGTGAGCGCCGCGACGGCGGCGAACAGGGTCAGCGCGCTCGCCCCGACGATCGCTCCGCGTGCGTCCTCGCGCGCCTCGGAGGCGTCCTCCTCTTCCTCGATCAGGGTCAGGCTGGCGGCCATGATGGCGGGAAAGCCAAGCAGGATCCCGCCCACCCGCGCGCCGAACACCAACGTCACCGTCCCTGCCGCCACGGACGTCAGGGCGCCGGCGACGAAGCGGATGATCAGCTCGCGCTTCGTCGTCTGCTTGATCTTGCCCAGGGAGAACGACGGCCGCTGCTCGACGCGGTCGCGGATCGACGGCTCCTTGGGCTGCGCGGTCATGCCGCAAGCAACGGCACCGCGACAAGTGCCGCCACCACCGCCCACACGCCGAGCGCCGCCATCGACGCCACCGGCGCGCGTGCGCGCTTCAGCAGCGGGATGACCGCCGCGGCATACGCGGTCATCCCCACGCCCCCGGCGACCATACCGGCGGCGGCTTGATGGGCCTCGTGGGCGCCCTTGTCGAGAAGGGTGACCGCAAGTCCGGCCAGCGCCACCGCCGGTGCAGCGCTGAGGAGCCCCGCGAAGCGCTTGGGCTCGAGTCCTTGCGACAAGAGGGCGAACGCCAGCACCAGCGTTCCGCCGAGGAGGCCCTTGATGGCCAGGATCACGACACCGTGCATGGCTCATGTGGGGCTACCCGGTGACGTGGAGGTGAAGCCGGGTAACAACACGCCATGCGAGTTGTCGTGATCGGGGCCACAGGTAACGCGGGCACCAGCTTGCTCGAGTGCCTCGAGCCCGAGACGCAGGTCGAGGAGATCGTGGCCGTGGCACGCCGGGCCCCGGAGCGCGAGTTCGCCCGCACCACGTTCATGCCCGCCGATATCGCCGCGTCCGACCTCGTGCCGATCCTGCGCGGCGCCGACGTGGTCGTGCACCTGGCCTGGCTGATCCAGCCCGGCCGCACGGAGTCGATTACCTACCGCGTCAACGTCGCCGGCAGCGAGCGGGTGTTCGGAGCGGCGCTCGAGGCGAGCGTGCCGGCGATCGTCTACGCCTCGTCGGTTGGCGCCTACTCCCCCGGGCCGAAGGACCGCCTGGTCGACGAAGCGTGGCCCACCGACGGGATCCGCACCTCGTTCTACGCGCGGCACAAGGTCGCCGTGGAGCGTCAGCTCGATCGACTCGAGCGCGAGCACCCATCGACTCGAGTCGTGCGCATGCGCCCCGCCCTGATCTTCAAGGCCGACGCCGCGACCGAGATCCGGCGGCTGTTCGCCGGCCCGTTCCTGCCGCGCGCCCTGCTCCGCCCGGAACTCATCCCGTTCGTGCCCGACGTTCCGCGCCTCCGCTTCCAGGCTGTTCACTCCCTCGACGTCGGCGACGCGTACCGGCGGGCCGTGCTCTCGGATGCCCGCGGCGCGTTCAACCTGGCGGCCGACCCGCCGATCGGACCGCGCGAACTGGCGGAGATCCTCCATGCCCGCCGGCTCAGCCTGCCGGGCTCGGCGCTCCGGGCGGCCGCCGCCGCCACGTTCGCTCTCCGTCTGCAACCCACCGAGCCGGGCTGGGTCGACATGGCGTTCGCGGTGCCGCTCCTCGACAGCGCCCGTGCCCGCACCGAACTCGGGTGGGCGCCGCGGCGTACGTCCACCGAAGCGCTCACGGAGTTGATCGACGGGATGCGCCGCGGCGAGGACTACCGGACGCCGCCGCTCGCCCGGGGGACGAGCGGGCCGGGCCGGCTCCGGGAGTTCCTCACCGGGCTCGGCGCCCGGCCCTGAGCGTTAGTGGACCCGTCCGCAAGTCCTGCGGACATTCGAGCGGCCCCTGGCGGCGCTGCGCTTTGTCCTCGGACCCTCGTGTGGCGCTGCCACACGTCGGGTCCTGCGTCCTCGCGCAGCATCCCCCAGTGACCACTCTCGATGCCGCACGACTTGCGGACGAGCCCACTACGGCTGAAGGAGGACCTTGATCGCGCCGTCTTCCTTCTTCTGGAAGATCTCGTAGGCGTGCGGAGCCTGCTCCAGCGGGACCTTATGCGTCGCCAGGTCCTCGACGCCCAGTGGATCGGATTCCTGCTCGAGCAGGGGCATGATCTCGTCGACCCAGCGCTTGACGTTGGCCTGGCCCATGCGCAGCTGGATCTGCTTGTCGAACAGGTCCATCATCGGCATCGGATCGACCATGCCGCCGTAGACGCCGCTGAGCGAGATCGTGCCGCCGCGCCGGACGGTGTCGATCGTGGTGTGCAGGACGCTCAGGCGGTCGACGCCGCCCTTCTCGATCAGCTTCGCCGCGACCGCGTCGGGCAGCATCCCGGCCAGGGTCTGGGCCAGCTTGCCCAAGGGGGCGCCGTGCGCCTCCATCCCGACCGCGTCTATCACCGAATCGGGTCCGCGGCCGTCGGTCATCGAGCGGAGCGCCTCGGCGATGTCGTCGTGCTCGCGCAGATCGACGGCGTGCACGCCGTGCCGGCGCGCCATCTCGAGCCGCTCGGGGACCAGGTCGATTCCGAACACCTCGCGCGCGCCGCGCTGCAGCGCGATCCGGCTGCATATCTGGCCGATCGGCCCCAGCCCGAACACCGCGGCCGTCCCGCCGTCCGGGATAGCTGCATACTCGACCGCCTGCCACGACGTCGGCAACACGTCTGACAGATACACGAACCGGTCGTCCGGCGGCCCCTCCGGCACCTTGATCGGGCCGAAGTGCGCCTGCGGCACGCGGAGGAACTCGGCCTGGCCGCCAGGCACCTGGCCGTATAGCTTGGTGTAGCCGAACAGCGCAGCACCCTTGCCCTGGTCGCGCACCTGAGTTGTCTCGCACTGCGAGTACAGGCCCTGGTCGCACATGAAGCAATGCCCACAGGAGATGTTGAACGGGATGACCACGCGATCGCCCCGCGCGATGTGCGTCACCCCGGAGCCGACCTCCTCCACGATCCCCATTGGCTCGTGGCCGAGGATGTCGCCCTCGTCGATGAACGGACCCAGCACCTCATACAGGTGCAGGTCGGAGCCGCAGATGCCGGTCGAGGTGACCCGCACGATCGCGTCGGTGGGCTGCTCGATGCGCGGATCGGGCACCTGATCGACGCGCACGTCGCGCTTGCCGTGGAAAGTGACCGCCTTCATCGGGCTCCCGCCCCCTGAGCCTCTAGGGAGGCGTCGAGCGCGTTGCTGAAGGCCGCGTGGATCTTCTCGGCGGCGGCCCGCTCGTCGCCCAGGATGGTGTCGGCCGCGGCCTGGGTCTCCTCATCGCCGGCGCGGACGGCCACCCGACGCAGCAGCTCGTAGGACCCGATCTCGAGGTGCTCGAACGCGTACGAGAACCCGGCCAGCTTGGCCGGCGTGTCGGGTTGGGCGCCGAAGAACATCCCCCAGTTGAGCGCGCCGAGCCGCAGCCCGGCGTCCTTGAGCTTCGACGGGCTGGCGCCGCGGGCCTTCAGGCGGGTGTCAATCAGCTGCTGGTGTTCCTGGCTCTGGTGCAGATGCTCCTCGTAGGTGCTGGCCAGCTCGCTCGTGCCCGCGAGTTCGGGCCCTTTCGTCAGAAGCTGGATCGCCTGCGCCTCGATCGCGTGGGCGTCCTCGAGGTACTTGTCGAGCTGCTCGCCGAGGTCGTCGGGCGAGAGCTCGCGCAGCGAAGCGTCCACGGCCCGGTCGAACAGGCCGGCCAGCCGCTTCGCCATGGCCCGCTCCTGCTCCTCGATCCGGCGGGCCACCTGCGCCGTCTCGACGTCGTCGGCGAGATCCGCGACGCGGGCCAGCAGGTCGTAGGCCGCGAGCTCCATGTGCTCGTAGGAGAAGGCGTGGGCCACGAGTTTCCCCGGCGTGTCGGGCTGGAGCTGCGCGAACAGCCCGAAGCCGATGCCGGTCACGGCACCCGCCACGTCCTTGATCTTCGAGGGGGACGCCCCGAGCGCGCTCAGGCGCTCGTCGACCAGGCGGCCGTGCTCCTCGGTCTCGGTCTCGTGCTGCTCGAAGGCAGAGGCGATCTCTGGGTCGCCCGCGATCTTTGGCGCAGCCTTCATTTGGACCAGCGCCTGCTGCTCGATTGAGTGCGCGTCGGTCAGGTACTTGATCAGTTGGTCCTGCAAGCTCTTTGTCATACCTGTGAGCTACCCGGCCGATAGGCGGCAAATCCAGCGCGTAGCGCCTGCCGGCCCGGGTAACAGAGCCTCGATGACCGAGGAGCTATCGGTGGCCGTGCTCGGCGCGGGCAGCACCATGGGCCGCGCCATGGCGCGCAACATCGCGCGCGCAGGCATGCGGGTCCGAGCCTGGAATCGAACCGCAGACAAGGCCCGTCCACTCGAGGACGATGGCGCGGGCGTGTTCGACAGCCCGGCCGAGGCCGCCCAGGGCGCCGAGGTGATCCTGACAATGCTGTCCGACGCGGACGCGGTCCTCGACGTGATTGCCGAGGCGGCCGCCGGCGCCGGAGACGGCACCGTCTGGCTGCAGATGAGCACGATCGGCGAGGCCGGCACCGATCGGTGCGTCGAGCTCGCCGGCCGGCACGGCCTCAGGCTGGTCGATTCGCCTGTGCTCGGGACCCGGCAGCCCGCCGAGGAGGGCAAGCTGGTCGTGCTCGCGTCCGGGCCGGACGAGTTGCGCGAGCGAATGCAGCCGATCTTCGACGCGGTGGGCCAGAAGACGATGTGGGTCGGGCAGGCCGGCGCCGGCACCCGCCTGAAGATCGTCACCAACAGCTGGGTGCTGGCCGTCGTGGAGGCCGCGGCCGAGATGATCGGGCTCGCCGAGGGTCTGAACGTCGACCCCAGACTGATCTTCGAGGCGATCGAGGGCGGCCCGCTAGACCTGCCCTACCTGCGTCTGAAGGCCAAGGCGATCACCGAACGGAACTTCGACCCGTCCTTCCGCCTCGGCCTCGCCGCCAAGGACGCCGGCCTGATCGAGGAGTCGGCTCGGCGGCATGAGATCGACCTGCCGCTGTTCGCCACGATCCGCCGCCGCCTCCAGGAAGGGGCGAGAGAGCACGGTGATGAGGACCTGAGCGCGACGTACTTGACGATTGCGCCGAGCCGCCACGCCATTTGAGCCGCCGTAATGGCGGGCTGCGCTGCCCCATTTTGCCCCCATGGTGGTGGCTCGTGCTGCCACCCGGGCTGCTAGCGTTGCCCGTGCTCACTGCTCGATTGGGCAGATGGGATGTCTAGTAGCTGGAAACGACGGCGATCCGACGCGCCGGGTCGCAGACGGGGCCAACACGCCCATTGTTGAGGCACCAGGCCTGGCCGAAACGGCCGGGCGGAGGCGGGACGGCGCATGCAGAGCGATTTCCTCGTAGATATTCGAATTTCGCGCCGGGCGACCACGGTCACGATCAGCGGCGAGCTCGATCTGCTCTCCGCGCCGGCGCTCGAGCGCGCTCTCGAGCGGCTCCCGGAGTCCGAGGCCGAGCTGATCATCGTCGACCTGCGCGGTCTCGAATTCATGGACTCGACCGGCCTGCACCTGCTCGTCCAGGCCCAGCAGAAAGCGCACGAATCGGGCCGGCGCTTCGCCCTGATCAAGGGCGGCGAGCAGGTGCAGCGGCTTTTCGACCTGACCGGCGTCACCGAGAACCTGACCATCGTCGACTCGCCCGACGAGCTGCTCGAGGTGGACCAGGCCCCCGGCGCGCCCTGACGGCAGCCGGCCCGCCCTGACGCCAGCCGGCCCGACCTGACTGCAGGCGGCCCGCCCTGACTGCAGGCGGCACGCCCTGACTGCAGGCGGCACGCCCGCGCCCTCACCGAGCGCGCGCTACGCGCGGAGGTGATCGCGCATCGAGACGCGCAGGGTCTCGTGGCCGTTGGATGTGCTGACGGCGATCTCCTCGGTCAGCCGCGCCAGCGTGCCAGAGCTCTGCCGGTCGCCCCCCTCTTCCAGGCGAGCGCTCGTGCCGATGCGCAGCGGCGCCAGCGCGAACTCGAGTCGCTGGTGGCGCGCGCCCAGCGCGACGCTGATCGTGCTGCTCTGCGCGGCGTGCTTGGCATGCGCCCCCAGCACGTCGCTCAAGAGGTACACATCCGAGCAGCGCTGGAGCGAAAAGCCGGCGCTGGGGGCGAGCGCCCGGCCGATGTGCCCGAGCACGGGCCCAAGCAGCGCCACCGGCGAAACGGTGAGCACCACATCGCCGGTCAGTCCCAGGTGGAGCTCCGCCTGCCAGGTCGAGGCGCCGGCGCGCTCGGCGAGCGCCGGCGGCCAGGCCGCCCCGCGCGGCCGCGCGGGGGTGCGGAACGACAGTCGGACCTCAGTCCCGCCATCGGGGACGTTCAGGAATTCGGCGCGGTCCGCCAGCGCACTCATCAGCGCCAGGCCGACCTTCAGCCCCTCCCCGTCGGGCACCGGCGAGCGGATGCCGCGGCCCTGGTCCCGGACGCGGACCTCGATCCCGCTCGACGGGGCGGCAAGCTCGACTGCCAGTGGTCCTGGCCGAGCGCCGTACGCGTGCAGGATCACGTTGTTGCACGCCTCGGTGACTGCCGTGTTGACGTCGGCGAGCAGTTCGGGATCGAAGGCGAGCGCCTGTCCGGCCGCCGTCGACATGCTGCGCACGAGCCTCGCGGCCTCAGGCCGGCTGTTCAGCTCGAGCCGAACCCACGGTGCATCGATCTCTCCACTCATAACGCCGTGCGCTTAACGGGCTACCCAAAGCTCCGGAGCGCAAGCGTCCGGAGCCTCGATCACCCGTCAATTCGCCACGGCCGCTGCGTCGAGACGGACCATGGAGCGGCGCAAAAGGCGCGACACGTGCATCTGCGAGCAGCCGATCCGCTGGCTGATCTCACGCTGGGTCAGCTCCTGCACGAGCCGCAGGCTGAGCACCTCCTGCTCCACGTCGCTGAGGGTCGACCAGCTCGCCGCCAGCGCCTGGCGGTGCTCGGCTAGCTCGAACCCGTCGTCCTCATCGCCAAGGGTCTCGGCCAGCGCGCAACGATCCTCTCCGTCATTGGCCACCGGCGCATCGAGCGAGGCCGGATGGTAGTTGTGGGCGGCATCGATCGCCTCCATCACCTGCTCGATGCTGCAGTCGAGGGCGTCGGCGAGTTCGTCGAGCGTGGGCGAGCGCCCCAGCCGCGCTGACAGGCGCTCGGTATGCCGGCTCACTGCCAGCGCGCGTTCCTGCAGGTCGCGCGGCACGTGCACGGTCCAGCCTTTGTCGCGGAAGTGGCGCTTGAGCTCTCCCACGATCGTGGGAGCGGCGAAGCTCGTGAACTTCTTGCCGCGTCCCGGCTCGAATCGCTCGATCGCGTTCAGAAGCCCGACCGAGGCGACCTGGACGAGATCGTCGAGCGGCTCCCGGCTGTGGACGTAGCGGAGCGCGAGCTTGCGCGCGAACGGTAGGAAGCGCTTTACGAGCTCCTCGCGGGCGCGGGGGTCGCGATCCGCGTGGTAGGCGTCGAGAAGCACCTCGTCCGACACCCGCGTGACGCCGCGTGGTGTGGTTGTGGTGACGGCCATAGGACCTCCATCGTGTTGCTGGCAACGCGAGGTCCGTGCGAGGGCCGCCATGGTGGCGACGTCCGTCCGTCCCGTGCTGTGTGCTCCGCCACGCCGTGCGCTTGCCGCGGCTGCAGCGGCTCTGGCTTGATTCTGTCCCCTTTGGGGGTAGGCAAACCCCCGTCCTAAGCCCGGAACCGCCCACCGGGTCGGAATCCAACATGGCTATGGTGAGAAATGTCAGGATGCGGACCGAACTTCACTTCCACCTTCTGCCCGGCGTCGACGACGGCCCCCGCGATGATCAGGAGGCGATCGAGCTCGCCCGCCTGGCGGTCGCCGACGGAACCTCTCGCGTGGTGGTCACGCCGCATGCTCGCCTGGCCGAGATCGAGGCCCTGCCGGCGCTGACCGCGCGCCTGGATGAGGTCCTGCGCGAGGCCTCCGTGGAGCTCGACCTGCGCTGCGGCGCCGAGCTGTCGCCCGACGACGTCGGCTGGCTCGATCAGGATGAGCTCGAGATCATCGCCCAGGGGCCCCCCGAGGAGCGGTGGGCGTTGCTCGAGGCTCCCTTGGTCACGGGCGATGTCAGTCTCGAATCGGCGGCGAACGAGCTGCGCCGGCGCGGCTTCGGGGTGCTGATCGGCCATCCCGAGCGCTCTCCCATGACCCCCGCGGCGACCGTGCACGAGCTGGCCGCGCTCGGCGCGGTCATCCAGATCAACGCCTCGTCGCTGACCGGACGACACGGACCGCAGGCGCGGGCCGCCGCGCTTTCGTTCGCCCGGTCAAGGCTTCCGTTCCTGCTCGCCTCCGACGCCCACTCGCCCTCGCGGCCGCCTCAGGTGACCGCCGCCGCTTCTGAGCTCTTGGCCGCCGGCATCGACGGCGCCGCGGTCCGCGCAGCCGTCGATGTGCTTCCCGGGACGATCTTGAGGCACGGCTTGAGCGCCGCGCACCGCCCGGGGGCGTACGGGCCGCACGGGCGCCGTTTACGGCTAGGGCAGCGCGAACGAGCCGCCATGCGCCTCGCCCGTTCCACGCAGGTCTTCCTCGATCGCCGCCGCGGTTTCTAGCGCCAGGGGGAGGAAGTCTCGCCGAAGCGCGCCCATCGAGGCGCGGCTCGCGTGGACGGACAGGTTCAGCGCGGCGGTCACTGCCCCCGAGGCGCCGTGCAGCGGGACCGCGAGCGACCGCAGGCCCTTCTCGAGCTCCTGATCGGTCGCGGCGTAGCCCTGGCGGCCCACAGTGGTGAGGATCCCGCGCAGGGCGTGCTTGTCCTTGACCGTGTGCGGGGTCAGCGGCGTGATCTCGATACGGGCGAGGCGCTCCTCCAGGTCCTCGTCCGGCAAGCCCGCGAGCAGGACCCGGCCCATCGAGGTGGCAAACGCCGGCAGCCGCGTCCCCACCGCGAGCGTGATGCTCATTATCCGTCGGGTTGGCACGCGAGCCACGTACACGATGTCGGTGTCGTCGAGCACCGCGATCGAGCACGACTCGTTGACCTGGGCGACCAGCGCCTCCATGTGCGGCACGGCGACCTCCGGCAGGCTGAGGCTCGACAGGTAGGCGTAGCCCAGCTCGAGCACCCGTGGCCGGAGCGAGAACCGGCCCTGCGAGAAGTTCACATAACCGAGCTTGACCAGCGTGAGCAGGAACCTCCGAGCCGCCGCTCGAGTCAACCCAGTCAACCGCGCCACCTCACTCAACGCGAGCTCGCGGTGTTCGGCGTCGAACGCTCGGATCACCGCCAGCCCCCGCTCCAGGGACTGCACAAAATCAGAGTTCTGCGCCGGTCGATCGCTCATCTTGCCCTAAGCCGTTCGGCATGCGAACACTAGCGAACCACCGTGCGCCCCTCCCGAGCGGCGGCGAGTAGGATCAACCGATGACCGAGTCGACTCGCGCCGGGACGGCGGCGAGCGGCAGCGAACCTGCCGCCACGGACGGCGACGGAAGCCGGGGGAGGCTCGCGGGCCGGACTGTGCGCGATGCCGTACTCGAGGTCATGCGCCGCCACGGGCTGACCACGATCTTCGGCAACCCGGGCTCGACCGAGATCGCGTTCCTGACCGATCTGCCCTCGGACTTCCGCTTCGTACTCGGTCTGCACGAAGGATCCGTGGTCGGGATGGCTACCGGCTACGCACTCGCGCGCGGCGAGCCCGCCTTCGTCAACCTCCATACCGCCGCCGGCCTCGGCAACGCGGTCAACGCGATCGCCAACGCGCGCGACTGCCGCGCTCCCCTGGTCATCGTGATCGGCCAGCAGGATCGCCGCCAGATCGCCTTCGAGCCGTTCCTGACCGGCCGCCAGCTCGAGCGGCTGGCCGGCGAGTACCCCGTGTGGCGCCACCTCCCCAGCCGCGCCCAGGATGTGCCGGGCGCGATCGCCCGCGCCTACCACGAGGCAGAATCCGCCCGCGGTCCGGCGCTGGTCGTGGTGCCGATGGGCGACTGGCTCGAGGCCGCCGACGAGCTGGCGGCCGGCGCGCCGGCCCGGATCCTCCGCCCGCACTCGGTCGACCGGGCCGAGGTGGAGGAGCTCGCGGATCTGCTCGCCGGAGCCGAGGCGCCCGCTCTCGTAGTCGGCGCCCCCGACGAGGAGGATTGGCATGCCGTAGTGGCGCTGGCCGAGCGGTTGAACTGCCCGGTCTGGCAGGAGCCGTTCACCCGCCGCGTCGGTTTCCCTCAGGATCACGCGCTGTTCGCCGGCCACCTGCCGTGGCAGCGCCGGCTGCTGCACGACTCGCTGGCGCCCTACGACGTGCTGCTCACGATCGGCACGAGCGCGTTCCGGGCCTACCTGTTCGACGAGCCGGTCGGGCTGGTCGAGCCCGAGACGCGCGTGGCGGTGCTCACCGCCGATCCTGCCGAGGCCCACCGGAGCCCGTGCGAGTTGGCCGTGGTGGCGCCCGTCGGCGC
>JAFASQ010000105.1 GCA_019244395.1 Solirubrobacterales bacterium | reverse complement strand
GGTCAGGGTCGGGCGCGGTGGCGGCGCCGATGTCCGGCCCCAGGACCGGCTCCCACTCAGGCACAATCGGGAGGGTCGCCATGATTGTCTCGGCGGCTATGTAGCAGTGCGGGCTGCCGAGGTCGTAGTAGAAGACGGGCTGAGCCTGATCCACGTCAGCCGTGGACGAGCCATCCGTCCGCGGCGCGCCCGGCCTCCATCACCGCCTCCGACAGGGTGGGGTGGCCATGGATGATCCGCGCCACCTCTGGATACCCGCCCTCGAGCGCGCGCACGTTGACCAGCTCCTGGATCAGCTCGGTGGCCCGAGAGCCGACGATGTGCCCGCCGAGCAGCTCGCCGTACTGCGTTTCGCCTACGATCTTGACCAGTCCGGTGCGGTCGCCGTAGACCGTGCCGGCGCCGACCGCGCCGTACTGGAGCTTGCCCACGACCACGTCGTGCCCTTGGTCGCGTGCCTGTTGCTCGGTCAGGCCGAAGCTGCCGACGTTGGGGGTGCAGAAGGTGGCGCGGGGCACGTCGGCGTACTCGATCGGGTGCGTCTCGCGTCCGGCCGCGTCCTCGACCGCGATGATCCCCTCGTCGGAAGCCTTGTAGGCGAGCGCCGGCCCGGGCGTAAGGTCGCCGATCGCGTAGATGCCCTGGGCGGTGGTCCGCATCGCCCCGTCCACTTCGATCAGCCCGGCCGTGCCGAGGTTGACGCCGGCTTTGTCGAGGCCCAGCGCCTCGATGTCCGGGCCGCGCCCGGTCGCGATCACCAGCCACTCGGCCTCTCCGGCCTGGTCGCCGTGCGTGTAGCGGCAGATCGACTCGGTCGATTCGATGTTCTCCACGAACGTGTCCGTGTGGATCGCGATGCCCTGGCGCTTGAGGCCGCGGTCCACGACCTTGGAGATGTCGAGGTCCTCGGTGGGGAGGACGCGGTCGAGCGCCTCGAACAGCGTGACCTCGGCGCCCAGGCGCGCATAGGCGGAGGCGATCTCGGCGCCCGACGCGCCGGCGCCCACCACGGCGAGGCTGCCTGGCAGCTCCGGGAGGGCCCACGCCTCCTCGGTCCCGATTACCCGGCCCCCGAACGCGGTGCCCGGAATCGGCCGCTTGACCGAGCCGGTGGCCAGAACGATGGTCTCGGCGGAGATGGTGTGGTCGGCGACTTCGATGTTGCCGGCACCGGCCAGCGCGCCCTCGCCTTCGATCAGCTCGATCCGGTTCTTCTTGAACAGCCCGGACACGCCACCGGTGAGGGTCTTGACGACTTTGCCGCGCCGGGCCAGGACCCCGCTCCACTCGAGCGTCGGCTCCGGCACCTTGATCCCGAAGTCGTCTGCCTCGCGCACCTCGCTCAGCACGTCCGCGACCCGCAGGATGGCCTTGGCCGGGATGCAGGCGTAGTTGAGGCAGCGGCCGCCGACCTGGTCCTTCTCCACGACCGCGGTCTTCATGCCGAGCTGGGCGGCGCGGACGGCGGCGACGTAGCCGCCGGGTCCCGAGCCGATGACGATGCAGTCGTATGAGGCCTCTGGCATGCGGCGGGAGACTATAGAAGGGCCTCTGAGCGGGGCGATCTGTGTGCGTCACGCGCCACTCGGCCGCGTCCGAGTGGCGAGTGGCGGCTCAGGATCCACTGGTGTGCCTCACGCGCCACACCCCCTGAAGGCGGACCACCGTGGCGCACCATGCACACGTCAACCGGGCGGCTCGGGCATCTGGAGGCGGCTGAGCACGCGGACGAGCTTGTAGAAGAGGTAGCCGCCACCGCCGACCACCACCAACGCGGCCACCAGCCCCAACAGGTTGCTGGCGCGCATGAGCAGCAGCGAGAAGTAAAGGATCACGAAGGCGAGGATCGCCTGGAAACCGAGCACGGCCCAGTAGCGAAGCTGCCACATGCCCCAAGCGCAGGCCAGCATCAGAACCGAGAAGATCACCACGCCGCCGGGCGCGGTGTGAGCACCGCCGACGCGGAACGAGCCGTCGACGATCACCACGGCGAGGTCGCCCACGCCGATCAGGAGCGCGATCAGCGTCGCCACCCTGACGGCCCAGGGCCGCTCGCCCGGGGCAAGCGGCGTGAGCGAGGCGCGCACCGCGGCGTTGCGCTCCTCGGAGCGGCTTCGGGGGCTTGCCGGCGCCGGAGCAGCCACCGGCCGGGCCGCGGCCGCCGAGGGGTGCCGTCGCCGCCCACGTTTGCGCCTACGCTCGGCCAACGCCCACCCCGTCGTGTGCCGTGATCTCGTCCGCGGTGATCTGGTGCGGGGTGACGGCTTCGCGTAGCGCCCGCGCCACCGCCGGCGGATCCGCAGCCTGGGTCAGCGCACGAACCACCGCGATCCGCTCCGCCCCCGCCTCCCGCACCGCCTGCACATCGTCCGGCGAGATGCCGCCGATCGCGAAGAACGGCCCCGGCGCGTGCCGCGCGGCGTAACGGACGAGCTCGAGCCCGACGGCCGGCCGCCCCGGCTTGGTGGGCGTCTCGTGCACCGGCCCCACGCCGATGTAGTCGACGGGCACGCCGGCGGCGGCGTCGATCTGCTCGGGGCGGTGCGTCGAAAGGCCGACGAGCCGGTCGGATCCGACCAGGCCCCGGGCGATCTCGACGGGGGTGTCGTCCTGGCCAAGGTGCACGCCGTCGGCGCCCGTTTCCACCACCAGGTCGGGCCGGTCGTTCAGGATGAAGAGAGCGCCGAAATGCGCCGCGGCCCGCGCGAACCGCCGCCCTTCGGCCACGATCGCTGTGTCGGAACGGTCCTTCATGCGCAGCTGAAGGATGTCCACGCCGGCCGCGAGGACGCCCTCGAGGAACTGATCAGTCTGTGCATCGCACACCAGGTACAGGCGGGCGGCCCGCAGACGCTCACGACGGTCAGGCATTCATCGAAGTGTGGCAGGAGCGCGGTGCCCAGCCAGCGCCACCCCCGCGCTAGGATTGATCGAACGGGAGCCCTACCACCGGGCTGAGAGGGCGGCCGAGCCCGCCGACCGTCTGAACCTGAACCGGATAATGCCGGCGCAGGGAGCCGCACAATCTTGCGCAATCGATCCAACTCATTTGATGTCGCGGTTGTGGGCGCGGGTGCCATCGGCCTCGCCGTCGCATGGCGGGCCGCCCAGCGCGGGCTGCGCGTGGTGGTGCTCGAACGGGCAGCCGATATCGGCACGGGGACGACGCCCGTGGCGGCGGGGATGATCGCGCCGATCAGCGAGGCCCTAGCCACCGAGCGACCGCTGACGCGCCTCGGGCTGGCCAGCGCCCGGGCATACCCGGACTTCGTCGCTGAGCTCACCGAGGTTTCCGGTGCCGATACCGGCTACCTGAACTGCGGCACGCTGTTCGCCGCGCGCGACCCGGACGAGGCGGAGGCGCTCCTGCGCGAGCTGGCCCTCCGGGAGCGGCTGGGGCTACCCGCCCGGCGGCTGCGCCCGAGCGAGGCGCGGCGACTGGAGCCCGCGCTCGCGCCGACGCTGCGACTGGGGCTCGAGATCCCCGACGACCATGCGATCGAGCCGCGCAAGCTGACCGCCGCCCTCGGGCGGGCCGTAGCCAGGACGGGGGTCGAGGTCCGCCTGAACGCGACCGTCACTGGGCTCACCATGCGAGCCGATCGCCTCACCGGTCTGGGGCTGACCGATGGCGATGACCTGAGTGCCGAGCACGTGGTGATGGCGGCCGGCGTGTGGACGCATACCGTCACCGGGCTGCCCGAGGAGGCGCGGGTGCCGATCCATCCCGTCAAGGGCCAGATCCTCCGCCTCCACGATCCGAACGGTCCCGGCCTGCTCACCCGGGCGCTGCGCGTGACCGGCGCATACCTGGTCCCCCGCGGCGACGGCCGCTATGTCCTCGGCGCCACCATGGAGGAGCGCGGCTTCGACACCACGGTGACCGCGGGCGGGGCATTCGAGCTGTTGCGCCACGCGTTCGAAGTCCTGCCCTCCGTCACCGAGCTGGTGATCGACGAGCTGTCGGCCGGGCTGCGTCCCACCACACCCGACAATGCACCGGCCATCGGTCCCGGCGCCGTCCCCGGTCTTCACTGGGCCACCGGCCACTTCCGGCACGGGATCCTGCTCACCCCGGTGACCGCCGAGATCGTGGTCGCCGGTCTCATGGGCGAGGACCCCGGCGAGCTGGCAGCGGACTTCGCCCCCACCCGGTTCAGCGGTCTTCCGGTGGCGGCATGACGGTTCAGGTGACGGTCAACGGGGATCGCCAGGAACTCCCGGAGGGCGCCACCGTGGCCAGCGTCATCGCGGAACTTCATAACGCGCCCGAGGGGCGGGGCATCGCGGTCGCGGTCGAGGGCGAGGTCGTCCCCCGCGCACAGTGGTCGAGCACCGAGCTGCGCAGCGGCGCGTCCCTCGAGGTTGTCGTGGCGGTTCAGGGCGGATGACCACCACAGCTCAGACCCCGTTTACGATCGCCGGCCGGGAGCTGCACTCCCGTCTGATCCTGGGCACGGGTGGCTTCACCAACCACGAGGTCCTGGCGGCGGCTCTGGAGGCCTCGGGCGCGGAGCTGTGCACGGTCGCCCTGCGCCGCCTCGACCCGGCGGCGCGCGGATCGATCCTCGACGTGCTCGAAGCCGACGGGGTCGAGGTGCTGCCGAACACG
>JAFASQ010000539.1 GCA_019244395.1 Solirubrobacterales bacterium | reverse complement strand
ACCGCCAGTTCCGGCGGGTACCCTCTTGACGATGGAGAGCGCACCCAGCCCTTCTCGCACCGCGACGCCAGTTCTCGTCGCGCGCGACGTGAGCAAAACGTTCCGTGTTCCCGAGGAGCGCAGGCACACGCTCAAGGAGCGCGCGCTACATCCGCGTCGCCGCATCCGGTATCAGACGTTCCGCGCGCTCAATGACGTCTCGTTCGCCGTTCAACCCGGCGAATTCTTTGGCATAGCCGGCCGCAACGGCAGCGGCAAGAGCACCCTGCTTAAGTGTCTCGCCGGGATCTACGGTGCAGATGGGCAGATCTGGCGCCGTGGCCGGCTCTCGACGCTGATCGAGCTCGGCGTCGGGTTCAACATCGACATGGCCGCCCGAGACAACGTCGTGATGAACGGGATCATGCTCGGTCTCTCCCCGAAAGAGGCACGCAAACGTTACGAGAGCGTGATCGAGTTCGCCGAGCTCCAAGAGTTCAAGGATCTCAAGCTCAAGAACTATTCCTCGGGAATGCAGGTGCGCCTGGCCTTCTCGGTCGCGATTCAGGTCGATGCGGACATCCTGATGGTGGATGAAGTGCTCGCCGTCGGCGACGCGGCCTTCCAGCAAAAGTGCTTCGACGTGTTCAACGATCTGCGCGACCGCGGACGGACGATCGTGTTCGTCACCCATGACATGGGGTCTTTGCAGCGATTCTGTCACCGAGCGCTGCTGCTCGAACGAGGCGAATCAGTCTACCTGGGTGAACCTCGAGAGGTGGCCGATCGCTATCTGGAGCTCAACTTCGGTCGGGACCCTAGGTCCATGGGAACGGATGCGGACGTTCGCGCAGGCGACGGTCAGGCGCGCATTTCTGACGTCTGGCTGGAGAATGACAGCGGAGAGCGGCTCTCAAACGTTCCCCAGCACCATCGCGTGACGCTCAAAGCTCGTGTGTTGTTCATGGTTGACGTCAACGATCCCTCCGGCAGCCTCTACATCTACAACGAAGAGCACCGAGCGATCGTCATCGCCACGACCTGGATGGACAACGAGCGCACCGGTGACTTCGAAGCCGGCGAGGAGGTGGAGATTGCGTTCACATTCGACAACGTCCTTGCGCCCGGACGGTACGCGCCCGTGCTCCAGCTCGCTCATCGGGGCTCCGGTCTCGACATGATCGACCGCTTTGAGGGCGGCTTTTCGTTCGTAGTGACAGGACCTCAAGCGCTCGGCGGAGTCGTCGACGTCCCGACTCGCTCCTCCGTCAACCGCGTGAGTGCACCGATCGAGCAACGGACACGCGCATGACCGTGCAGGCTCCATCTTACGAGTCGCTTGGGCGGCCCATTCGCGGACCGGGCGCTTTCACCGGCGACTGGCGGCGGTTCTGGCATCTCACGTTCAACATCGCCGTGATGCAGTGGAAGGTTCGATTCTACGGTTCCGTGCTCGGCTACCTGTGGTCGCTGGTTAGGCCTCTGCTCCTGTTCCTGGTGCTGTACGTGTTCTTCACGCAGATCGCCCACATCGGTCGCGGCGCTGGCCCGAGCTACGACTACTACGGAGCCCAGCTCCTGTCGTCGATCGTCTTGTTCACCTTCTTCGCTGAGGCGACGACCGGCGCTGTGCGTAGCGTAGTGGCAAATGAGACGTTGGTTCGGAAAATTCAGTTCCCGCGCATGGCGATTCCGTTGTCGGTGGTGCTCCTCGCGTTCTTCAACCTGTGCCTCAACCTGATCGTGGTGACGATCTTCGCGCTGGCTGCCGGTGTCCGGCCTATGCTCACCTGGCTGGAGGTGCCATTGATCGTGGGACTGCTCGTGGTCCTGGCGGCGGGCCTCGCGATGCTGCTGTCGTCACTGTTCGTCTACCTCAGAGATGTCGAGCCGATCTGGGACGTGTTCAGCCAGGTTCTCTTCTACGCCTCGCCGGTAATCATTCCGGTTACCTACGTTCAGCAGCAGCTGGGTCCGACGTTGACGCACCTATACATGCTCAACCCCCTGGCCGTGGTCTTCCAGCAGTTCCGCCACGCTTTCATCACTCACGGAACCCCGAGTGTCGGCACGCTACTTGGCTCAACCGCTGGGCTCGCTGCGCCGGTAGCGATCGTCGTGGTGATCCTCGCTATCGGCTTCTGGGTGTTTCACCGGATCGCTCCCCGCGTCGCCGAAGACCTCTAGCGCCAGCCTACCGAGAAAGGACCGAAATGAGCGCGCCCAGCGGACAACCGACATCGGTGGGAACCGAAGCGCGGGACGACGGTACCTACCGTCGCAGCCACTGTGGCGTAGAGCAGCCGTACGACTGGGGTAGTCCGTACTGGCGCACGTTCTTCACGATGGTCGCCGAACGTATCCGCGCGGTTACCAATCCGAGTGCGGTACTCGACGTCGGCTGCGCCGGCGGCCTGTTGGTTCAAGCCCTTTGCGAGCAAGGCGTTGCCGCTTATGGCATCGACACATCGCAACACGCAATCGATACGGCGCACCCCGATGTTGCCTCCCGCATATCCATCGGGTCTGCCGAAGAGATTGCGGGGACGTGGGACCTCATCACGTGCATCGACGTGCTGGAATACATGGCACCGAGTTCCGCCGAGCAGGCGATCGACTCGATGTGCGCCGCGAGCGACAGGATTCTCGTCTCTTCCACTCCCTCCGATTTCGCAGATCCGACCCGCGTTAACGTCCGGCAGCCTGCGGCATGGGCCGCTTCGTTCGCCGAGCGCGGGTTCTTTCGTCGCACCGATGTCGATTTGTCGTTTTTGGCTCCGTGGGCAGTGTTGTTCGAGCGGGCCGACGTGAACATGCGCGACCTCGTGTATCGATATGAGCAATACGCGTCCCCGATGCGGGCCGAAGCGCTTAGGAAGCGTGATGCGCTGCTGGACGCGCACCGTAAAATCAGCGAGCTCGAGGGAGCGGGATCCCAGTCTGCGGCGCGGTCCAGCGAGCTTCAGAGTCGACTGAATGATCTTGAGAGTCGGCTTGATGAGGCGACGGCAGTCAACCTGGAGCTACGCCACAAGCTTCTAACTAGTCGCGATCACGCAATCGGTGCCGAGGCAGAGGCAGCCCAATGGCGGCGTCGCCACGAGCAGGACACGGCGGTGCTCGGCCATTTCTACACGGCCTATCGTGCAGCAACCTGGCTGCTAGGGAAGCGAACCGTTCACCGACTCTATAAGCTGCTCGGAAGGCATCGATGAGTCCCATGTTCCGTGGCGCTTGTACGAACTGTCGCTGACTGTGTTGCAGTAGCATGGGCTCGGTTCTCAATCAGACTTTCACTGATTCGGAGTTGAATTTTTAGGAGTGGTGTCTTCTACAGAGCGAGCTCAAGGCGCCCTGTCCTGAGCGCGCTGGGGCCCTGTTCGGCTTGCGACCTGTATCTGGCAGCACAGGCGGCGGCGTTCCTGCCGCCGGGCTGACGAGAGCGAGTCACGCCCGGCTGGGTTCTCCGAAGGATACGCTCGTCATGTCCCAGCGCCGGTTGCGTCACCACCCGCGCGCCGCGCGAATGCGCGCAACGGAGTGCTTCGCGGTCCGAAGCGGCTGCGTCAGCCTCCAACTCAGCGAGTTGAGTACATCCGCGAGCATCTGATCCCCCATCCCGACTCGTTGATGGAGTCGGCGCGCCTCCTCGCGCGTGCCTGCCAGCTCGCGCTCGAGCTCCGTGATCCGGGCCTCAAGCTCGGGCACAGACAGCGGGTGCGCGGGCCTCGGGACTGCGGCTGGCGGGGCCGTGTCTTCTCGGACGACCAACTCGCCGTGCTTGCGCAACACGACGATGTTCTCCAGCCCCATCCGCCGGACGGCCTCAAGTTCAAATGAACCCAGGCGCTCATGACAGTGAAGCATCAGTTCCAACAGGTCCGCCTGTGTCCAGACGTGGAAGTGAATTGAGTAGCCTCTCGCGTCGAGATCGGCGGCGAGCTCGGGTGCCGCCTGGTCGCCGGGCGGGCGATCCCCCTCGGGGTAGACGAGCCGTACCCACTCCAGATAATGCTCGCGACGGGATGCTTGGCCGCCATCCTCGTGATCGGCGATCAAGTGGCTCAGCGCCGTCCGTGGCCGCCGGAAGTCAAACGTGTAGCGCTTATCGGGAACCGCGTAGAACAAAATCCCACCGGGACGAAGCCTGTCCAGATGCGTCGTGATGGTCCTGATCGGGTCCTCGCAATGCTCAAGGAAATGGTTGGCGACGATAAAATCAACGGACTCCGGCTCGATTGTCGACAACGTCTCTCCATCGTCGACGACGTCAACCGGCGCCAGGTCCTGAGCGTCAAGCTCTGGGTAGTGCTTTCGCAGCTCCGGGACTGTCATCCGATCCACATATCGGACGATCACGTCCGTTGGCATCGCCGTTGGCAGGTGCAGGGCGCCGACCTCGATACCGCTTCCGCGGAAGAACTCGGCCGCGAGCTCACGACGGGTATCTCGCAGCACAGGCGGGGCCGCCGCTGCACCCCGGCTGATCGAGAGCAATTGGTCCTCTAGCCGTTTCTTTGACGACACATTCGTCACCCGAGATCGACCTTCGGGGCATGCAGGACCGCGTCGGATGCCGCGCATTGATCGGGGACCGCCGACATCAGGAGGCCGGTCGCGGCGCCGATCTCGATCCAGGGGGCGCCCCTGCGCCGCCTGGACGGTGACCGCAGAGGCCCCTCGCAGAAAAGGCTCATTGGGCGCGGAGGGCCGCATGCGTCATGACCCATACGTTACGGATTCGAGGTCCAAAGCGTTTTGGAGACCCGTCCGGCGACACCACCCCGTGGCGTTTGTTAGCTGGCGTTCGTGATTGCCTCGGGAGAACGGGTCGCTCGCAGGTTCGCGGTGCGCCTTCGTTACAGCTTCGAAGGCCACATCCCCTCCACGATCCGCTGTCTGGGGCAGCAACGATCTGCCCAACGCTTCTCCCGGACCAATCCGTGCGCTTTCGCGGACGCTCATGTTGGCACCCTCGCGGCCGCCGGCAAACCGGCAAGCTCTCCCAGCCGCTCGGTTCGGCTCACAGCAAGGTCCCTTGGACAGGGTCACCAGCCGATCGACGGTCCACGGATACGGCAATAGCGGATCGCGCATGCGGAGGCTGGCCGCGTCGTCCAAGTTGGGGTCACCGCATCGGGTGGAGGTCCTTCCGGTCAAACCGGCGGGCGAAAACTGGACGTCGACGGCCCGGTGCGTGGAGCAGGCGGCCGAAACCAAGGCGTTCCGGGATGAAGTGCCGCGGCACGCGGAGGAGAGTGCGGTTGCCTTCGCGCGTGGCGGAGGTCGAGAGTGGAGTTGCAGGAGGCGCGGCGTTGGCTACGCGTCCGGTGCCGCCGGTCCCGCCTATGGAGGCGTCGGCATCCGGTTTAATGACGTCGACATCGGGAAAGGACCGAGAGATGAGCGCGCCCAGCGGACAACCGAAATCGGTAGCAACCGAGGCCCAAGACTATGACGCAACCTACTACCAAAGCTACGGCGGCATCGAGCAGCCGTATGAATGGGATAGTCCGCACTGGCGCACGTTCTTCACGATGGTCGCTGAGCGTCTTCAGGCGGTTACGAATCCGAGTTCGGTACTCGACGTCGGCTGCGCGCGCGGGTTGCTGGTGCAGGCGTTTTGCGGCCAAGGGGTCAACGCATACGGAATCGACGTGTCACGACACGCAATCGAATCGGCCCACCCCGATGTCGCCGAGCGCCTAGCTGTCGGGTCCGCCGAAGAGATCGCTGGTTCCTGGGATCTGATCACGTGCATGGAAGTGCTGGAGCACATGGCGCCCAGCCACGCTGAAAGGGCGATCGACTCGATGTGCGCGGCGAGTGACCGGATCGTTCTGTCCTCAACCCCATCCCATTTCGACGACCCGACTCACATTAACGTCCGCGCGCCCGAGGCATGGGCGGCCTCGTTCGCCGAGCGCGGCTACTTCCGTCGCACGGATGTCGATCTGTCGTTTCTGGCTCCATGGGCGGTGTTGTTCGAGCGAGCCGACGTGAGCATGCGCGATCTCGTGTATCGATACGAGCGTTACGCGTACCCGATGCGGGTCGAAGTCCTTGAGAAGCGTGCAGCGCTGCTGGATGCGAACCGGAAGATCAGCGAGCTCGGGGAAGTGGGATCGGAGTCTGCCGGGCAATCCAGAGAGCATCAGAGTCGGCTTGATGAGGTAATTGCAGCTAATCTGGATCTCCGTCACAAGCTGCTAACCAGCCGCGATCACGCGATCGGCGCCGAGGCCGAGGCAGGCGAATGGCGGCGTCGCCACGAGAGGGCGGTGGCGGAGCTAGATGAGACCCGCGGCCACCTCCACAGGGCCCTCACTTCAAAAACGTGGCGAGTGGGGAGGACCATCGCATACCCACTCGCCAAGCTCCGAGAGAGGCATCGATGACCCCGCTGTTTTCTGTCCTCACACCCGT
>JAFASQ010000450.1 GCA_019244395.1 Solirubrobacterales bacterium | reverse complement strand
GACCGATTACGTCAAGGACAAGGTTCCGGCCGAGGAGATGCTCCGCCCGAGCGACATCAGCGAGGGGCTGCGCTTCCTGCTGCGCGTTTCGCCGATGTGCCTCGTGCCCGAGATCGTGTTCCAGCGCCCGCAGGAAATCGTGTGAGCACCCCGCTCGCGGGCCGCAGGGTTCTCGTCACCGGGGCGGCGCGTGGGATCGGCGCCGCCACGGCGAAGCGCCTGCACGCGCGGGGGGCCCGCGTCGTGCTGGCCGGCATCGAACCGGCCGTGCTGGCGCGCACCGCCGCCGAGTGTGGCGATGCGTTGGCGGTGGTCTGTGACGTGCGCGACCGCGAGCAGGTGGAGGCGGCGGTCGAGGCGGCGGCCGAGCATCTGGGCGGTCTTGACGTCGTGGTCGCCAACGCCGGGGTGGCCGCGCAGCTGCCGCTGGTGGGTGGCAACCCCTCGGTGTTCGAGCAAACCATCGAGGTCAACCTGCTGGGGGTCTACTACACGCTGCGGGCGGCCGGTCCTCATATCGCGCACGAGCGCGGCTACGCGCTCGCCATCTCCTCGCTCGCCGCTGCCCTGCATCCCCCGCTGCTGGGCGCGTACAGCGCGTCGAAGGCAGGCGTCGAGGCGCTCGCCGACGTGCTGCGGATCGAGCTTCACCTGAGCGGGGCGCGCGTCGGGGTGGCGTACTTCGCCGAGCTCGACACCGACATGGTCCGCCAGGGCTTCGGAACCGCCGCCGCCCAGCGGCTCGGCGAGACGCGCGGCGGCAGCCGGCGCGTGGCGCCGCTCGAGACGGGAATCGACGCGATCGAGCGCGGCATCGTGCGTCGCTCGCGCCACGTGGTCGCGCCTCGCTGGGTGGGCGCGCTTCTACCGATCCGGATGCTCGCCCAGCGGGCGATCGATCTGGCCACCCGCTCGCAGATCCAGGCCGCGCTCGAGATCGCGCGGACCGAGGATGCCCCGCTGACCACCGCGCAGCCGGTGCTCTCGCGGGAGCAAGTCGCGCGCCCGTAGTCCGATTTCGGACAGCGGTCGCGCCGGCGCTCGCGCGTACATTAGGTCGATGCCCTCTCTGCACCGCGGGAACCACAGGTCCGATCCCCGCGGCGAGCACTACAAGTGGATCGCGCTGTCGAACTGCACGCTGGGCGTGCTCCTGGCCACGCTCGACGCCTCGATCACGCTGATCGCCATGCCCGCCATCTTCCGAGGCATCCATCTCGATCCGCTCGTGCCGGGCAACAGCTTCTACCTGTTGTGGATGATCTTCGGATTCCTGATCGTCACGAGCGTGCTGATCGTGAGCCTGGGCCGACTCGGCGACATGTTCGGCCGGGTGAGGATCTACAACCTGGGGTTCGTCATCTACACCGCGGCGTCGCTGCTGCTCACGATCGACTGGCTGAACGGCCGGGCCGGGGCGACGTACCTGATCGTGTGGCGGATCGTGCAGGGGGTCGGAGCCGCCTGCCTGCTGGCCAACTCGGCCGCGATCATCACCGACGCGTTCCCGACCAACCAGCGCGGGATGGCGCTCGGAATCAACAACATCGTGGGCGTCAGCGGCATGTTCGTGGGACTCGTGCTCGGCGGGATCCTCGCCCCGATCGACTGGCGGCTGGTGTTCTTGATCTCGGTCCCGGTGGGGCTATTCGGAACCGTGTGGGCGTACCTGAAGCTGCAGGAGATCTCGACGCCGCGCCGGGCGCGGATCGATTGGGGCGGGAATGTCACGTTCGCGCTGGGTCTGATCCTGATCATGATCTCGATCACCTACGGCATCCGTCCGTATGGCACCTCGGCCACCGGTTGGGGGAGCCCTCGGGTGATCGCGCTGCTGGCCTGCGGGTTCGCGTCGCTGGTCGCGTTCGTGGCCATCGAGCGGCGGGTCCCTGATCCGATGTTCCGCCTGCCGCTGTTCAAGATCCGCGCGTTCACGTTCGGGACCTTGTCGACGTTCCTCTCGGCGGTCGCGCGCGGTGGCCTGATGTTCATCCTGATCATCTGGCTGCAAGGGATCTGGCTGCCCCAGCACGGCTACGACTTCACTCGCACTCCGTTGTGGGCGGGCATTTACATGCTCCCGCTGACGATCGGGATGCTCCTGGCCGGACCGACGTCGGGATATCTGTCCGACCGCTTCGGCGCACGACCGTTCGCCACCGGGGGGATGATCAGCGCCGCGGTCAGCTTCGTGATGCTGGCGCTCCTGCCCACCGATTTCTCCTATCCGGTGTTCGCGGCGATCCTGTTCTTGAACGGCGTCTCGATGGGGATGTTCGCCTCACCCAACCGCGCCGGCGTGATGAACAGCCTGCCACCGGGCGACCGCGGCGCCGGCGGCGGTATGAACCAGACGTTTCAGAACTCGGCCCAGGTCCTGTCCGTCGGCGTGTTCTTCACCCTGATGATCCTCGGGCTGGCGGCCAACCTGCCGCATGCGATGGTGAGCGGACTCGAGGCCCACGGCGTTCCCGCCGGGGCGGCTCAGCACGCCGCCCATCTGCCGCCGGTGTCGATCCTGTTCGCCGCCTTCCTGGGTTACAACCCGATCCAGCATCTGGTCGGTGCGTCGGCGCTCGCTCACGTTTCCGCGCCCGCGCACGCGGTGCTGACCGGGCGCTCGTTCTTCCCCCAGTTGATCTCGGGGCCATTCCGCGCCGGCCTGCACGAGGCCTTCGCCTTTGCGATCGCCGCCTGCCTGGTGGCCGCGGTGGCGTCGTGGTCGCGCGGCGAGCGCTACGTGGACGCCGGGCTGCCGGCGCCGAGTGCCAACGGCGCTCCGATGGCTGAGCCGGAGCCGGAGCCGGAGCGGGCGGTCACCTAGCGGGCGCCCCCGCCGGCATGGAAGCCCGGCGGAACGGTGGTCGCGGCGACGGCCCGCTCGGCATCATGCCTCGCCTGTTGGGCCTGCCGCGTCACATCCGACGGACGCCGCCGCAGGCGGCCCAAAGAAACTCTTCCATGCTGGCGAGCCAGCCAATAGGATCGGCGCGTGAGCACGACGCGCGACGACCTGGACGACGTTCTCGTCTCAGACCTCGAGCTCTGGCGCGAGGGACCGCCCCATCACCTGTTCCGCCGGCTACGGTCGGAGTGTCCGGTGCACTGGAGCGCCACCATCCCGGACTATCCGGGTGAGGCCGGCTACTGGTCGGTGACCCGGCCCGAGGACATCCACGCGATCAGCCGCGACTGGCGCACCTACTCCTCGGAGCTCGGGGGCGTCACCTCGGTCGGGGTGTTCCCGCTCGAGCTAATCCGCTCCATGTTCATCGGGATGGATCCGCCCAGGCACGACCGCCTGAAGGTGCTCTTCCAGGCCGGTTTCACGCCGCGCCGCATCGCCGCCCACGAGCCGGCGATCCGGGGCATCGTGGTCGAGGTGCTCGACCGACTCGAAGGGCGCGAGAGCTGCGACCTGGTGACCGAGGTGGCCCAGCCGGTCGTCTCGCGGGTGATCGGCAGCTTCATGGGCGTGCCGTCCGAGGACGACGCGGAGTGGGCGCGGCTGATGAACGCGGCGCTCGCCGTGGGCGATCCGGACATGAGCCCGCGCGGGGTCGACACGCTGCTCGAGGACTCCATCCCGCAGCTGTTCGAACGCTGCCGGCAACTGATCGCGGCGCGGCGCGAGCGGCCGACGGACGATCTCACCAGCGTGCTCGTCCACGCCGAGGTCGAGGGGGAGAGGCTCGACGAGCAGGAGATCGTGATGGGCTTCTTCCTGCTGATGGCCGCCGGCAACGACAGCACCAAGGCGACGTACTGCAGCGGCATGCGTGCGTTGATGGAACACCCGGAGCAGCGGCAGCTGCTGCTCGAGGATCCCTCCCTGATCCCGCGCGCGGTCGAGGAGTCGTTGCGGATGTTTCCCGCGTTCGCGCACTTCGCGCGTACGGCGACGCGCGACACCGAGCTCGGGGGACAGACGATTCGCCAGGGCGAGAAGGTGGTCATGTGGTACGCGGCGTCCGGCCGCGACGAGGCCCGCTACCCGGAGCCGGACCGCTTTGACGTGCGCCGGAATCCCGACCACCAGGCGTTCGGAGCTGGGGGCCGGCACTTCTGCCTGGGCACGGCGCTGGCGCGGCTCGAGCTTCGCGTCCTGTTCGAGGAGTCGCTCGCGCGCTACCCGAGCATGGAGCTAGCCGGCGAGCCCACCTGGGTGGTTTCGACGTTCGTCAACCAGCTGAAGACGCTGCCGGTTCGGCTCGGGGCGGGGCGACGCGCGGTCGTCTAGACGATCCCGGTGGCGCGCGGTCGTCTAGACGATCCCGGCGGCGCGCGGTCGTCTAGATGATCCGGAGGCGCGTGGTCGTCTGGACGATTCCGGCGGCGCGCGCTCGTCTAGATGATCCCGGCGAGGACCAGTGCCCCGATCACGATCAGCACGATCGCGGTGAATGCGTTCCCCCACCGATCCAGCCACTCGCCACGCACCTGATAGCCGCCGGCCGCCGCGCATACGGTCAGGCCGACGATCGTCGCGATCGTCACCGTCCCGAACACCACGACCGACCCGATCGCGGCGCCGGCGCCGGCGGTGGTGGCGGCGAGGAACACCGGGAGGATGGTCAGGTCTGGCGAGGCGGCAGCCCCGAACGGAACCATGATCGAGAGGAGCGAGTGGCGCTCGGGATGGTCGGGCGCGGGCGGGGGGTCGTCGTGGCCGTGGGGGTGGCGGGTGGGCTCGTGGCCGTAATGGTGGTCGTGGCTGCGGTGGTGATCGTGATCGTGCGCGTGACCACGGCCGGTTAGTTCGAGGATGAGGAAGGCGAGGCCCGTGGCGATCAGCAACGAGCCGACGATGGCGTCCTGGGCGTGCTGCACCGTCGAGCGCAGCTGCAACCCGACCACGACGATGACCGCGCCCAGCCCCACCGAGACGAGCACGTGGGCCGCGCCGGCCAGGCCTGACAGCCGCGCGACCTTGGCCAGCGGGTAGCGGCGGGTCCGCCCGATCACGGCCAGCGGAACCCAGTGATCGGGAAGGACGGCGTGGCCGAAGCCGACGCCACCGGCGGCGAGAAGCAACGCTGGGGTGGTGCTCACGCGCAGGAGGCTAGCCCCGCGCGGGGGTTGCGCGGTGGCCGTCGGGGTGTGCGGTGGTTGTGGCGGTGGGATGGCGGTGGCGGTCGGGGGGGGGATGGTGGTGGCGGTCGAGATGGGGGCGGATCTGTGTCGCCGGCCGGCCAAGGCGGACGCTATGTGCATGACGCGCCACTCGCCATCCCATTCGCCGGCGGTGGCGCGTGAGGCACACCAGGGTGTGCATGACGCGCCACTGACCGCTTTGAACGCGTGCAGTGGCGC
>JAFASQ010000421.1 GCA_019244395.1 Solirubrobacterales bacterium | reverse complement strand
TTTTCTTATTCGCCATGCTGCCGATCAGGACGCCGAGCCCGACGGCCAGGAGCAACACGCCCACGCCGGCCACGAGCGTGGTCCCGGACGAGATGGTCGAGGGGCGGGCCATCGGCCGCACCGTCCGTGTGCGACGCGTTCGCCCCTCCTCGATGGCCGGCTGGGCCGCCGGGAAGCGCGACCGGCCGCGGCGCTCGCCGCATTCGACGCAGTAACGCTGGTCGTGCGCCATCGGAGCGCCGCACGCTGCGCAGCGATCCTCCGAGGACGCCGCGCCGGCCAGCGCCGGCGTGGGCGCCGCCGCCGGCAACTCGCGCGTGGGCGCATCGGCGGCCCGGCCGCATTCGCCCTCGCCGCTCTCGGTATCGCTCGCCAGCGCGTCGTCTCCGGTTCGTCGGTTCGTCGGTCGCGGGGGTGCCGAGAGGCTCCCCGGCGACAGTATCCGGCGCGGTCAGAGCCCAGTTGTGAACAACGCGTGACTTGCGTGGCGCGACACGGGCCGACGAACCGGTGGTCGCCGAGCGCAAAATGTTCACAACTCCCACGCGGGCGGGCACGACACTGATCTGTCGCCGATGAGCGCCACCGAGTCCAGCGCCACCGAGTCCAGCGCCACCGAGTCGCGAAGCGCGATGCGCTGTACCGAATGCGCTACACGGCTGGCGCACGACCAGCGCTACTGCCTGGAATGCGGCGCGCGCCGCGGCCCCCTGCCCGCCCATGTATCGCAGCTGATCGGCACGATTCACGAGCGGGGTCCGGCAGCCGTGCTGCCTGCTGGCGCTCCGCTCGCCCAGTCCCTAGCCGATATGGCAGAGCCGCCGCCGCAGCGACTCGGGTTCGAGATGCCGGGACCGCGCGCCGCGGCGGTCGCGGTGATGGCGATGCTTGGCTTCGGGGTAATCGTCGGCTCGCTCGCGGGCGGGACGAGCATCGGCACCTTGGCCAGAGCGCCGCTGATCGTCGTCGGGGCAGGCGGCTCGACCCCGAGCCGATCGGCGAACCAATCGGCCGCGACGGCGCAAACCGTGATCGAGACGCAAATCGAGGGCTCCGGCGGGAGCGCCGCTCCCGCCGCCGCGCCGCCGGCCTCGACCTCGCAGGCGCCCGCCCAGGCCTCCGCCGCGCCCAGCCTTTCGCCGGCGCCGCCGGCCGCCGGGGCCAACCCTTCGCCTACGTCGGGAGGGGTCGGCGGGCTTCCGCCGGTGAAGCACGTCTTCGTGATCGTGCTCTCGGATCGTGGCTTCAGCCAGTCCTTCGGTGGCAGCGGCGGCTACCTCACCGGCCCACTGCGCCGACGGGGCGAGCTCGTTCAGAACTACTACGCGGTGGCCGCCGCACCGCTCGCCAACGAGATCGCGCTGGTCAGCGGCCAAGGCCCGACCGAGCAGACCGCCAGTGACTGCCCGGTGTTCTCGCGGATCAGCTCCGGACGGAAGGTCGGGCCTGGCCAGGTGGTGGGCACCGGCTGCGCGTACCCGCCCGCGACCAAGACGCTGGCGGGCCAGCTGACGACCGCCGGGCACACCTGGAAGACCTACGTCGCCGGCATCCCGAGCAGCGTGCGAACCGCCTGCCGCGTGCCGAAGCCCGGGAGCACGCAGCCGCAGCTGGCAGGAGCACACACGGCCTACCTGGCCTGGCGCAATCCGTTCCTCTACTTCCGCTCGTTGACGGCCGGCCAGGCCTGCCGTCAGAACGAGGTCGGACTCGGCCGGCTCGCCCAGGACCTGAAGAGCGATACCACGACTCCGTCGCTTGCCTACATCATCCCGGCGCCGTGCGCCGACGGGAGCGAGGTGCCGTGCCAGCCGGGCGCGACCACCGGCCTGGGCGCGGCCGACCGCTTCCTGAAGTCGGTCGTGCCGGAGATCACGCGCTCGGCCGCGTACAAGGACGCGGGGCTCATCGCCATCACCTTCGACCAGGCGCCGCAGACCGGCCCATACGCGGATCCGAGTGCGTGCTGCGGGGTCGCCTCGTATCCCAACCTGCGAAGCCTGCCCGCCGGCACGCCGGCGGTGCCGCCGGCGGCCATGGGGACGTCGAGTCCGACGTCGAGCACGGGGGCGACCACCACGTCGAGCACCGGGGCGACCACCACGTCGAGCACTGGGACGAGCTCGGCGTCGACCACCACGGAGACGTCGGGGACCCTGACGACCGACACGACCACGGCGACCGGATCCACGCCGACCACGACCCCGGCCCCCTCGCTGGGCGTGGGCGCGACCACTCCAACGGGCGGCGGCGGCCAGGTCGGCCTGCTCTTGATCTCACCCTACGTCAAGCCCGGCAGCATCGACGTCGTCGACTACTTCAACCACTTCTCGCTGCTGGCCTCGATCGAGAACCTGTTCGGGCTGAAGCACCTCGGCTATGCCGGGGCTCCCGGACTGCCGGTGTTTGGCGCCGCCGTGTTCAACAAGTACGCCGGCTAGTGCGGACCGGCGGGTTTTGGCGGATGACTCATCATTCGGCCGCCGGCGCGGGCCGATTGCATATTCACCGGCCTATGGCACGGGCTCTCATCACTCGAGCCGCGGCGCGTGCCGAATGTGGACTTGTCCGCCTTGCCAAGACGATCCCCTCGATCGGGTGCTGGTGTCGCTCGATCCGCCGGTGCACACCCGACGGGACGCAGTGCGCGGAGCGGCTGCCCAGGTGGTCGCTCCCCCAACCACGAGCAGCGACGCGGCGAGGGCGGGGACGCTCCGTGGCTGAGGGGCTTTTAGTCGCTCAGATCGATCGATTCGATCACGGGCGGATCGACCGGCCGGTCGCCGGCCCCGGTCCGAACGGATTCGATCTTGTCGACGGTGTCCATCCCGTTGCTCACCTGGCCGAACACCGTGTGCTTGCCGTCAAGCCACGGCGTCGCCTCCGCGGTGACGATGAAGAACTGCGAGCCGTTGGTGTTCGGGCCCGCGTTCGCCATCGCCAGCGCGCCGCGCACCGCCTTGTGCGAGTTGATCTCGTCCTCGAACGTGTAGCCGGGACCGCCGGTGCCCGTGCCCTGCGGGCAGCCGCCCTGGATCATGAAGCCGGAGATCACGCGATGAAAGCTGATCCCGTCGTAGAAGTGATCGCCGGCCAGCTTGCGGAAGTTGGCGACGGTGGCAGGGGCATCGTCGTCGAAGAACTCGAGGTCGATGGTGCCCAGACTGGTGTTCATTCGCGCAGTTGACATGGGGTCCAGCGTAGTGGCACGGTCACTTGTCGGCGTTGGCCGCCGTCTGGATGGCGTGGATCGTCGCCATAACGTTCACGCTCGGCGCGGGGCTCGCCGGGGATGCGACGTCCTCGCAGTTGATCGCCACCGTCTGGGGCGCGCCGGCGATTGAGACCGGCAGGACCAGCGGAATGGTCCCCGACGCGTTGGTGGCGTTGGTGGCGCCGAGGTTGGTGTCGAAGTCGCCGTTCGTGCCGGACCCGCCGCCCAGCGACATCGAACAGGAGACGCTGACCGACTGGGGCGCAGAGCCCTCGGCCTCATCGACCTGAACGTCCCCGATCACGAGATACGAGGAACCCGCCTGAGTCGCCGGCAGGGAGACGCCGGCTACCTGCTGCTGGCTCGGCCCCAGCGCCGCATTCTGCGGAAGGGTCCCGTATTCGTTGGGCGGTGCCGGCGCACACGTCACGTTCCCGGAGAGGCTGAGCGCCTGGATCGCGCCGATCAGGCACGAGCTGGTGACCCGCAGCTGCACCTGGCGCGAGTTCACCTGCCGCGCCCCGACGGCGCCGGCGATGATCTTGGCGGACCCCACGGAGTTCGGCCTGAGCTTGGCGTTGCCCACCGAGAAGTTCTGCAGCTGAGCGTTCCCCACGCTGTTCGGCGGTATCCGAAGAGCGGCCCAGCCGGCTCCGCCCAGCGCGACGAACAGGGCCAAGAACGACACCACCAGCGGCACCGAGAGGTGCCGGCGCACCAGCGAGCGCGGATTCATCGCGTCACCTCCGAAAGTGACCCCCGGCCCGGGTCGGTCGGTTATGCCGCCAACGCTACCTGGACGGGGAGCGCGGCGAAAGGCTTCGCCGCCGCCCCCGGCCGCCTTGGCGGCCTTTGGGGGGGGCGTGCAGGTCACGCTGCCGGACGGCCCAATCGCCTTGATCGCGCAGGGTAGACCAGGCTGCCCCGACGCTGAGCTGGACCTGGCTCGAGTTCGACTGCTTGGCGCCGACTGCGCCGTTGATTCAGACGGCGGCCTGCTCCAGCTTGACCGGCTGGCCGCACACCTCGGTGCCGGTGACCCGGTCGACCACCCGGTCGGCGTCCTGCTCGGGCACCTCGAGCAGCGTGAAGCGCTCGAGCACGCGGACGTTGCGTACCGCCTCACCGTCCAGGCCGGTGGCGGCGGTGATCGCGTGGATGATGTCGGACGGCTCGAGACCGGCGGCCCGCCCCATCGAAACGATCAGCTTGCGCCCGCGCCCGTCTCCGTCGACACGATCATGTGGCTTGGAGTGCCGGCGCGGCTTGGCCATGACCGCAGTCGGCGCGACGTGGGCATCCTCCACCCAAGGCGCGAGGGTGACGCCGGCGTGGTTCTCGATGGCCCGCAGCTCGCGGCGCTGCTGGGGATCGGCGAAGGTGATCGCCCGGCCGCTGCGTCCCACCCGGCCGGTCCGCCCGATTCGGTGCACGTACACGTCAGGCGAGGTGGGGATGTCGTAGTTGATGACGTGCGAGACGCCGGAGATGTCCAGCCCGCGGGCGGCCACGTCGGTGGCGACGAGCAGGGGCAGTCGGCCGTCCTTGAACGAGATCATCACGCCGTCGCGGGCGCCCTGGGTCATGTCGCCGTGGAGCGCCTTCACGTTCATTCCCCGGTCGCGCAGCGTGCGGTAGAGCTGCTCGCAGCGGGCCTTCGTGCGGACGAAGACAATCGCCTGCTCGGGCCGCTCGGCGGCCAGGGTCGCGACCAGCCGATCGGGCTTTTCCCGAGGCCGCACTTCGAGGCTGAACTGCTCGACGGTCTCGACCGTCAGCGTCGCGGTCTGCACCTTCACCGTTACCGGGTCGTACAGGTACTGATCGGCCAGCCGCCTGATCTCCGGCGGCATGGTGGCGGAGAACAGCGCGGTCTGGCGGCTCGACGGAGTCAGGGCCAGGATTCGCTCGACGTCTTCGAGGAAGCCGAGGTCGAGCATCTCGTCGGCCTCGTCGAGAACGACGAACCGGCAGCCGTGCAGGAGCAGCGCATGGCGCGATATCAGATCCTTGACCCGACCCACGGTGCCCACCACCACGTGGCCACCGGCCCGCAGCTGGGCTTGTTGCGAGCGGATCGGTGCGCCGCCGAACACCGCCACCACATCGACGCCCTTGCGCCTGCCGTAGGCCCGCAGGGCCTGGGTCACCTGGATGCAAAGCTCGCGGGTCGGGGTCAGGACCAGACCCTGCACTTCGTGCTCGGCCGGGTTGACGTACTGCAGCATGGGCAGCCCAAAGGCCGCGGTCTTGCCGGATCCGGTCTGGGCCTGGCCGATGACGTCGTGTCCTTGCAGCAGCGGCGGGATCGCCTCCTCCTGAATTGGGCTAGGCGACTCGTAGCCGACATCGTGGACGGCTTCGAGGATGTCGGGATCCAGCCCTAACTCGGTGAAAGAGGTCATCGCTCTTGAAGATAGAAGCTCGCGTCATCTGCACCCGTTCCCGCGGCACGGCGCGCCCCCACATGTCACGGCTGGCCAACGGTACCGGGCGCGACTGCCGCCGGCCGGACCTCCGCGGCGCGACTCCCGCGGGCCCGGCGCCGCAGCGCGACTAACGCGGGCCGGGCGCGCCAGCCATGCGCACTTGAAAAAGGATCGTTCGGGTCCTAATATTTCGGAACCGATGGATTCTGCGCAGAGCACCAAGATCAGCGCCCACGTCTGGCGCGTCAGCGCGGTCGTCGTCGTCGGGTCGATCATGTCGATTCTCGATACGACGATCGTCAACGTCGCGCTCGAGACGCTGTCGCGCGAGCTGCATGCGTCGATTGCGGACATCCAGTGGGTGGTGACGGGCTACATGCTGTCGCTCGCCGCAGTGATCCCGGTCACCGGGTGGGCAGCGCGGCGGTTCGGCGCCAAGCAGGTCTACCTGGTCTCGCTCGTGCTGTTCACGGCGGGCTCCGCTCTGTGCGGCCTGGCCACCTCGACGTCCGAGCTGATCGTCTTCCGCGTGCTCCAGGGCGTGGGCGGCGGGATGATCCTGCCGATCGGCCAGTTGATGATGGCCGAGGCAGCCGGACCTCAGCGGATGGGCCGTGTGATGAGCGTGGTCGCGGTGCCGGCGATGCTCGCGCCGATCCTAGGACCCACCATCGGCGGCTTGATCGTGCAGCACATGAGCTGGCGGTGGATCTTCTACGTCAACGTCCCGATCGGCGTGGTGGCGGTGATCGCCGCGGTGCGGTTCCTGCCGACGGTCAAGCCCGGGCCGGCCGATCGCCTCGACGTCAAGGGCCTGTTGCTGATGGCGACCGGCCTTCCGCTGCTCACCTACGGCCTGGCCGAGGTGGGCGTCACCGGGGGCTTCAGCTCTGTGAAGGTGATCGCGCCGGTGCTCGCCGGCGTCGCGCTCATCGCTGCATTTGCGGTACATGCGCTGCGCATCCCCAAGCCTCTGCTCGACCTGCGCCTGTACCGCCGGCCGACCTTTGCGTCGGCCTCGTTCGCCATGTTCTGCGTGGGCGCCGCTCTGTTTGGCGGAATGATCCTGCTGCCGCTGTATTGGCAGACCGTCCGCTTGGAGACCGTCGTCGACACCGGCCTCCTGACCGCACCCCAGGGCCTCGGCGCGGCGCTAATCATGCCGCTCGCCGGCAAGCTCACCGACCGCATGGGCGGCGGCCCGCTCGCGCTATTCGGCGTGACCCTGTGCACGGTGGCGACGATCCCGTTCGCGCTGATCGGCGCCCACACGTCGATCGTCTCGCTGTCGGTCGCGATGTTCATCCGCGGCATGGGGATCGGCTTCGCCTTCATGCCCGCGATGGCCGCCGCGTTCGCTTCGCTTGAGCGCTCCGAACTGGCCAGTGCGACCCCCCAGCTCAACGTGCTCCAGCGGGTGGGCGGCTCGATCGGCACCGCGGTGCTGGCCGTCGTCCTCCAGCGCGCCCTGATCGGCGTGCACACGCCAGCCGGCGCCGCCGCCGCCTACGGCACCGCATTCTGGGCCTCGGCCTGCCTGTCCGCGCTGGCCATCATTCCGTGCGTGATCCTGATGCGCGCCGAGCGCGCCGCCCGCGCCGCCAAGCGCGCCCAGGCCGAGTCCGAGACCGACACCTTGACGGAGGCATTGGCCGCGTGAGCGCGCACACCTATGATCGCCCTGCGACGCCTGGCACCGTGAGAGGCGAGCGCGGGGAGGGCGACGCCGTCGAGCAGGTGGCGCGGTCGTTCAAGCGGGCGATGGCTGCCGTGCGGAGGCTGCGTGGCCGCGAAACCCATCGCCCGGGCGAGGTCACCGACGCGCAGTACAGCCTGCTGTTCTGCCTTCGCGACCGAAGCCAGATGTCCGTGCGCGACCTCGCCGATGCCGCCGATCTGAGTCCGGCCAGCGTGACCGAAATGCTGGAAGGGCTCGCGGCCGCGGGTCTCGTTGAGCGCCGGCGTTCCGAGCGCGACCGGCGCGTGGTGTTGAGCTCGCTCACCGAAAACGGAAGTGGGCTGGTCGAGGAGCGGCGTGCGCGGTTCGAGCCGCGCTTCCGAGCCGCCATGTCCGAGTTCAGCGATAAGGATCTGCTGATCGCCGGCGACGTGCTCGAGCGGCTTCGCGGCTTGTTCGACGAGATGGCCGACGAGCGGAACGAGCAGGTCGTCGAGCAGCCCCTGTAGGGCGGCGGCTCGCGCGGCTCTTGTAGCCAGTCCGGGTTGTCGGCCGGGCGGGCGGAGGCTTAGACGGCGGTCCGGGCGGCGGCGTCGCCACCGCCGCCCAGACGAGCATTCCTGGCTACCTGTGCGCCGATCCGCAGGGGAGGGGCTGGATCGGACCTTGGAACTCGGGCGCCCCGAGCCGCGCGGCCTGGTCGGTGCCGTACTGGTCTCGATAGCTACACGTGTGTAGCTTAGTCCCGCCCGTCTGCGCCGGTCGCAGGCGTGAAGGTGCCGCCCGCGGTCGCACGGCGGACGAGCCGCGGCGCCATAATCCGCGCGGCGGCCGCCATCCAGTACGGGCGCGGCGCATAGCGCTCGGGTTTGCCCTGCAATCCGCAGTCCACGATCGCCTCT
>JAFASQ010000124.1 GCA_019244395.1 Solirubrobacterales bacterium | reverse complement strand
GCAGCACGGTGTTGCTGTTGACGCCGATCACTGCAGCGAGGTCTCGGGCGGGGGGCAGCCGCTCGCCCGACTTGGCCTCGCCCTCGGCGATCGCGCGGCGAATCTTCGCGGCAACCTGCTGATAGAGGGCGGTGTCGTCGTGCTCGTCGATCCTGACACGCAATCCGCGCGGCGGACCTGGGCGCTCGGACGACACTGGTGAGCAGCGCGGAGTTCGGCGGCATGGCCGCGAACGATGGACCCGTGGCGATACGCGCCCTGGCGTATGCGGCCCGGCTGGTGCGAGAGGCACGTCAATTGCCTCGATACGGCATCACGGTCGGCGAGTTCGCGCTGCAGTACGACGAGCTGCTCGCTCGCGTCGGAGAGGTCGTCCACGATGTCCGCGCGCGCTCGCCGCTGCGTGAGCGGATCGACGCGCTCGGCGTGACCGTCTACGAGCGGGTCGGTGCCGCCCGCTTCGTGGACCCGCACACGATCGAGACCGAGCGCGGCCCACGCCTGAGGGCAGACAAGCTGATCATCTGCACCGGAGGTGTCAACCGTCGTCTTGCCGTCCCCGGCTTTGAGCTCACGCGCACGCACAGCGACGTATGGGCGTTGACCGCCGTGCCCGCGTCGATGCTGGTCGTCGGTGCCGGGAGCACGGGAGTGCAGATCGCTTCCATGTTCCACGCGTTTGGCACCAGGGTTGAGCTGTTCGAGAGGGGGCCCCAGATTCTGCCCTCGGAGGACGAAGAGCTCGTCGCCGCGGTCGCCGGGGAGCTTCGCTCTTCCGGCGTTGTCGTCCACGAGCGGTTCGGCGCCATCGAATCCTCGGAAAGACCCCGGCGGGGGTGCGAATGAGCTACCGCGACGGCAGCAGCGATCGCGCTGCCGAGGCAGAGCTGGCGATCGTGGCCGTGGGCTGGGTGGCCGATACCGCCCACTTGAATCTCTCTGCAGCGGGGGTGATGCTCGAGCCGCACGGGTCCATCGAGGTGAATCGATTTCTCCAGACGTCCGCGTCGCACGTCTATGCCGCCGGCGACGTGACCGGACGCCAGGTGCTGGTCCCCGGGGCAATCGAGGACGGCTTCGTGGCGGCCACCAACGCCGTCCAGGGCGCCACGTATCCGCTGCCGCATCTGCTCAGCCCCTCCGGCAGCTTCTCCCATCCCGAGTACGCGCAGGTAGGGCTCACCGAGGCCAAGGCACGTGAGACGCATGATGTCGTCACCACGGTGGTGTCCTTCGAGGGCATGGTACGCGCGATCATCGAAGGTCGGACATTCGGCTTCTGCAAGCTGGTCGTGGATCGCGCGAGCTGTCGCCTTCTGGGATGCCACGTGGTCGGCGAGCGAGCGGTGGAGATCACGCAGCTGGCGGCGATCGCCATCGCGGCCCAGACGCCCGTGGACGAGCTGGCGCGTGTCGCCGTCTCCTTCCCAACCTACGCCGAGATTCTCCTGCACGCGGCGGTCCGAGCGGCCGTCGAGCTCGACCTGCCCCTGAGAGGGCAAGCCGAGACCCTCGGCATGACGCGATGACGCTCCATGGCGCCTGGAGCGGCGCTCGGCCGTATCGCGGAGATCACCCCGGGTTCTCGCCACAAGGAGCTTGACTCGCAGCGACGAGTCGGGCGTCTAGGGGGCCGTCGTCGTCGGCGGCGAGGACGGGCATGTGCTCGAAAAGGACAGGGTCGAATCGATGTTCCTCCCGAACACTGCCGGCGGGGGCTCATTGGGCCTGCTTATCGGGATCATCGGCGGACCGCTCGAGATGCTGATCGGTCGGCCAGTCGGCTGGTCCTCGGATCACTGTTCGAGGTCGGCGACATCGAGGAGACCGAGTCGGCCCTGAGCGCGATTTTCGAGCAGCGTCGAGGTCGGGCGCACCTCGCCGCCGGCCGTGGTGACCGAGCAGAGCCCCGAGGGATCGACGCGGCCATGTCGAACCGCGGCGGAACCGTGCTGCGGCGACCTGTCGCCCATTCGAGGCTGAGATCGCCCCAGCACAGGATGCGGAGCGAAAAGCCAAGCGCGAAGCCCGCGAGGAGCTGGCCCGCAGCCACCGGGAGCACGACAAGGCTGCCGTCGACGCGAAGCCGACCATCTGAAGGCCAAGCTCAGCCGCGGCCAGAAGACCCCCGCGTGAGGGCTCGGGACGCGGCGGGAGCATCGGGTTCGGGCCCCGTCGCGTCTCTCAGCTGTATCGGTCGGTCGCGCCGCAACACCTCCACCCCCGGTAGCTCGGGCCCCTCGAGAAACTCGAGCGTGGCCCGGCCGCCGGTCGAGAGGTGGTTCACGCTCTCTTCATGCCCGCATTGGCGGACCGCTTCCACGGTCTCGCCACCCCCGACGATAGTTGTCGCGGACGTCGAGGCGACGGCCTCGGCGACCACGTGGGTCCCGCCGGCGAACTGTGGCAGCTCAAAGAGACCCATGGGGCCGTTCCAAAACACTGTGGCCGCCGTCAACACCGCCTCGGCATAGCGAGCCGCCGTCCGTTCCCCGATGTCCAGCCCCATCCAGCCATCGGGGACCTCGACCCCGTCGAGCGATTCGCTCACGGCTGAAGCGTCGATGCCCCACTTGGCCAGCTGCAGGTCCTCAGGAAGCACGAGCCGATCCGTCGCCCCAGCTACCTCCCGGAGTGCCGCCCTGGCCCGGCCGACGTCCTCCCGCGGAGATAGCGATTGGCCGACCTTATGGTCCAGCGCGGCGAGAAATGGAAAGCACATCCCGCCGCCGATGCAGACGACGTCGGCTAGCTCGAGAAAGCGCCGCACGACGCCGACTTTGTCGCCGAGCCTCGCGCCTCCGAGAACGGCGACCAAGGGTCGTGCGGGCTCGTCCACGACCGTGGTGAGGGCATAGACCTCGCGCGCCATCAGGCGCCCGGCCGCGCTTGGGAGCAGGTAAGCGACACCCGATGTGCTGGCATGGCGTTGGTGGGCGCTGGCAAAGGCGTCGTCGACATACCGGTCCGCAAGCTCGGCTAGGGCGGCGGCCAGCCGGGGGTCGTTGCGTGTCTCGCCCGCCTCGAAGCGGACGTTCTCGAGCATCAGCATCTGGCCAGGTTGCAGACGTCTGGTCAACTCGCGTACATCGGTTCCGATCACGGCCGGCGCGAGCCGGACCGGAGCGCCCGTGAGTCTGCCTAGGCGGTTGGCCACCGGCTGCATCGACCAAGACGGGTCGCGACCGCCCGGCCGGCCCAGATGCGAGACGAGCACGAGCCGGGCACCGCGTCGGCACAGCTCCTCGATCGTGGGCAGCGCCGCACGGATACGCGTATCGTCGGCGACGCCCACCGGCACTCCGAGCGAGACCGGAGTCAGGGGCACGTTGAAATCGGCCCGGAGCAGAACTCGCCGGCCGTCGACGTCCATGTCATCGATTGTCAGGAGCTCGTCGCTCATTCGCGTCTGGGCATGCTCACATCGGGCCGGGTGAGCGGTCGTCACGCGCTTTGCATGATTAGGCGCGTGTCGCCGTGCTCAGCACGCGCGTATGGCGGGCGCGAGCAGTCCAAGCGCGCGAGCGCGAGCGACCGCCTCGGCGCGCCCGTGCACGCCGAGCTTGGCGTAAATGTGGCGCTGGTGCGTCCTGATCGTGTTGGCCGACACGAACAGCTCGCCCGCGATCTCGGGCGCCCGCAGGTTGGTCGGCAGGTATCTGACGACGCGCAGCTCGGCCTCACTGAGGTCGTCGAGCAATGGCGCCGGCTGGCCCTGGAACGCCGGCGCCTCGCCAATGAGGACGTCGAGAATGGTCCGGCGTAGCGCGGCGTGCGCCGTGCGATGGCGGGGGATGCGTTCCAGGATTGCCCGTGTCGGCGCGAGGATGAACGGCAGGACGATGCCCTGCGGTTCGGCGAGCTCGAGAGCCGTCTCCAGCGACATCTCCGCTGCGCGCGTGTCGCCGAGCTGTTCGCGGGCAACCGCGTCGAGCACCTGCGCCTCTGTGACCGCGGATGAAGGGTGCATTGTTGGGCACGAGCCTTCGATGACGGGACGAATCACCTCGAGCGCCTGCTCGGGCTCGGAGGCCGCGAGCTGGATGACCGCCGCGGCCATGCGGATCTCGGAGGTGCGGCGGTCGCCATCGCTCATCTCGGCAATCGCCATCTCCGCCGCGGCCAGCTGACCCAGGCATACCTGGGTCTGCACCAGCCGCGCCCGCGTGCGCAGCGCGAATGGATGTTCGTCGGCAAGAAACATCTGCATCCGGTGCGCCGCCTCGAACGAGTTCAGCGCCTCGGAAGGCCGGCCCCACACCAGACGCAGAAGACCTCGAGCATGGCGTACGAGCAGCTCGGTGCCCGGCTCACCATCGGGTCGCAGCGTGTGGTCCGCCCGCTCGAGCCACCGCTCGGCGTCATCGAACCGCCCGAGCCAGAGCAGGGCCATCGCTCCCGTGGCCAGGGCGCTGACGAGCATCGGATCACTCGCCCAGCCGTGCGACTCGGCGATGTTCACTGCCTCCTCGCTGAGTGTGAGGCCTTCGGAGAAGGACAGCCCGGTCCAGGGACCGGCGATGCCGAGGTGACCGAGACAGCTGATCTGAATCCATGGCCGCCCGGCCCGACGGGCTAGCCCCAACGCCGCTTCGAGGTCGCGACGTGCTTCGTCGAGCCCGGAGGACCAGAGCTCTGCTACGCCCAAATTCATAAGCGCAACAGCTCTGAACGCATCGCTGAGCGCTCGCTCGCCTGCCGGCTGAGCGGCCAGCGCTGCCTCCACCAACGGCTTCGTCGCCAACACGGCCTCGAGATCCCCACGCCAGCGTGCGAGCGTGAGCTTCAACTCGGCCGAGAGAACCTCAAAGCGTTGCCTGCGATCCGCCGGAACGGCGCCTTTGAGCTCCTGTGCGAGATCCAAGTATGCGGCACTGGCCTCGTGGTCTCCGTGCAAGACACGCGCCGTGCCGAACACGAGCGCGAGCTCGGCATCCGCCGCTGCCACCTCGTCCGGAAACGCCGTCAAGAGCTCGCACACCGCCCCCGACCTCCCGTCGAAGGTCAGATCGATGTGGTTGTCCGCGAGCAGGCGCGAGGCCAGCGGCCAGTCGCGCGCCGCCTGCGCGTGGCGGATCGCCTCGACGATGTACGCCTCCGCTTCGTGCCACCGGGCCGCCGCCCGATGAAGCGAGGCGATGCTCGTGGGCGAGGCGCGTCGCAGCTCCAGCTGCAACAGGTCGGCGAACAGGTGGTGGTAGCGAAACCAGGACCGCCCGGCATCGATCGAGGTCACGAACGCGTTCGCGTCCTCTAGGTCCTGCAAGATCCGTTCTGATCCCGAGCCGCCGGTGAGGTGGTCGGCCAGTGGACCGCTCACACGCTCGAGGATCGAGGTATGCAGCAGCAGCTCGCGCACGTCAGCCGGCTGGCGCTCCAGGACCTCCGCGAGCAGATATCCCGCCACGGTCCGTTCGCTGCCGGAGAACTCGGTTACGAACCGCTCCGGATCAGGGTGCTCGGCGAGCGAGATGGCGGCCAAACGTAGGCCGGCCGCCCATCCCTCGGTGCGCTCATGGAGCAGCGCGAGGCCGCCATCCGAGAGCCTGATCCCGGATGCGCGCAGCAGCTTGTCCGTCTCCTCGAGCGAGAACCGGAGGTCCGGAGCACGAATCTCGTTCAGCTCGCCGGCCAGCCGCAAGCGATGAAGGCCGAGTCGGGGGTCCTCACGCGTCGTCATCACCAGCCGCACGCCCGGCGGCAACCGGGCCAGAACGGCCTCAAGACATGACAGTGCATCCGCCGAGCGCAGTTCGTGCAGATCCTCGAACACCAGCACCAGCGGCTCCGCGAGCGCTTCGAGCTGAACCAAGAGATGCTCGACGACCAGCTCCACGCGGAAATCCGGCGCGGGACTCACCGGCCCCACGACCGCATCCAGGCGGGAAAGGGCATCAATAACCGATAGCCAGAAGCGTTGCCCGTCTCGCTCGCCGAGTTCGACCTTAACCCACGCCACCCGGTCGCGCAGCTCTTCGGCGTCCGCCCAGGAACGAACGAGTACCGACTTGCCACTCCCCGCCGGAGCGCAGACCAGCGCCACCCCGCCCGGAGCGGTCGCGGAGAGGCGCTCGAACAGGGCGCTCCGCCCGACCACCCCGCGCCGGGCGGTCCGACGCGGGCCGACGTCCTGGCGACCGACACCCGGCAGCTCGGCCGGAAGGTCGGCGAGTGCGCCACTGGCGACCTCATGCCCACGCGATACGGCCGCAACCATCAGGATTCTCGCCGTTGTTCGAACCACGCCTGCAGCTCTGCCGCGCTTCGTTCGAGGTCGTCCCGAGCCGCCCGGACGCGCGTCCACCCCTCTTCGGTCGCTGAATGCACCTCGCCAAGACGCTGGCTCAAGGCGTTCCGTCGCCCTCTGAGCTCGCTGATCCTGGCCTCGGCCTGCTCACGAGCGCTTCCGGCTCGCGCGGCCGCCCTCACCTGCAGGCGCTCGAGATACATGTCCCAGTTGCGCAGCTCCGTAGCGACGGTCTCGAGGAAAGTCCTGGGGTCGTGCGCGAGCTCCGCGGTGGCCGACTGCCCAGCGGCATCAACCACCGCGTCGTTGGTCCCGATTGTCAAACTGCCGTCCCATCGGTCGATCGGCGAGCGGATGAAGCTTCCTCCGCGTCGCTGCCACGGCGCTGCCACGCGCCCCGCGGCCGCTGCCAGTCTCAGGCGGACGCCAGCCCGGCGTGGGCGCGCAACCCGGTCGCGGCCTCGGCGTCGCCGCGGGCGTCGGCGAGCTCGGCGAGGGCGCGCAGGGCAGCGGCGCCAGGGCTCCCGGCAAGCATGAGGAAGAGGCTCTCCCGAGCTCGGTGCGACCGCGGCCGCTCCGACCACTCCAGAGCGCCCCGGTACAGCTTCTCGGCGGCTTGCGCGTCGCCAGCCGCGGCGAGGATGCGGCCAAGCTGGACACGCGCATAGGCCGTGACCCAGGGCGCGCGTGCCGCGTCGGCGGCGGCGAGCGCGCGCCTGAACAGCTCTTCGGCCTGGCGCGGCTCTCCGTTCGCGAGCGCGATCGAGCCCAATCTGGCCAGGGCAAAGGCAGCGTGATCGGCGAAGCGGGTCTGGTTCGCGAGCTCGAACACGCGTCGGTACGCGTCGATCGCGGCCTCGCTGTCCTCGCGCTGCTCGGCGACCCACGCTTCGAGAGTCGTTGCCGGCAGCAGGGTCGGCAGAAATCCGATCGCCTCGGAATGCCGAGCGGCGTTGGCGCTCAGCGTGTCGGCGGTTCGGACGTCTCCGGCGACTGCCGCATCCATCGCACCGGTCAGGCTGGCCACCGCGGCTGTCCAGTGATCTCCAGCAGCCTCGGCGGCGTCTCTTGCCTCCTCAGCGAGCTTCGCGGCCCGCTCCTGGCTTCCTGACTGCGCCAGCGGGAGCGAGAGCAGCGCCCGCGCCTCGGCCGCCACCGGGGATGGCGGAACCGTCGCCGCGAGCGCAAGGGCACGATCGCCAGCCTCGATCGCGGCCTCAAAGTCGAGCTCCTCGGTGGCCAGGAAGCAGACGGACGCCAGTAGCTCCACCCACAACCACGCAGGCGCGTCGTCAGATGCGATCGCGCGTGCCAGCTCGAGGAAGCGGCGTCCCTCGGAGACCTGCTCGGAGAACGAGAAGTACCAGCCCAGGGACGCCCCGAGGCGGATCGCGACATCGGGCTCGGGGGCATCGCGGGCGTAGGTCAAGGCGGCCCATAGGTTGTCGTTCTCGCGTGTGAGCCGGGACGTCCAGGCCTGCCAATCTGGTCCCCGGAGCGCGGGCCGCGCCGCCTCGGCCACCGTGGCGAAGTACTGGGCGTGCGCCCTGCGGGCGGCGGCCAGGCCGCCACTTTCGGCCAGGCGCTCGAGCGCGTAGTCGCGGACGGTGTCGAGCAGGTCGTAGCGCGCCTCGTCAGCCGGGAACGAGACCAGGACGATCGACTTATCAACCAGAGCTCCGAGTAGATACGTCACCGTGGCCTCGTCAAGCCCCAGGCTCGAACCAACAGCGACCATCGACGCCAACGAAGCGCCACCTCGATGCACGGCGAGCTGGTGGAGCAACGCCTTCTCGTCCGCGTGCAGGAGGTCGTAGCTCCACTCCACCAGCCCGAAGAGCGCCGTGCGCATTGGGTCAGAGGCCGGCTGACTCTGCAGCAGCGCCAGGCGACGCTTGACCATGGCGCCCAGCTCGGCGAGCCCGAGCACGTTCAGCCGGGCGGCGGCGAGCTCAATCGCGAGCGGCAACCCGTCCACGCGACGGGCGATCTCGGCCGCGATCGGGGCGCCGTCAGCTGTGAGCTCAAAGCCCGGCCTGGCGGCGCGGGCCCGGGCGGCAAACAGTTGCACGGCGGGGGAGCCGGCGTCGTCGATCGAACCCGGGGCGGACAGCGGGAGCGGTTCGAGACTGGCTCGGACCTCGCCGGTGATGTGAAGAACCTCCCGGCTGGTTGCGAGTACCCGCACCTGCGGGCAGCCCGCCAGCACCGCCGAGACAACGCGCGCCGCCTCCTCGAGCGCGTGCTCGCAGGCATCCACCAGCAGTGTCGCGTCACTGTCACGGAGACGAGCGATAACGCGGGCCAGCGGGTCGGCACCGTGAGCGTCGACGGCCCGGGCGACCAACCGGATGACGTCTGTCGCTTCACCCGCGCGCGCAAGCTCGACCAGCCACGCGCCGTCCGCAATTTCGCTCTCGAAGGCGCGGATCGCCTCCAGCGCCAGCCGGCTCTTGCCCACACCCGGCGGGCCGACGAGCGTCACGAGCCGGTGTTCTCTCAACAGGTCGACCACCTCGGTGAGCTCCCGCTCGCGGTCTACGAACGAGGTCGTCGGGGCGGGCAGGTTGCCGCGGCGGCGCGGTTCGACCTCCACGGGGGCGATCGCCGGGTCCTGCGCCAAAATCGCCGCCTGCAGCCGGCGAAGCTCAGGCCCCGGCTCGAGGCCCGTCTCGTCCACGAGGCGCCGGCGCGCCTGCTGGAAGGTCTCGAGCGCGTCGGCCTGACGGCCGCTCCGGTAGAGCGCCAGCATCAGCTGGCCCCAGAGGCGCTCACGAACAGGGTTCTCCTCGACCGCCGCATGCAGCGCGGACACGACCTCCCGATGCTCCCCAAGCGCCAACGCCGCCTCAAACTGCTCCTCGAACGCATCAACGCGCAACGCTTGCAGCCGCCGCGCCTCAGCGCTGAACCACGGCATGTCAGTGAGGCCGTGCAGCGGCGGACCGCGCCACATCTCGAGCGCCAGTGAGACGGAGTCCGCGCCGGCACGAACGTCGCCCTCCTGCAACGCGAACCGCGCCTCCTGGACCAACTCCTCGAAGCGCAGCGCGTCCACCGAGGCGCCGTGCAACGCGTAGCCGTCGGCGGAGGCGAAAATCGCCTCCGGACCGAGTGCGGCGCGGAGCCGCGCCACATGGTGCTGCACCGCATTGCGTGGCGCGGCGGGCAGTTCCTCTCCCCAAAGGACATCAATCAGCTCCTCGACGTCCACCACGCGGCCGGAGTGCAACGCCAGCAGCGCCAGCAGGCCCCGACGCTTGCTCCCGCTGACCTCGGCCGGCCGGCCGCCGGCCTCGACCTCGAGAGGCCCGAGAAGCCGGATCTCCAGCGGATCGGTCATGCGGACGCCGGCCGGCTGACGAGCGCACTGACCCTGGCCCGAGAACCCTCGGCGGCCGACCGCTCGACGGCGGCGGGCGTGATCGGGCGTCCCCCGGTCAAGCTTGGCATCTCACGCTCCCCACGCTGGGACCCAACCTCTGTGTAGACCTTCCGAGAACGCTACCGCCCCCATCCGCGGAAAGCCAGAGGGCGGGGCATGCGCCTGTCCCGCCGCCAGCAGCTGATCAGGGCGCGCTCCCGCGCCGAGACGAGATCCACGCGGTCCGGATGCGCCGGCTCAAGCGCCGCCCGCCCGTCTCTGACTCGTTCGGGGTTACGGGACGCGAGTGGCTGCGGGGGCCGGAGGTGCCGATCGACGAGTCAGAGACACTGCAGGGCGGCCTGCGCCACATCGAGTTCCTCGACTCGGAGATCGAGCAGCTCGAGCGGCTAATCTGCCAGGAGGCGCTGGGGTCCGGCAGGTTAGGCGCTTGTTTGACGGTCCCGGGCGTCAGCGTCATCTGCGCCACGGTGTTTCTGGCCGCGGTCATCCGGTCGAACTCATCGGCCGAGACTCCGAGCGAGAGCGCTGCTTCGCGCAGGGTCGTGCCTTCGTCGTCGGCCTTGTGGGCGATCGCCGAGGCCTTGTCGTAGCCGACGTGCGGGCTCAGCGCGGTGACGAGCATCAGCGACCGATCCACGTAGTCGCTGACCTTCTGCTGATCGAGCTCGGTCCCTTCAATGCTGAACTCGCGCAGCTTCTGGCAGGCGTCGCCCAGGATCCGTGCGGAGTGCCGGACGTTGTTGATGATGATCGGGCGCATCGCGTTGAGCTCGAAGTTGCCTTGCGCGCCTGCCGCGGCGACGATCGAGTCCTCGCCGATCGCCTGTAGGCAGACCTTCACCATCGCCAAGGTGCAGAGGATCGCTGCGCCGCGGAATGCTGTCGCGATGGTATTCGACCTCACTGGAACACACCTGCTGTATTTCGCTCCCGATTCCCAGCAACCTGTTCAGACATCGCTGTGGAGCGCCACGATCAGCGAGC
>JAFASQ010000103.1 GCA_019244395.1 Solirubrobacterales bacterium | reverse complement strand
ACCACGTCGCTGGTGAAGAGCGCGGGCGACACCTGCCTTCGTGCTCGCGCGGGTGTCCGCGATTGACGGTGCCTGCGCCGCTGCTTGTGTCCGAAGGCAGTCACCCGGGACGCAGGTTCTGCTCGCAAGCTCGTCGTCCCTTGGCATCGGGTGAGAACTGTCGCTCGACGAGATCGGTGGCGGCGTGATCCCCGGGGATCCGCCGTTCGCGAACGTCCACTGATACTCGTGGAGCAGCGACACCCCGGGCAGCCGTGGTTGGACTGACGATGTACCGCGAGCGCCGATCGTTCCCGAGTCGGTGCTTTCGCTGCCGAGTACCCGGCGGTGCCTCTCCGAGCACCAGGAAGTGGAACTCCTGCAGCAACTACGTCTTTCCGCTCAAGCGTTGCGGCTCTGCGGCTCGACGACCGAGTCGGACTATTGACATGAGTGCGTGGGTGTGGGATGGTTGGCATGCCTGGCCGGACGCTGGGGCGCCCTTCTTCGCGGCTTGCACGGTTGGCTTTGACGGCTGTCGGGGTTACAGCTGTTGCTTCGGTCCATGTGTATTGGCGTACCGCCTTTGAGACTTTTCACGAGAGTTGAACCCGGCGGGGGAGTAGGGACTGCTTTTGCGCAGGGATTGTGGGAGGTTTAGTCACGATGTCGGCCGCGCGTCCTCAGGCTCTGAAAGATGTTGCTCGTGGCGGTCGCAGCCCATGAGGTGGTTCCGGACCGGCGTCGCCATCGGCGTGGTCGTTGCTGCCGCTGCGGTCAGCTGCACGGCACCCGCAGCGGCCAGCGCGACCACGCTGTTCTCGAACATCACGGGCCCGCCGACGGTGCCGTCGGGAACCAGCGGGGAGTCGTTCGCGAGCAACTTCTGGGTCGCGAAGAAGTTCTCGCCAACGACGACGGGAACGGCCAACCTGATCAGCTTCTGGGTGCAGTGCTTCTCCGGCGGGACCTGCACCCCGAACGGCGGCAGCACCAGCGGCACAATCCAGCTATACACCGACAACAACGGCGTGCCCGGGACGGCGCTTGGCCAGCCGGCGACTGTCAGCGCCCCACCGTTCAACGGCGGCACTCCAGATTGCGTCGTCACGAGTTCGTCGCCGACGATCACGGCCGGAACGCAGTACTGGGCGGTGATGAAGACCGCCAGCCCCAACGACGGGATCAGCTGGGAGTTCCAGGACACCAACGCGGACACGGTCGAGGACAGCACCAACGGAGGAATGTCCTGGTCGCCGCTCACGCAGCAGGGGAGCAACACCGACCGTGACCTGTCGCTCCGGATCGACACGGGCACGTCCTGCACCGCGCACATGCTGCCGAACCCGACCGCCGGCACCACGATCGGCGGCATGTACCCGCGCAGCGGTCATCACTCGTTCGACACGATCACGATCGGCAACGACGGGCTCGCGACCCTCAACTTGACGAGCTACACGATCATTGAGACCGACTCGACGGGGCAGACGCCGTTCACCCTGCTAAACGGTCAGCCGGACGGGATGCCGCCCGGTGCCACCTACCCCCAGCAGTCGCAGGTCTTTCCCGGGGGCACGGCGATCCTCTACACCACCTGCACCGGCCCGACGCAGGAGAACCACTACACGGCGACGCTTACGATCACCACCGACGATCCGACCCAGCCGTCGATCAGCTGGCCGCTGTCGTGCTTCGTCGACAACACCCCGCCGAAGATCACCATCTCGGCTACGCCCGACGGCAATCACGGCTGGTTCAAGACCAATCCTGCTCTTGTCGGCGTGATCGCCGACGACGGCGTCAACGGCAGCGGGACCAATGGCCTGAGCTGCACGAACAACGGCGTCCGTGTCGTCAGTGTGCCGGCGAGCGGCGCCAGCTTCAACGCGACGACCGAAGGCGACAACAACATCAGCTGCACCGCGAGCGACGTCGCCGGCAACGTAACCCCGACGCCGACCACGGCCGACGTGAAGATCGACTCGCGTCCACCCGTGATCAGCCCGGCCGTGACGCCGGCGCCGAACGCAGCGGGCTGGAACAACTCGGCGGTGACGGTCGGATTCGCGTGTGCCGACCCCACACCGGGCTCCGGGATCGACACGAACACGGTCGGCGGTGGCGGCCTGTTCACCGCCGAGACGCCGAAAGCCGGGCAGGTGGTCTCCAACACCGGCACGTGCACGGATATCGCGGGTAACACCGCCGCCGGTCAATCCGTCACCCTGAAGATCGACGAGACGCCACCGACCACGAGCGTGTCCGGAGGCCCACCGGCACGCACGAACAGGACCAGCGCAAGCTTCCTGCTTTCGGGCAACGACGCGCTCAGCGGCGTCGCGGGCTTCCAGTGCTCCCTCGACGGTGCGGCCCCGACGCCCTGTAGCGCGACGCCGAGCTACTCGAACCTCGCCGCCGGCCAGACGCACACCTTCACGGCCCAGGCGATCGACGTCGCCGGCAATGTCGACGGCATCGGAGTGAGCACGAGCTGGTTCGTCGACAACACCCCCCCGAGCGTCGAGTTCGACAGCCCGGCCGCGAACGCCACCGTCGGCACGAACGGGCAGATCTCCTTCCACGCGACCGATCCGGATGACGCTTCGGGATTCAGCTACACGTGCCAGCTCGACGGCGGCACGGTGAGCCCCTGCTCTTCCCCGTACACGTACAGCGGACTCACGAGCGGTGCGAACCCACATACGCTGGTGGTGACCGCGAGCGACGTGGCGACGAACACGGGCTCGGCCAGCGTCACCTTCAACATCGCGGCACCGCCGATGGTTCAGACGTCGTTCGGCGCCGCCTCGATCCCGCTGCATGGCTCGACCGTGCTCTCCCTGCAGCTCATGAACCCGAACAGCGGCGTCGGGTTGAGCGGCATCAGCGTCTCGGACGCGCTCCCAGCCGGGTTGGTCGTCTCGACCCCGAACGGCGAGTCCAACACTTGCGGCGGGAACGTCAGCGCAGACGCCGGTTCGAGCTCGATCGGCCTGACGGGTGCGACCCTGCCAGCCAGCGGCGCCTGCACCCTCACCGTGAACGTGACCGGGACGGCGGCCGGGACGCAGGACGACATGACGGGCGACGTCGCATCCACCGAGAGCGGCACCGGCGCACCCAGCAACACCGCGACCGTGACGGTCATCGCGCCGCCGTCGGTGACGATCACGGCGCCAGCTGACGGCGCTACGTACAGCGTCGGCCAGAGTGTCGACACGAGCTACTCGTGCACCGAAGGCGCCTCCGGCCCGGGGATTGGCACCTGCAGTGACGATCACAGCGTCGGCAACGGCAACGCGATCGACACCTCGACACCCGGGAGTTTCTCGCTCACGGTGACCGCCACCAGCAAGGACGGCCAGAGCACCGCCAAGACGGTCACCTACACGGTCGCCGGCGGCCCCTCCGCCGCGATCACCGCGCCGGCCGACGGCGCGAACTACAGTGTCGGCGAGACCGTGGACACGAGCTACTCGTGCACCGACGGGTCGTTCGGCCCGGGCATCGCCACCTGCAGTGACGATCACAGCATCGGCAACGGCAACGCGATCGACACCTCGACACCCGGGAGTTTCTCGCTCAAGGTGACCGCCACCAGCAAGGACGGCCAGAGCGCCGCCAAAACCGTCAGCTACACCGTCGCCGGACCGCCCTCGGTAACTATCACCACACCCCCCAATGGAGCGCACTACATCCAAGGCCAGACCGTCAACGTGAGCTACTCGTGCACCGACGGCTCTTTTGGCCCGGGGATCAGCAGTTGCACCGACAATCACAGCATCGGCAACGGCAACCCGATCGACACCTCGACACCCGGGAGCTTCTCGCTGAAGGTGACCGCCACCAGCAAGGACGGCCAGAGCGCCGCCAAAACCGTCAGCTACACCGTCGCCGGACCGCCCTCGGCTACGATCACGGCGCCGGCCAACGGCGTGACCTACAGCGTCGGCGCGAGCGTCAGCGCGAGCTACAGCTGTCAGGACGATCCGAACGGACCCGGGATCCAGTCGTGCGCCGGCCCGGTCGCGAACGGGGCCGCGATCGACACCTCGACACCCGGGAACTTCTCCCTGAAGGTGACCGCCACGAGCAAGGACACCCTCACCGGTAGCAAGACGGTCAGCTACACCGTCGCCGGACCACCCTCGGTCACGAGCACGACGCCGCCCGGTGGCGGAGGGCACTACTTCCAGGGCCAGCGCGTCATCGCGAGCTACTCGTGCACCGACGGCGCCTTCGGCCCGGGGATCGACAGCTGCACCGACGATCACAGCATCGGCAACGGCAACCCGATCGACACCTCCACGCCGGGGAGGTTCACGCTCAAGCTCACGGCCACCAGCAAGGACGGCCAGAGCACCGCCAAGACGCTCACCTACACCGTCGCCGGACCGCCCGCGGCAGCGATCACCACGCCCGCCGACAGCGCACACTACATCGAGCGCCAGCGCGTCACCGCGAGCTACTCGTGCATCGACAGCGCCTTCGGCCCGGGGATCGCCAGCTGCACCGACGACAACCGCATCGGCAACGGCAATCCGATCGACACCTCGACCCTGGGGCAGCACTCCTTCACGGTCACCGGGACCTCGAAGGATGGGCTGACCACGACCGTCACGCACCACTACACCGTCCTCGCGATCGGGGCTCCGACCGCGAAGATCACCTCACCCGCGGACAACCGGACCTTCACCCACGGCCACCACGCCGCGACCAGGTTCAGCTGCGCCGAAGGCACCGGCGGGCCAGGGATCAAGTCGTGCACGGACTCCAACGGAGCACGCGGCGCTGCAGGTCAGCTCGACACCTCGCATATAGGCACGTTCGCGTACACCGTCCGCGCCACCTCCGGGGATGGCCTCACTGCGACCATGACGATCCACTACAACGTCGTACCAGGATCGACCAACTTTCGGGTCACGCGCGTGAAGGTTCATCCCAACGGGATCGTCACCTTCGACGTGATCGTGCCGACCGCCGGGGTCGTCAAGGTGATTGAAAGCGCCTCGAAGCACGACGAGGAGCCTCTCGCCGCAGCGGCCGCGCTATTGGAGCCCGCTCCCGGCCGATTCGCATTCGCCCGCGCACATCTCGTCGTGCCTGCCCCCGGTATGTTCCACATGAGACTCGCACCCACCAAACGCGGCAAGCAGCTCATCGCCCACCACCGACATCTAGTCCGAATCCGGCTGTGGGTCACCTTCACACCGCCAAACGGTCACGTGCTCCAAATCGGGTTCTACGGCCTGAGCGTCAACAGGTAGACGATCGAGACTGCCGCCTAGATCCGGGAGCATCGGCGTGGGTCGCCTATCGCTGGTCGTTTGGGCATCCGCCAACGGCATCGCCTCGCGCCCCGAGCCCACCGTGTCACCGCGGGGTGATCGCCGAACTGTGCTGAAGAGCAGTTCCCGCCGCTCCTACCGCGTGCCAGGAGCGGCCGGGCTCGCCGGGCCCGGCAGGCTGCTCGATCATCGAAGGGGCCATGTCGCCGCCGTGACCGGCGTAGGCGTTTATGTGCAGGTGGTTTGTGAACGTGCCGTGGTTGCTGGGGATTGACGTCGTTCACATGAGATCGACGTCGCCCGGCGGCTCTCTTGGCCTAACGCGCTGAGGACGTACGACATAAACGACCGAAGTCGGTGGCGGACCGGAGGACGACAACGGCGCACCTGGAGAAAACAGGGACGGCCACCGCTGCCACGATGCCGCAGGCCGCGCGGTGGGGGACGCTCTGGCCGCACGGACGACTGAGGTAGCAGTACCAACGCGTCCGTCCGGCTGATCCGCCGGGTCGAGGCGGCCCGAGCGCGGGCGAGCTCCCAGGCCGGGTACTTCGCACCGACCGCCGCGGTGATGAACGCGTCGCGCTCGGTCACGTGGTTCACGTCGATCACAACCTCACATAAGGGGCGCGACAAGCAGTGAAAAGGCCCGTTCGTTCACGTCATTCACGGTCCTGCAGCGCCTGCACATAAAGGCATGAACCGGCAGCGCCGTCGGCCGCCGCCAAGACCTGCTCTGCGACTGCCATGGGCATCTCGGAGCCGCCGCCGACAGTCCCCCAATGCGCGGCCTGCGGGTCCGGGGCCCTCGCCTACGAGGTGGCCTCCGGGCTCGGTGCTCATCTTCCCTCCGGACCGCGCATTGGGGGACGCTCGTCGTTTGTGACGAGATGCTCGCCGCCGAGTGAAGGCAGGTCTCGCTGACGATTGGGGCCGGGGCCGCCGCCGGCGGCCGTCCGGCGAGGACGCTCGATCACCCGGGTGATGCTTCGAACCCCACGGTCGTTCCTACCGCGCATTGCACGAACGCCTCGGGCATGGCGCGGGCGATCGCATGGACGGCCCTCCAGCCCGAGCAATGCGCCGGCAGGACGCGACCAACGCGGGCCGCGAGCAACGCCTCGACCGTTGGCTCGATGCGCGCTTCGAACAGTCCGCCGGTGAGATGCAGGCCGCCGAGAAGCCCGGCGACGCGGGCCTCCCCGGTCAGACGTTGAGCGTGAAACAAGACATTGATCGCGCCCGCGTGCGAACAGCCCGAGAGGATCACCAACCCGCGGTCGCGCACGTTGACCACGAGTGCCTGGTCGTCCCAGATCATCGGATCGGGCCGCCAGCCATCCCCGTCCCGCGCCTCGTGGATCGGAAAGCCGCTCTCGAACTCGGTGACCCGCTCGACCTGCCCGGACACCAGAACGGCGCCATCGAGCAGCAGGCTGTCCGCGCGCTCCTCGACCACCTCCAGCCCCTCGGCCTGAAGATCATGACGGCTCGGCGGCGGCAGTCGCAGCTCGCCGCCCGAGGGAAATACGATTCTTCGCTCGCGCCAAGCGTCGGGGTGAATCACCAGCGGCAACCGCGAGCGCCCCCGACGACGGATCAGCCCCTCAAGGCCGCCGTGATGACCGGCGTGGCCGTGCGAGATGACAATCGCCCGCAAGTCACCCACCGGCACCTGAAGCACATCGAGGTTGCGGGCCAAGGCGTGCGGCGTAAGGCCGGCGTCGTAGAGCACCGTGCGCCGGTCGCCGCACCGCTCAACACTGACCAACGCGGAGAAACCATGCTCAGCAACCAACTGCTCGGCCGCGCCGAAGTCGCGCGCCTGGTAGCGAACCACGCCCTCCTCGCCGGCCATCAGCACATCGAGGAAGTTGTCGATCACGACCGTCACCTCGACGCGATCAACCGGGGTCAGCACACGCCGATCCTACGCCTCGGTGGGTCGCGGATCCCGCGCCGAGCGCAGCTCGTCGAGATTCGCGTCGAGGCGCAAAAGCGTGTATTCGCCTCGGCGCCCCGAAAGCAGCTGTCCTGCATTTATTCTCGGTGCGACCAACCGGGGAGATCGACATGAGGGAATCCTGGGAAGAGGCCCGAGCGAAGTGCCAGGCCGCGCTAAATGACCTTGTCGAGGGCAGGCCGGAGCCGTTCAAAGCCTTGTGGTCGCACTCGGACGACACGGTCATTATGGGAGCCTTCGGGGGGTTCGAGCGCGGGTCAGAGGAAGTCGCCAAGCGGCTGGATTGGGCGAGTGCTGGCATCGGCGCGAGTGGCCGCCGAGTCGAAAACGTTCTCACAGTCGTAGGCGAGGACCTTGCCTGCACCGTGGACCTCGAACACATGGAGCGGACGAAGGAAGGTCGTACGTATCACCGCGTGCTCCGCTGCACGCAGGTCTACCGGCTGGAGGACGGAGAGTGGAGAGTGATCGTCCGACACGCCGACGAGCTTCCTGAGAAGGACGCCAGCCAGACGTAACGCGGCGAGTCAGACTTACGTGCCCGCTCGCCTGACGAATTCGATCACGGCCAGCGGAAGTACCTCAAGATGAGCGGAGCAGGTCTCCGCTCCGATGGCGTCGGCGTCCTCCCATTCGCCAGACTCGCGTCCCGTCGCGACCTAGACTGCCACCTCGTCGTCGCCGGCGATGCCGAAGACCTGCGTTTCACAGGAGCAGGGCGGCGTCAGACGCAGAGTCGTCTCGGTGCCCGCCTGCATTGCGGCCATACGAGGGAACGCGCCGACGTCATCAGGGGACCGCGGCCCGCCCTGGGTTTCGCCAAAACCGCGCACGCCGCGCATCGCGAACGGCTCGGGCCAACCGGCGGCTCGAGCGCTAACCGAGGGCCGGACAGCTGCAAGCACCGAAGCAGTTACGACAGCGCCGACCGAGCGCTGCCGCTTCACCGTCGAGCAGCAGCGCTGGCGCGGCGGCTCGGTCGATCATGCGGGTTCTCAGCGGCGGGACCTACCCGGGGCCTCAGCCTGCCACCAGGTTTCGGGCCGCAGCCGACCCAAACGACGACCCCGGCAAGTGGCCATTCTCCGGTGAGACGCCCGACACGGAGGTCGCCACAGCTACCGAACCCTGATGAGCGGCCGCCGACCATTCATCCGCGCCGCGGACGTGCCTGGCTGGACTCGCCGCGAAGGGGCGAGAATTGAGGTGGTGAAGAGCTTCGCCGACATCCCGGCCGAGGTCCGGGGCGCGTCGACGCCGGCAAGCAGGTGATCCTCGCCGCGGTCAGGCGTGTCGGGCGCGGTTAGTCGCGTCGGGCGCCGAAGCCGAGGCGGCTTCGGCGATGCCGAGCGGAACTCACGGGCTGTCGGGTGCGGTCGTCGGACTGCGTTACTCGGTGGCCCGGACGACTCGCGGTCTTCATGTCGGCGAGGATCGCGTCCTCCGATCGTGAAGCAACGATCGGCGCCGCGAGCCCCGCCACGTGGACGTAGGTTCGACGTCGGGGGCCGCGCCCGTCCTCGATCGGCAGCAGCGCGACGATCTCGTCAGCACGGACGAACCGCCCGTAGCCGAGCGGCACCATGCCGATGTCGGGAGCCGTGATGCTGGCCAGCGTCATGCGCGCGCCGAAATAGTCCGTCCAGGCGGCGGTTCCCGGCGCGGTCAGGGCGCGGCCGGTCTCACCGTGCCGCGGGCAATGGTTGGATCGGTGAATGGCGCGGTCGCCCGCGAGATGGTCTCCCAGCTCATGTCGCAGGCTCGCTCCGCTTCGTCCACGGCGCCGCCCCCGCGCAAGCCGAACAGGCGCTTGGCGAACAGGAGGTAGACGACAACGGCCAGGTTGATGATGAAGCCGATGACCTTGAGCGCGGTCCCCTTGTGGATGATCTCGTAGATCTCGAG